>NZ_QHKO01000009.1:5000-82914 GCF_003260125.1 Lujinxingia litoralis
CAAAGAAGTTCAGCGAGCACGAAGGGTTGAACTATCGCTCGAAGGTGCTGGTTGATGAGTCGCTGAAGGATCCGGCGAATCATCTCTTCTGTGAGGCGGAGCACCTGTATGTCGCTTTGTGGCGGGGGTACGAGCCGGATCGCTGGGGGTACTCGTTGTGGTCGGGCTGTGGGGAGGATAACGAGTTCGCCTGGAAAGAGGTGCTTGATCCGGTGGGATTGGACGGTGATCTGGTCGATGCGGTGGCACCGCTGGCGGAGAGCATTGCGGAGAGTGTGTATCAGGCATCTGAGGCGCAGTGTTATCTGGCGCATTGTTAGATGAGAGCGTAGGTACGCCGCGGGGGGGGGCGGTCGCCCGGGTGGGGTGGGGACGTGGGACGCAGCGTGTGTGATGGCGATAGTAATAGACGTAGGCGGTCGGAGCGGCTGCGAAGGGTGTGCGTTTGAAGAAGCGGAGTGCGTTGTGGACGCGGGCTTATCCGGCGCTGGTGTCGATGGTGGGCGGCGTAGGTCTGGGGCTGGCGTTGACGTTTCTGGTGGGGGCCTGGCTCTCCGCGCAGCCGGGGTGGGAGAGCTGGGAGGCGTTTTTTCGGCCGCGGGCGTTAAGCATGATGTTGGTGCCCTATGTGTTCTTGCTGGCGCACCTGGTGTTGCGGGTTCATGTGGGGCATTTTTTGCTGGAGCGCGGGGAGCTGGAGGCTGCGGAGCGTTATGCGTCTCGGCGGGGGCGTCCCTCGTGGATGAGGAGCCGGCGGGAAGCAGCAAATCATTGTGGGGTGTGGGCCAGAGCGCTGCTGGGGCAGGGGCGTTATCAAGATTGCGAGAAGGTCGTGGGAGAGGGGCTGCGTTTTGCACCGAGCTACTATCAGGCGGAGTTGAGGCGCTGGGGAGTCGAGGTTGCGTTGCGGCGAGATGATCGGCTGGGCGTGCGGGAGCAGGTAGCGGCGCTGGGGCAGGACCTTGGGAAGGGCCGGCGTCAGGCCGCGTTGCGGGCGTGTCTGGCAGAGTTGGCGCTTCGGGAGGGCGATATGAAGGCCTATGAGGAGGAGATGACGCGGGCGTTGTGGGCTGATGCCGGTCATCCCAGGGCACGCATCACGCGAACGTTGGCGATGGTGGAGTTTGCCGGAGAGGGGGCCGAGCACGGCGACGCGCTGGCGATGCTTGCGCTTGTCGAAGCCAGGGTTGGCGACGAGATTCCAGCACGCAGGAGTGAGTTGGCGGCGTTGCGCGCGTGGCTGCTCTCGGCTTTGGCGAGGCATCAAGAAGCAAGGGATGCGCTGGCCGAGGCGGAGTCGGGGCCGCAGGATCTCTGGTCAACACGGGTGCTCGAGAGCGTGCGTGCGGAGCTGGAGCACGCAGGTTGAGCCCGGGAGCAGGCCGCTGAGGAGAAGTATACAAGCGGTCGAGGTCCGGGATGAGGGTAAGGCGCGATTGCAGGGTGGGGTTAGCGTATAAGGTGTGCGACGAGTGCGGCGAGCTTGTGGAGGAGGTCGGCCGCGATCGTCCACGCTTTTATATCCACGGTTACGAGCAGATCTTGCCGGCGCTGGAGCACAAGCTCAGCGGGCTTCATGTGGGAGAGAAGTTCTGCGTGACACTGAAGCCGGGAGAGGCTTTTGGGCGATATGAGGAGCGCCTGTGTCAGCGGGTTCCTCGGTGGCGTTTTCCGTCCGATGTCTCACTGGTCGTCGGGGCTCGTCTGGAGTTGGGGATCGACGACCACGGGCTGGGGATTGATTACGGGACGGTTCTTTTTTGTATCAAAGAGGTCGGGGCCGACGAGGTGGTGGTGGATGGGAACCATCCGTTGGCCGGCCGAGAGCTGACCTACCGCGGAGAGATCGTGGAAGTCCGCGTGGCCAGTTACCGAGAGCTGGAGGCGATGGGGCCTCAGACGTTGCCGCACGGGTTGCGTCTTTAGGGGGCGAATTGCCAGCGCAGGGGCGAGGGGCCCGTAGGCAGGGGCTCGTCGGAGGCTGGTGCGATGGTCTGCGGCGAGAGAAGCAGCGCCTCTGTGGAGGTCAGGCTTCCGCCGGGCTGCCACAGGATCGGGGTCCGGGCGGAGTTCTGGGCACGGGCTCGTGTGGCGAGTGCGGTGATGGCGAGTTCCGGGCGGTCTTCACGGAATTCGAAGCCCACCAGTGCGCGAATCATGTCTTCGTGGAGGGTCCAGTGTCCCTGGCGTTCGGGGACCAGCAGGGTGTGCTGGTAGCTATCGACCAGGGGGTTGCGTGAGGCGACCAGGGGAGCTTCCACAATCGTGAGCCGTCCCGGGCGTAATCCACCGGTGTGGCCGACCTGGGGAACCAGGGTACGGAGGATGTCGTCACGCTGGGGAGGAAGCGCGCGGAACTGCGGCATCTGCGGCAGCCAGGCCCCGAGGTTCACCGGGGCCGCATCTGTGGTGGGAGTGGCGAGTACGAAGGAGCGTTCGGCGATTGTGGCGCATTCCACCGGAGCGTCGGTGCGCAGGGGGAGCGTTGAGGGGGCGTCTTCCGGGATGTCAGTGGCCAGGATGAATTCCATCGGGGTATCGCTCAGGTCGTTGCGAAGCCGGGTGATGGGAGGGGCCTCCCACCAGTCGGCCGGTATGGCGAAGCTTGCACCGATATGCTGGTAGAGGAGGCCGCCGTTTCCGTAGCGCGGGTCTTCGGGATCGGAGTGCCCGAAGGTCAGGGCGCGGATGCGCCTGGCGAGTTCGAGCGGCGTGCGGGCACGTCCCTCCTCCCAAGGATCGCCACCACTGTTGGGCGGCTCCACAAAGATGGGGATCAGCTGCGTACGGGCGTGTTCCGGAGCCAGCCGAGGGACGGGAACCGGGACATCGCCGAGGGTGAGCGTAAGGCGGAGATCGACGGGTTGGCTGGCGAGGCTTTCGCAGTGGCGAGGCAGGGGGGCGAGGCGAAGGCGTCGGCGATTGCCTTCTGACTCCACGTAGGCCAGCGCAGGCCCCTGAATGGTCAGGGTGAGGGGAATGGTGGCGGTCTTAATCGTCAGCCCCACTACGGGCGTTGTGGCGATCTGAGAGAGGTCGTCTGTGGCAGCGAGGAGGTCGGTGGGGTAGGCGCGTAGCGCTCCCTGTGGGAGGTCCAGGAGCCAGTCGCCGCGTTCCAGATCGACGTGGAGTTCCAGAATCGCCTGGGGGTTCCCCGGGGCGATCCACCAGGTGGCTCGGTCGCCATTATCGGAGCGAGCATCCAGCGCGTGCCACGGGCCGATCACGAGGTGGGAGAAGTCCCAGTAGTGAGAAGTAGGCGCCGGGGTGGGGGCAAAACGCATTCCGTCGGGCCATCGAAGCGTGGCGGGAGCCCCCGGAGTCCAGGTGAGTTCGGGGGCATCCTCGGCATGGGGCCATTCGATGGACGGAATGGCGGGGGGCTCGGGGAGGTCGACTTCGGCGGGCGGTGGCGGGGCCTGGCGAGGCCATAACAGGATGGTTGCCAGGGCGACGAGCGCCAGCGAGGCGGCCAGAAGGATGGCGCGCGTGCGAGATGAGAGAGAGGCCATAAGGAGTGGCGAGGGCTGGGGTCCCGGAAGGTGTGTGCTTGCCTGGGGGGGAGTGTAGCGTCGGGGGACTCGGGCGCCAGAAAATGGCCCCTGGCATGCGAGTAGCGCGGCCTGCGGGGGCTAAGGCCGGGCGTTGGAGTGATTAGGTGGCGAGCAGCTCGACTTCGGGGAGGGGGGGCGTGGCCAGGCTGTCGAGGTTGGGGGCTCGGGGGGGATGTAAGTTGCTATCAGGCTATGGTTTTTGCGTCATCAGGGCTGTGCTAGGCTCAGCGTCGATGGTGAGGTGGCCTTTGTGTAGCCGTGGAGGCGGTATGCGAGCGAGTGTCGTGACGAGGCGGCGTGGGGTGCCGGTCGGCGGGATAGGGTGTTGGATAGCTGTGGCATTGCTGATGGTGCTTTGTGGCGGTTGTATTGAGGACCCAGACCTGTTTCAGCCGCGTTTTCGTGGGGATGCTGGCGAGTTGCCTGATGGGGGAGAAGACGCCCCCAGCTGCGAAGAGGAGCCGGTGGATTGTCAGGCAGCCGGCGGATGCGGTTGGGTTGAAGATCGCTGCGGTGAGCTCGTGGATTGCGGATTGTGTCCCGGGGAGGAACGCCTGGAGCTTCGGCCGGATGAGTTGGTGCTGAGCCTGGGAGAGCGTGCCGAATTGCGGGCGGTGTGGCGAAGTTTGGAGGGAGAGCGCGCGGTGGAGCAGGAATTGCGCTGGTCCAGTGATTCGGCCGCGGTGGAGGTGGATGCCTCGGGCCAGGTCCAGGCGATAAGTTATGGCGAGGGGGTGATTCGCGCTTCGTCGGCCGATGGAGGACAGGAGGCCCGTGCCCGGGTTGCCGTGGCGGCGCCCCTGGCGCGTTTGGAGCTGAGCCTGGAGTCGTCGCGCGTTCATGTAGGGGCCGAAGGGGTGGTGGAGGTCGCTTTTTTTGATGCGTTGGAGGCGCCCACGGCGGCGCGGGCGCTGCGCTGGGAGTCGAGCGATGAGAGCGTGCTTCGGGTGGATGATGAAGGGCGCGTTCAGGGGATCGCCAGCGGCCGGGCGCAGGTGTCGGCGCAGGCCGGTGAGGTGCGCGCGTCGCTGGAAGTGGAAGTGTACTTTGTCTGGCGCGACGTGACGCCTGGCGAGATGTTTAGCTGTGGCCTCTCCGGTGCTCGTCGGGCGTATTGTTGGGGGGCCAATGAGGCCGGGCAGCTGGGGGATGGTACGACGGAGGCGCGCGCGGAGCCGCGGGAGATCCTGGGTGGGCTTCGGTTTGAGGCGTTGAGCGCCGGGAAAGACTTCGTCTGTGGGATCGGGGCTCAGGGCGGGGTCTACTGCTGGGGCAATAATGCGCAGGGGCAATCGGGGCAGCCGATCGGAGAGGAGACGCGGCGAGTGCTGGAGCCGACGCAGGTGATTCGACGCACGGCTGCTGGTGCGGAGGCGCTGGAGCTTTCGCGGATGGACTCCGGGCTGGCGTACACCTGTGGGGTGCACGATGCCAGCGCGCGGGTGTACTGCTGGGGGATCAATAACTCCGGGCAGATCGGACGTGTGCCGGCGGATGGCTATCCGGGGGTGTACGATAGTCCGATGGTGATCGGGGGCGATGCGTATGAGGCTGTGCTGGTGGCCACGGCCTACCCGGTGGGTTGTGCGACAAGCCCGAGCGGGGAGGTGGCTTGCTGGGGCTGGCAGAAAGATCTGTTATTGAGTCTGGTAGATGAGGAGGCGCCCGACGTAATCGGTGAGCCGATGCCCCTGGCTACGCAGGTGGCGTTTGTGCAGATGGCCGGCGCTCGACGGCACTTCTGTGGTCTGGATGTCGGGGGGCAGCTTTACTGCTGGGGGCGCAACGGTCTGGGGCAGCTGGGAACGGGGGATCAGGCAACGAGCGGGGCGCCTGTCGAGGCCAGCACCGAGGCGCGCTTTCAGAAGATTTCGATCGGGGCGAGCCACGGGTGTGCGGTGACCCTGGATGGCTCGGAGGTGCACTGCTGGGGAGACAGCCGCTCGGGGCAGGCCGGGCCGTCGCAGGACCGGGTGCTGGCTCCTGTGCCGGTGACGCTTTCGGAGGGCAGTTTTGTGGATGTGGGCGCCGGCGGCCAGCATAGCTGTGCGCTGGCGGCGTCGGGGCGCCTCTATTGTTTCGGCCGGGGGGATGAGGGGCAGTGTGGCCCTGGCGAGGGGGCGGTGCGCGAGGTGCCAGGCTTCTGAGGACAAGGTGGAGCCACAAAAAAAGCGCGTCCGGGAGCGGACGCGCTTTTGGCGTTTCTTGGGGGGGCTGTGCAGCGGGCCCCTTAGTCGTCGTATTCGTCGCGCAATTTCTCCAGCCCGGTGGCTTCGACCTGACGGATGCGCTCGCGGGTGAGGTTTAAGAGCTCCCCGACCTCTTCGAGGGTGATGCCGCCACGGTCGGCGACGTCCAGCGCGCAGGTCTCGGAGAGCTCCCAGACTTCGAGCCCGGGGAAGTTGAGCTTGATGGAGCCGGTGTTGGGGTTGACGTCGAGGTAGAGGTGGTACTTACACGAGACGTAGGGGCAGGGGCGCTCGGCCATGCGGCACTGGTCGCGGTGGGCGGGGCGCTTGCTCTCGATGGAGTTGAAGACCTCGGCGATCTCCTGACGTTCGGCCTCGGAGAGCTTTTTGAGGGCGATCGTTTTGCTGCGGCGGAGCCCTTTTCGGGCGCCGCGTTTGTTGGCGGTCCGCCGTCGCTTTTTATTCTCGGCCATGCGCGTCGACTGCCTCAAAAGGGTTGGCGATCAGGGAAAGTTACGCTAGCCGAAGGTAAGCCGCGCCTCTTCTCTGTGTCAACCGCGGCGGTGAGCGGGCCCGGGAGGCGGTTTTGGGGGTGAATTCGGGGTCGGGAGCGCGCGTCGAGAGGAAGCCGGGAGGCGGCCCGGGCCGCGCTCGGAGCGCGGGGGCAATGGTGGTAGAGTGGCGCGCGACGAGGAGTGGTTGCGCGTATGCGCGACCGATAGGAGGGCGACCGGTGGTCGCTCGGCAGCAGAGCAGTCATGGCACTTCTGGACGACATTCAGTTTCGGGTCTACCGAAGCTACGTGAAGATCCCGCTGATCTTCTTTGTGCCTGCGCTCACGCTGCTCTCGCTCTGGGCCCTGGTGTATTTCGGGGCGAACCATCCCGCGGTCTGGCGCGGGGTTCAGGGGCAGCTGCATCGGGTGCTCAAGGGGCATCTGGAGTTTGAGTACGCCGCGCTCGGCCCGAGCCTGACCACGGTGCGCGGATATCAGGCCCGGCTGATGACGCCGGAGCGCGAGCCGGTGATCGAGGCCCCGGAGCTCTACGCCGACCTGAGTGCGTTGATGCTGATCGGGGGGCGGTTGGAGTTTGAGGAGGCCCGGGTGCGCGAGCCGCGTATCGGGCTCCACTTTGATGAGGGGGGGCGCCTCAATATTTTGCGGGCGCTGGGGATCGGCGACGAGGAGCGGGACCCGGAGAAGGAGGTGCCCCTGTCGGTGGGCTTTGCCCGGGTGCATCTGCAAGACGCTGATTTTGAGTTTGCCGAGCAGCGCTTTGACTTCCGGGTGCCCGATATCGTGATCGATGGGGGCAGCGTGTATGTGGAGCCGGAGACGGTGCTCATCAATGTGGATGCGCTCCACATCGCCGAGGCCGACTTTCGGTTTAAGCCGGAGCTCTTTTATTTTCCGCAGGAGCGCGGCGACTGGACCTTCAAGGTGCGTGATTTTGCGCTGGAGGGCTGGCAGTGGGCCAACAAGGGCTTTGCGGTGGAGCGGGTGGAGGCCGATGTTGAGGGGTTCGGGCTGATCTTCGGGGGGCGGATGACCTTTCCGGGCGGGGAGCGGGCTGAGGGCGGAGGGATGTTTTACGATGCCTGGGGACGGCTCTCGGCGCCCTTTCATAGCCCGCTTCTGCAGTATTTTTTGCAGGATAATCTGCATTTTGACATCGAGCGCCTGGACCTGGAGTTGACCGGGAGCCTGGAGGAGGTGCGGGGTCGTGCCGAGGTGGATGTCAACGTGCTGGAGGGCAACGGTCTCTACTTCGAGGGGTTGGAGGGCACGCTGGCGCTGAATAATCGTTTTGTGACGACCAGCGACCTGCGTGGGGAGTTCTATCAGGGGGAGATCGAGGTCTTCGACGCGTTTTTCAACATTCTGGAGCAGCGTTTCGGGGCACACGCCGCGCTTAAGGGTGTGGACCCGGCCCTGGTGGCCGGCGCCCTGAATCAGGATCAGCCCTTTTTGCACGGGGCACTCGCCGGGGAGGTGATGCTGACCGGGGAGTTGCCGGCGAGCTCGCGGCCTGATCCGGAGACGCCCTTTGCGTTGTTGTATGCGGCGCATAGCCGCTTTGCGCAGGTGGAGGTCGCCAGTCGCGTGCGTCTGGTGCGGGATAACGATCTGCTCTTTCCCAACCGGGAGCTGGTGTTGGAGCGGGGCAGTCAGGTGTGGCTGGATCCCTGGCGGGTGGGGGTGCCCTTTGCCCGGGTGCGTTCGGGGGAGGACCGCCTGCAGCTGCGGAACTACGTCCAGGAGATCGCCTCGATGCGCATCGACGCGCATGCCGGGCCGCCCCCGCGCTTTACCGGGAGGCTGGCCGATATGACGCCGTACGCGGCGTACTACGGGATGGGCGGGCTGAGCGGGCCGGCCGATCTTGAGATGACGATGAAGGGCTTTGTGGGGAGTCCGGAGCTGGCGCTGAGCCTGCGCATGGCTCAGCCGGGCTGGCGTCTGGATGAGGATAACCTGTTGGTTGGCGATCGCCTGGCGCTGGATCTGGAGATCGAGGATGGCGATGTGATCATCCGCCGGGGGGAGTTTGACTCGAACTTCGGGGATCTCAGAGCGAAGGGGCGAGTGGGGTGGATGGCCGGCCCGCCGGCGCCCGGGGCGCCGGCGCCCTGGCCGGTGTGGGAGCGGCGGGCCTGGCAGCCGGTGGATCTCGATGTGGAGGTTCGGGGGCTGGAGCTGGCGCTCTTAAGTCAGGAGATTCACGACCAGTTGATGGCCACCGGCAAGCTCGACGCCGAGGTCGAGCTGGGAGGCGCGCTGCAGGGGTTCTCCGGGGCGTTTGATGCGCGCTGGCGAGATGGCTCGGTGCGCGGCCAGGCGCTGGAGCGGGCGCGGGCCCGGGGGCGTTTTGACCCGCAGGGGGTGGAGCTGGAGCGAACCTGGGCCAACTTCGGTTCGGCGGGGCGTTTCTCCATCAGCGGTCGCTACGGCTATGCCGGCGCGCTCGACGTGGAGTTGGAGGGGCAGTCGATTGAGCTGGCCGAGGTGCGTGAGCTCTACGAGCTGCCGATGTCGGTAGCCGGGCAGGGGCGCTTCTACCTCAAGGGGCAGGGGAGCGTGCGCGAGCCGATCTTCTCGGGCGGGGCCGAGGTCCGCGACCTGGCGCTGGACGGGCGGGTGTACGGCGATGTGGCCACCGCCATTCATACCCTGGACGGGGTGGTGCACCTGGCGGGGGGGCTCTTGCCCTGGGTGTCGGTTTCGATGGAGCTGCCCCTGGATGGCTCGTCGCCCTACTACGCGCGGGTGGGCATGGAGGAGCTCGATTTGATGGCCTTTCTGCCGGAGTTACGGGCCAATGAGATGCTCGACGAGGCGCAGGTCAGCGGGGTGAGCGAGGTGTTTATCGAGCGGGATTTCTCGCGTCATCAGGCGCTCTTCTATCTGACGCAGCTGGAGGTGGAGAGCCGGGGGCAGGTGATCACCAACCGCGGGCCGGTGGCTGTGGGGTATAATAACGGGGAGTTGATCCAGTTTCAGCAGGCCACGCTGGGCAGCGGGGGGCGCTACTTCAATCTGACCGGGGGCATCATGTTGGAGCCGCGGCTGATGGATGTGCGGGTGGATGGAGAGGTGGATCTGGCGCTTCTCGACAGCGTGCGGGCCGGGTTCCCGGAGTATTTTCCGGACTTCTTTGTGGAGGCCCAGGGCAGCGCCACGATGGACATGCGGGTGAGCGGTCCGCCGGAGAACTTTCTGGCGGAGGGCTCCATTGAGTTTGGGGCCAGCGAGTGGGACCTGCGGGCGTTACCCGAGCCGCTGAGTTTGCAGGGTGGGCAGATGATCTTCAGCGATGCGGGCATTGAGATTCCCGCCGAGCGCCCGCTGGCGGGCATCGTGCTGGGAGGGCAGACCCGGGTGGCCGGGACCATCGGGTATCTGGCCGATCAGCCGCGGCGGCTCGATCTGCAGATGTGGAGCCACAATATGAGCTACCGCATCCCGGAGATGGCGCAGCTGGCCTTTGATACCAACCTGCGCATGCAGGCGGAGGACTGGCAGCGGTGGGAGACCTGGCTGGTGAGCGGCGATTTCAACATTCTGGACGGGCTCTACACCCAGCGGGTGCGCATTGTGGAGCAGGAGCTGGCCGGGCGGGTGTTCGGGGCGTTTAACCGGCAGGCCCGGCGCTATGAACAGAGCCTCTTTGAGCTGATCCCGGCGCTGAACGATGTGCGCTTTGACCTCAACGTGCGGGCGCGCGACGGGTTCCGGTTGCAGAGCCTGGTGGAGCGTCTGGAACTCGATCTGGAGTTTCGCTTCGATCTGCGGTTGCGCGACACGCTGGTGGCGCCGCGGATCTCGGGGACGATCGACGTGATCGACGGGCAGGTGGCCTTTCAGGGCGAGGCCTTCGAGGTGCGCTCGGGCTCGGTGCGTTTTGATGATGATGTGGGCAACCCCTACCTCGATATCGTGGCCGGGGCAGATGTGCGCAACACCTGTCGGGAGGCGGATTTCCTCGATGAGAGAAACTCGACGATGATGCTCAGCTCCAACCTCGACGCCACCGGTCAGGAGTATTATCACATCATCATGAACATTCGCGGCTACCTCAATAACCTGGACCTGCTCATGGAGAGCAACCCATACGCCGACCAGCGCGACATTTTGAGCCTGCTCCTGACCGGGTGCACCGTCGATCAGCTCACCGCTTCCAGCGCGAGTCGGCCGACGCTGGAGATCGCCCTGGGTCCGTTGCTCGGGCGGCTGGAGCGGGAGATTCAGGACGTGGTCAAGGTGGAGGAGTTCACGATCATGCCCGGGGTGGAGCGTACCCAGGTGCGCATCGGCGATGCGCTCACCCGGCGGCTGTCCTGGCGTTTTCAGCTCGATACCGGCTTTGCCGATGCCACCGGCGGGCAGCAGTATCAGCTGAAGTACCGCTTAAGCGACCGCTGGTCGACCGAGCTCAGCGAGCGCAGCCGCACGGAGACTCAGCAGTTTTTGATCGATCTGAAGCTGCGCTACCGGCTGCCGCTGGATTAATGACAGACGTGGATGGGCGGTCGGAGCAGGCGTGGAGCAGTCGGTAGACATGGCGAGGGGGGCAGGCAGCGGGGCGCGGTGGCCGGGGTGTGTGTGGGCGGTGGTGCTGGTGCTCTTCGCGTGGATCGGGGCGGCGGGGGCTCAGGAGGCCCCGGCGTCCGGTGGTCCGGATGAGGCGGGCGCCGAGGCGGCGGGAGAGCCGGGCGCGATCAGCCCCTTGAACCCCTTGCCCGGGATTTTTGAGGAGCAGCAGGCCGCGCAGAAGGCCGGGGAGCGCTTTGAGGGGCTGCGCATCGGGCGCTTCTCCTTTAGCTGCGATCTGGACCTGTGTCGGCAGGCGCTGGGGGAGGAGCGCTTTCGGGATATCAGCGGACTTTATGTGGGGCAGCCCTACAGCCAGGAGGCCATGGCGCGGGCGGAGCGCCGGCTGTTGAAGACCGGGTTCTTCTCGGCGGTGAGCGTGGAGCGGCGTCAGGTGGGGCAGTCGGTCTTCATCGCGATGGAGGCTCAGGGGGCAGTGTTGATCCGGCGTGTGCGTTTTGAGGGGCTGAAGCCTCCGCCCTTTGAGAGCGAGCTGCGCAAGGTGCTGATGTATCGCCCGGGGCAGGTGTTTGTGGAGAGTCCGGAGCGGGCCGAGGCGCAACTGGCCAGCCTGGCCGGGATCTTTGAGAGCGAGGGCTACTACGACACCGAAGTGAGTATGGAGGTGAGTCCGGTGCCGGAGCAGCGCCACCTGGTGGACCTGGTCTTTAAGGTGGTGCGGGGCCAGGAGCGCTCGATCTGCGAGATCGGGCTGCGCGGGGTGCGGGGGATGACCACCGCCCGGGCCCAGGAGCTGCTCTTGACCAATGTCTCGGTGCTGGCCCGGCGGGTGCCCCTGGTGCTTCCGACCTACACCACCGAGACGGTGCGGGCCGGGCGCGATGCGCTGATCGCGGAGTACCGTCGGCGCGGGTACTTTCGGGCGCGGGTGGTCTACCAGCAGGTGGAGGAGAGCGGGGAGGAGGGCTGCGTGCGCCTGCTGCTGGAGGTGGATGAGGGGCCCTTCTGGGCGTTGAGCTTTGAGGGGAGCCGGCTCTTTGACGAGGGTACGCTCACCGAGCAGCTGCCCTTTTTTGCCTCGGGCTACGTCGATGCCGATGAGATCCGGGCGGCGGAGGGGGCGATTCGCCAGCTCTATGAGACCCGCGGCTACCCTTTTGCGGCGGTGGAGGGGGAGGAGATCGTGGAAGACCGGCTCAACCGTCGGCTGGTTTTTCGGATCGAGGAGGGGCCCCGGGTGCAGATCAACGGGGTGCGCTTGCATGGGACCAGCGCGTTGGCGGCGGAGGAAGACGTGTTGCTGGCGGAGTTCGGGACGCAGCCCTACGGGCTCTTTGATGCGGCCGGGTACCTGCAGAGTGAGCAGTTGCTGGCGGATATGAGCGGGCTGGAGGAGCGTCTGCGCGGGCAGGGGTATCTCCAGGCGCAGGTACCGATCTACCTGCTGGAGCTCGACAGCTCGGGGGGCGGGATGCAGGTGCATGTGGAGGCTCGCCCCGGAGAGATCACGCAGGTGGATCGGGTGGATGTCAGCGGGGCGCGCGCGCTGCCGGCCGGCACGTTGGAGGCGATGCTGGGGGTGCGGGCCGGCGATGCTTTTGTGCCGGTGAACGTGCGCGCCGATCAGTCGCGGATCTCGCAGTACTATGGCCAGATCGGCTACCCGCTGGCGCGGGTGGAGACGAGCTGTCGGCTGCTCACTGGCGAGGAGGTGCCCTGCGAGGCGCCGCAGCTGCCGGCGCAGTGTCGGGCGATGAGTTTTTCGGAGCTGGACCAGGGGCGCTGCGAGTGGCGCGAGGGGGCGACCCCGACGCTGGCCTGTGCGCGGATTGAGAGGAGCCCGGCCTGCGCGTTCAGCGGCGGGGTGATGGCTTCCCGGGTGCGGGTGCGCCACACTATCGACGAAGGCCCGCGGGTGGAGGTGGGGGAGGTGCTTTTGCGGGGGAATTTCAATACCCGCTCGGAGGTGATCTACCGCGAGTTGCCGTTGAAGACCGGTGATCGCTTCGATGTGCAGAAGCTCATCGAGGGCCAGGGGAACATGCGTCAGCTGGGGATCTTTGACTCGGTGAGCATTGAGACGATCGGGCTGGAGGAGGCCGATCGCCGGGCGGAGACCCTGGAGGCGGCGCTGATCATCACGGTGGAGGAGTCGCGGGCGCGCTTTTTGGAGTTTAGCGTTGGTCTGGAGGGGCGCGATCTGGTGGGCGACGGGCGGCGCCTGTTGCTGACCGGGGAGGTGCAGTTCACCAACCACAACCTGCTGGGCACCGGGCAGCGCTTTCGGCCGCGGTTGATCTCGGCGGTGGATACCCTGGAGCTGGCGCAGCTGGCGCAGGCCGCCGGGGAGGGCGACGCCGGGAATCGAGGGCTGGATTTCTTGTTCGGCGCGGAGCTGATCTACAGCCACCCGCGTTTTCTCAAGGGGAGCACGGGCATCGATCAGCTGCATCTGACGGTGACGCCCTTTTACCTCTACGACCTGCTGGGGGTGACCTACGATCAGGTGTTACGCCAGGAGATGGGCGTGCGCCTGGAACTGCGCAAGGAGCTGGCCGAGATCAGCGAGCGCCTCTACGTGACGCTGGGCGTGGAGGGCAAGCGGGCTCAGACCTGGACGGCCAACGATCCGCGGATCAACGGGGAGCGGGTGTTCTCGGAGTGGCGGGCCACCGCCAAGCTGCTGCCGGAGATCAGCTTCGATCGCCGGGACAGTCCGCTGAACCCGCGGCGGGGGTTTTATCTGGAGCTCAAGCCGGAGCTGGTCAGCGGGGATGCGCTGGGGGTCGATGGGGAGGAGTTTCTGGGGGATAGCTATTTGCGGATGAGCGCGGCGCTGAGCGGGTTTGTGGGGCTGGGGGGCGATTTTGTGCTGGGGCAGGGGCTGCGCTACGGGCAGGTGGTGCCCCTGGCCGGTCGCCAGGCGATGGTGCCGCCGGACGAGCGCTTTTATCTGGGCGGGGTGGGCACGGTGCGGGGGTTTCCGGCCAATGTGCTCGGGCCGGTGGGGCTGCGTCAGCAGCCGCTGGGCGGGGAGTTCCTGCTGAGCTATACCGCGGAGCTGCGTTACCCCTTGCTCAAGGAATGGAACGTGTACGGGGCCACGTTTTTTGACGCCGGGCTGCTGGTCGACTGCTTCGATGAGGCCGGTCAGCGCAGCTCGGGGCGTTGTTTGAAAAATGCCTTCCCGGCCGGGGCGCCCTTCTCCCAGGTGCGCAGCTCGGTGGGGCTGGGGCTTCGCTATCTCATCTTTGACCAGATCCCGCTGCTGTTCGACTACGGGGTGGTGCTGGACCGGCGCCCCGGGGAGAGTTTTGGCAGCGTGCACTTTAACCTCGGGTATTCGTTTTGAGTCGAGACACGCGTGGTACGCGATGGAAGGGGGCGCCGGCGCGCCTGGTGATGATGCTGGCCACCACGGTGGCGCTGTGGCTGGGCGGGGTCGGGTCGGCCGCGGCCGCCAACGAGCCCTGGGCCCAGGGGGTAAGCCGCCCGGAGGATCTGGTGGTGAGCCTGGCGACCTTTAGCCCGGGCGATCCGATCCCGCAGTGGTTCGGGCATACGGCGCTGGTGGTCGAGGATCGCCGGCTCAACGTGGCGCGGCTCTACAACTACGGGATGTTCTCGTTTGATCAGGGGATGCTGCGGCGCTTTGCGATGGGGCGCCTGGAGTTCTGGGTGGCGGCGGCACCGGTGGCGCCGACCTACCAGTTTTACATCCAGGAGGATCGGGATGTGCGGGTGATCGAGCTGAACCTGCCCCCGGAGAAGCGGGCCGAGATGGCGGCTTTTCTGGCCGATAACGTGCGCCCGGAGAATCGCGATTACCTCTATCATCACTACGACGATAACTGCGCCACGCGGGTGCGCGACATCATCGATCAGGCGGTGGGCGGGCAGTTTAAGGAGGCCTTTGACCGGGCCGACCCCCTGACGTTGCGCGGGCATACCCGCAGGCACAGTCAGCATATGATGCCGATGGACTGGCTGCTGATGTTTTTGATGAACGGGGATATCGACCGGGAGATCGCGGCCTGGGACGCGATGTTCTTGCCGGAAGTGCTCGAGGAGGCGGTGCTCGATTTCAGCTGGGTGGATGCCCAGGGCAACGAGCAGCCGCTGGTGCTGCGCACCCACCAGGTGCATCGCTCCAGCCGGGAGCCGGTGCCCCAGGTGCCGCCGACCCACTGGCCGATCTGGCTGGTGGTGGGCGTGGTGCTGGGGGCCGGGGGGCTGGTTTGGGGTCGGGCCTACGGGCGGCGCGCCACGCGGGTGCGGCGAGTGATGTGGGGGGCGCATCTGGCCGGAATGGGGCTCTTGATGGGGGGGCTGGGCACCGGGCTCTTTGTGATGGCGAGCTTTACCGATCACGAGGTGACCTTCTGGAACCTGAATGTGCTGCTGGCCAACCCGCTCACCCTGTGGGCCGGGGGGCAGGGGGTGCGGGTGATGCTGGGGTCTGCCGACGCGGCACGTCGGGCGCTTACCACCTGGAAGGTGCTCCTGGGGCTGGCCAGTTTGGCGCTGGGACTGCAGGTGCTCGGGCTGGTGGTTCCGGCGATCTATCAGGATATGTCGATTCCCCTGGGGCTGCTCTTCCCCTGGATTTTGCTCAACACTCTGGGGGTGATTCTGGCCACGAAAGGCGCCCGGGAGGGGGCGCCAGCGGCCTGAGGGGGCACCTCCCCGGTGAGGGTACGTCGCTGCCCTGGCGAGCCTGAGGAGCGCCGGCATCAGGGTAGCGAGCACCTTCGGGGCGCGTTGGGAGCGAGAGCGCGAGGGGGGGGCAAAGGGGGAAGCGCGTCTTGGGAGTGCCGGCCTGAGGGGGGGCATAAGGGGTAAGCGCGTCGTTGGCGTGCCCGCGAAAGGGTTGGGAGGAGGCTCGGTGGTGAATGGCGAGCGCCGACGCGAGGGTAGGGAGAAGGGTCAAGGGTGGGTGGCGAGTGCCGACGCGAGGGCTCCGGGCAGCCGGCGCGCGTCGGTCAGAAGAGATGTTTCGGGTTAGGAGCAGGGGAGAGGAGCGGGGGCAGAAGAGATTTTCCGGGTAGGGAGAAGGGGTCAAGGTGTGGGTGGAGCGCCGTCGCGAGGGTTAGGAGAAGGGGTCAAGGTGTGGGTGAAGTACCGACGCGAGGGTAGTGAGAAGGGGGGAGAGTGGGGGGCAGAGTGAAACAAGGCTCCCCGGGGAGGGGGAGCCTTGTTGTTTGGAGGGGCGTTGCGGGGGGGCGGGTCAGGCCGATTCGGTGGAGGGGGTCAGGGTGCGCACCGAGGGGGCGCGGGTGCCGCGGTGGACGGCATCGCGGACCAGGGCCAGGAGCTCATCGCGGCTGTACTGGCCTTTATTGAGCACGTGGTGGACGCGTTTGGTGAGTTTGGCGCGCTCGCGCTCGTTGAGGTCCATGGCGGTGACGACGACCACCGGGATGTCGCGCCAGTCGGGGTTTTCCTGGAGGCGGTCGAGGACCTCGAAGCCGTCCATCTCGGGCATCATCAGGTCCAGGAGGATCAGCCCGGGCATCATGCCTTCCTGGAGGAGTTCCATGGCGACGCGGCCGTTGGGGGCGCTGTTAACGCTCCAGCCGGCCTGAATGACGGTGCGCTCCAGGACGTCGCGGGTGGCGTCGTCGTCTTCGACGATCATCAGGCTGCGCTCGTGGGCGCGGCCCTGACCGAAGGTTTCGAGCACGTTGGTCAGGCGGGCGCGGTCCACCGGTTTGAGGAGGTACTCGGAGGCGCCCAGGGCGTAGCCCATGCTCTTGTTGGAGACGATGGTGAGCATGACGACCGGGATCTGGGAGACCTCCGGGTCGGCTTTGAGGCGGGTGAGGACGGTCCAGCCGTCCATCTCGGGCATCATCACGTCGAGGGTGATGACGTGGGGCTGGAGCTCCCGGGCCATCTCCAGGCCCTCGGAGCCGCTGAGCGCCGAGTTTACGCGGTAGCCCTCGCGGTTGAGGAAGCGGCGCATCAGGGCGTGGACGGTGGGGTCGTCGTCGATGATCAGGACCGAGGGGGCGTCGGCGGGGAGGCGAGGGCCGGGGAGGTCGAGGGCTTCGTCGAGTTCCAGGGGATCGTTGACGGCCTGTTCGACCTTCAGGGGCAGGCGCACCCGGAAGGTGGAGCCTTCGCCCAGGGTGCTGGTGGCGGAGATGGTGCCGCCCATCATTTCGGTGAAATGGCGGGTGATGGTCAGGCCCAGGCCGGTGCCGCCGAATTTGCGGGTGGTGGATTCGTCGGCCTGGGTGAAGGCGTCGAAGAGTTTTTCGAGTTTTTCTTGGGGGATGCCGATGCCGCGGTCCTGGACCTCGAAGACGCACCAGTCGCGGTGGTCGAGGGACTCGCTGTAGATCTGGAGGCGGACGACCGATTTGTGGGTGAATTTGGCGGCGTTGGAGAGGAGGTTAAAGAGGATCTGCCGCAGCTTGGTGTGGTCGACGACCATGGCGGCGGGGGCGAGCTGGGCGTCGACGCTGAAGCGGTTGCCGTTTTTTTCGACCAGGGGGGTGATGGTGGCCTGCACGTTCTGGATGAGATCGGGGAGGTTGATGGTCTCCAGGTACATGTCCATTTTGCCGGCCTCGATCTTGGCCAGATCGAGGATGCCGTTGATCAGGCTGAGGAGGTGGTTGGCGGCGGAGCCGATTTTCTGGAGGTCGTCGAGGTACTCGTCCTGGCCTTCTAAGGCCATCTCTTCGCTGATGAGTTCGCTGTAGCCGATGATGGCGTTGAGCGGGGTGCGCAGTTCGTGGCTGGTATTGGCCAAGAAGGCGCTCTTGGCCTCGGAGGCCTGGAGGGCGGCGTCGCGGGCCTCGCGCAGCTCGATCTCGGCCTGTCGGCGGGCGGTGATGTCGCGCAGGATGACCACGCGGCGCTCATCGACGTCGTTTTCGATGGGGGAGACGGAGAGTTCGACGGGGAAGCGCTCCCCGTCGGCGCGCACGGCGTCGGATTCGTAGAGGGCGCCCTCCCAGGCGGGCAGGCCCACCGGGTCATCGTCGGAGAAGAGGGTCTGGCGCTCGGCCAACTCCTCCTCGGTGGAGATGTCCTGCTGGAGGGCGCTGAGCTCGGGGGGGCGCCCGGAGATGGCCGGGACGATGGCGGAGAAGGGGGAGCTGACGATGGCGCCCTGGGAGTAGCCGAAGATGCGGGCGGCGGCCGGGTTGAGGTCTTCGATCTGGCCGTTGAGGGTGAGGGTGAGGATGCCATCGGCGGCGGTTTCGACGATGGCGCGGGTGTGGGCTTCGCGGCGTTGCATCTGGGTGATCGCCCAGTTTTTGAGGGCCTCGTAGGCCAGGGTCATGCTCAACACCAGCACGTAGAGGCCGGCCAGCACGGTCATCTCAAAGATGATCGACTCGCGCTCCCCAAGCGAGGTGGATCGCTCGGCGCCGGCGAGGACGTTGATGTAGTAGATGGCCGAGGCCGTCAGGCTTAAGACAAGCCAGACGACGCCGGAGCGGATGTTGGCCACCAGGATCGCCAGCATAGGGACCACCGAGAGCCAGAGCAGGGGCGGGGAGCCAAAGCCGGCGACCATGGTCACAAAGAGCATGCACCAGTAGACGTTGAAGGCCAGCCAGTTGCCGATGAAGTGGAAGCTGACGCCCCGGCGTAGCATGGCGATGGAGGCGCAGACGGTGCCGGCGCAGATCATCACGCCCACCCCGCTGAACCAGGTGCTGGAGAGGGCGTACATGATCACCGAGTACACCGGCGCCCAGATGGCCAGGGCCAGGGAGAAGACGATGACGATCTTGGCGCGGAAGGCTTGTTCGGGGGATGCGGAAGCGAAGTTGGGGGCAATGCGTGCGAGCAGCGCGTCGAGCAGGCCGACGTCGGCGGCAGGGTGGGTCGAGCTCATGGTCCGGTACCTCGTAAGCCGGGGCGTTTAGATGATGGATACACAGGAGCGTGTGCGCCGGCTGGGGGCGCACACGCGAGAGCGCGTCGGACTGCGGGCAGCTCCGGGGCTCTCGGTATCAAGCGTGGCAAGTTGTATTCGTACTTCTACCGTCATAACCGGCGGGTGCGCTCCAGGACAAGGGCCGCGAGGAGGCGGGCCTTTTTCTGGAGGTGTTCGACGCGGGTTTTGAGCAGGGTGGGCCAGTCGCGGGCGTCTTTGAGCTGGCCGGTGCGGGCCAGGTGCTGGGTGTGGCGGCGTTTGATTTTTCCGCTGGAGGTTTTGGGGATCGAGCCGGGGGGGACCAGGCGCAGCTTTGCCAGGGCGAGGCCAAAATGGTGCTGGAGGGTCTGGCGGACCTGGCGCTCGATCTGCTCGAAGGGGCGCCAGGTGCCGGGAGAGATCTCACAGACCAGGTGGAGGGCCTCGGTGCCCAGTTCGTTGGGTTCGGTGAAGGCGACGACGCGGGCCAGGCGCAGGCCTTTGATGCGGCCGATCTCGCGCTCGATATCGGAGGGGGCGAAGTTCTGTCCGGCGATGATGATGAGGTCTTTGAGGCGATCGACGATGTAGAGCTCCCCGTCGGCGACGTAGCCGATGTCACCGGTGGGCAGCTCGCCGTGGTGCTCGGTGGGCTTGGCGAAGTAGCCGGGGCTGACAGAGGGGCCGCGCACGCAGACCAGGCCGACGTGGCGTTCGCCCAGGGGCTGGTGGGTGTCGAGGTCGCGGATGATCAGGGTGTGTTTGGGGACGATAAAGCCCACGCTGACTGAGGTCAGAGCGTCGGGGTGGTCGGGGGCGCAGGGGGTGGCGAGGCGTTGGGTAGACCAGGCCGCGCGCTCGATCACATCGAAGCGCACCGGGGTGTTGGGGTGTGGGAAGGCCACGGCCAGGGTGGCCTCGGCCAGCCCGTAGACCGGGAAGAAGGCCTGGCGCTGGAAGCCGTGGGGCTCGAAGCGATCGAGGAAGCGGTTGACGGTGCGGTGGTCGATGGGTTCGGCGCCGTTGAAAGCCAGGCGGACCGAGGAGAGGTCGATGCCCTGGAGCAGGCGCTCGGGGAGTTTCTGGGCGACCAGCGCGTAGGCGAAGTTGGGGGCGACGATGAAGGTGGCTTTAAAGCGGGTGATGCCTTTGAGCCAGCTGTCGGGGCGGGCGACAAAGTCGGCGGGGCGCATCAGGTAGGGGGCAAAACCGACGAAGAGTCCCAGGAGGGGGCCGCCGATGAGCCCCATGTCGTGGAAGAGGGGCAGCCAGGAGAAGGAGCGGTCTTCGGGGGAGAAATGGCCGGCCAGGGTGGAGGCGCGCAGGTTGGCCACGACGTTGCCGTGGGTGACGATGACGCCCTTTGGCGAGCCGGTGGAGCCGCTGGTGTACTGCAGGTAGGCGGTCTGCTCCAGGGGGCGTTGCCAGTCGGAATCGGGGATGGGGGTGTGGCGAGCCTGGGCCAGGGCCCGGGCGCTGTCGAGGAGGGTGGCCTGGCCCAGGCTGTCGAGGTCAAGTTCGTTCCAGCGCTCGCGGTGGTCGGCGACCAGGGCGCGGGGGTCGCAGTCGGCGCAGACCGCGCGGATGCGTTCGCTGAAACTGCGCGAGAGTTTGAGTTCGGTGAGCGGGGGCAGGGGGACCGGGATGGCCCCCAGGGTCATGGCGCCGAGAAAGAAGGCCATGAAGTGCTCGATGCTGTCGAGCGAGAGGATCACGCGCTCTCCGGGGCCCACGTTGTGCTGGGAGAGGGCGGCCCGGGCGCGTTGGACCTGCTCCAGCATCGAGGCAAAGCTCAGCGCCCGGGCCTCGGGGCCGGCGGTGCCCGGGGTGACCTCGAAGAAGGATGTGGCCTCGGGGGTGGTGCGGGCGCGGCGTGCGAAGATCGCGGTGAGGGATTGGTCGGGGGCGGGCAGGTTGGCGAGTACGTGGTCGGGGGTGGCGCCGGCCTGGTCCTGGCGAGTCCAGGCCGGGGAGGGGTGTGCTTCGGAGAGGGGGGCGGTCGACATGGTGTCCTCGGTACCTCGGAGGGCGGTGGGAGGCTCAGGCGTAGTAGGGGCGGTTTTGGTCGATGAACGCGCGGACGGCGTCGAGCATCCGGGGGGAGACCCAGGCCGGGGCTTCGCCGCTGAAGAAGGGGCTGGCGAGCCGGGCCACGGTGTCGGGGCGGAGGTACTCGCAGAGGCTGGTGCGCCCGACCGGGTAGCCCAGAAGTTCGCGGGCGATGACGTCGGCGATGGTGGGGTGGGCGAGCTCTCGGGAGGCCCGGGTGGTCTCGATCAGGTGCAGCAGGTGGAGGTGGATGGCGGCAGCCAGGTGCTCGTTGGGCTCTCCGGGCTCGGCGGCCGGGGTCTGCAGGGCGTTGAGGGCCTGGCGGGTGTCGTGGAGGTTGAGTGCGCAGAGATCGGCGGCCAGCCGGGGGGTGAGTTCGGCCAGGGTGAGGTTCTGGCGCAGGTGGGTCAGTGGCGAGGGGACCATGCCGATGTGGGTGAGCGTGGCCTCGATGTCGGCCACCGAGACGCCTTCGGCCGCGGCGGTCACCAGGGGGCAGAGGGTGGTCAGGAGGAAGCGGTCGCTGAGGAAGCGATCGCGGGCCCGGGTGAAGATCACGCAGAAGCCGGCGGCGTCGAGCCACTCAAAGACGTGGGCCAGGGCGGGGACGGGTTTCTCGGGCAGGCGCAGCTCCAGAAGGGGGCGAGTGCCGGTGCCGGGGGTGAGCTGCTCGGAATCAGCCAGGGAGAGGGCCGGCAGGGGGCGGCGCAGCTCCAGGTTGGGGGAATCGGGCAGGGGAGAGCCCGGGGGGCCGGCGTGGACGGCGATGGTGCAGGCGTCGTCCAGGGGCAGGGGACGCGGGCGGTCGGGGTCGAGCAGGGTGATGGGCAGCGGGGAGTCGAGCGCGGGGGGCGCGGTGTCGGGGTGGTGCACGCGGCGCAGCGGTCGCTGGTGGAGTTCGTGCAGGAGGGCAGAAGCCGCGCCGTCGTCGGCGCCATCGAGTTCGAGGAGGAGATCGCGGCGCGGCGGGGTGCGGCGGACGTGGACCCGTTCGGCGACCTGGCGCAGGTAGAGAAAGGAGCGGGCGGCCTGGGCCTGAGGCTCGACCAGCGTTTCGCCGGCGCGGGTGAGTTCGCGGCGGAAGTCGTCTTCGCAGGGCGGGGCGCCGGCCCGGTGGGCGGCGTGGACCATCAGCTCCAGGCAGCGGGTGTAGACCCGGTGGTACTCGGTGGGGAGCTGCGCGATGCGGGCGCGGGTGTGGGCCTCGACCTGTTCGATGCTGGCGGTGCTTTCGACGACCGGGGTGTGTGGCGAGAGGGTGCCCTGGAGCAGGGCGTCGATGGCGGTCTCAATGGCCGCGGCGGTGTCGTCGATGGGGAGCAGGGCATCGATCAGGCCCTGTTCCAGGGCGCGGGCGCCCCAGAGGCGGTGGCCCCAGAGCAGGAAGCCCAGGCCGTGGTGCAGCCCCATCATTCGGGGCAGGCGCTGGGTGCTGCCAAAGGCCGGGGTGTTCAAGTAATCGGCGATCTCGGTCATGTAAAAGGTGGCGTCGGGGCTGTCGAGCGCCAGGCGCACATCGCAATTGAGCGAGAACTCCACGCCGCAGCCGTAGCAGCTGCCGGTGACCACCGCGATGGTGGGGACCGGGCAGCTGTGGACGGCCTGGTAGGCCTGTCGGAGCAGGGCGGTGAGTGCGAAGATGCTCCCGGGGGATTGCACGGCGCTGGCCAGCATGAGCTGGGCGCCGTTGATGAAGCTGCGCTCCTTGCCGGAGGTAAAGACCACCGCCCGGGTGCGTTCCGGGTTGATGTTGGCCATCAGCGCGACGAGCTCGTGGGCGGCCTGCGCGCTGAAGATATTGACCTCGCTGCCGGGCGTATTCATGCACACCCGGAGCAGGCCGCGATCGTCATGAGAGGCGGTAAAGACGGCGGGCCGGTTCATACGCTCACCACTTGTTCGAGGTAGGCGCAGAGCGAGCCCACGGTGAGATCGGTGGGGTTGGAGGCCGACTCTACCCAGCGGTTTAAGAGGACGGGCTGGCCTACAAAGTGCTCCAACTCCAGGGTGAGCACGGTGATGGTCAGCGAATCGAATCCCAGGTCGAGTAGAAAGGAATGATCTTTGCGGATCGTCTCGGGAAGAGGGTTGGATGCGGCGGCACGTATGGCCTTCTCGACGGTGGCGAAGGTCTCACTCACAGGTCACCTCGGGTGCATGAGCCCAGTCGGGCACATGAGAGTTGGTGGAGCGCGTGTTGGGATCGTTGATGGGTTAAGTATGTAGGGTGTTGAACGTGTTGCAAGGATATTTTTGTATTCTTTATTTGAGGGTTTGGTGCAATTTTTGCGCGGATGGTTTGGGGAGGGGGAATTGATCTTGTCGGGCTCCGGGGATCCGAAGGGTGAGGGAGTTGTTGAAAGGGGATGGATGGTTCGTGAAAAAGTGCGGGGAGGTTTTTGCCCTGTGTTTTGCGGTGGATATGGAATTTGTTGACGGGTGGAAGGTCCGGGTTATACCCTTCGAGTTAAGAACATTCAGGAATGGTTTTTGTGTGTTTAACGCCTCGCTGCGCGCGACAGGTGTAATGTGGTGCTGTGTTTTAGGCGTTGCGTTGCTCCTGACCCGGATGCGCGGGTTCTAAGCTTTGCGTCTGGCCGCCGGGGAGCGGTCCGGGCCCTAAAGCGGTGACGAGCGTCGAGGCGTTCATTGCGCCCGGAGAAGACGATGAGCCTGCCCCCTCAGCCCGCCCTGACCAGTCCGCAGCAGACCCTGCAGTGGCTCACTCGCCCCTACGCCTTTCTGGAGTCGTGTGCCCGGGAGTTGGGGGATGCCTTTACGATCGACTTTCGCGACTACGGTCTGGGGGTGGTGTTCAGCCATCCGGACCATATTCAGGAGGTGCTCGGGGGCGACCCGGAGGTGTTTTTCGGGGGGGCGGGCAACGCGGTTCTCAAGCCCTTTCTGGGGCCTCATTCGCTGCTCCTGCTGGAGGGGGAGCCCCACCGGCGCAAGCGAAAGTTGTTGATGCCGAGTTTTTCCCGGGGACGAGTGCAGGGGTACGGAGAGTTGATCGCCCGGGTGAGTCGGGAGATCAGCGTGACGTGGCCGGTGGATGAGCCCTTTTCGGTGCGTCCGTCGATGCAGCGGGTGGCGTTTCGGTTGATCATTGAGATCGTGTTTGGACCCGAGCGCACCGCGCGCCGAAGGCGGCTCTCGGAGGCCTTTGCCAGCGTGCTGGATGATGATCTCTTTAACCTCGCGCTGCTGGGACGTCAGAAGGGGCAGGCCGGTGCGGGGAGTCGCTGGGAGGCGTTTGAGAAGGCGCTTAAGGAACTCAGTGAGCTGATCTACGAGGAGATCGCTGAGCGCCGCGCTGTGCGCGGCGCTCAGCGGGACGACATCCTGGCGATCCTGCTGGAGGCCCACGACGAGGAGGGCCAGGCCATGAGCGATGAAGAGATCCATGGTGAGGTGCTCACGCTGATGGCCACCGGCCATGAATCGACGGCGACCGCGCTGGCGTGGGGCATCTACTGGCTGTTGAGCTCGCCACAGGTTTACGCGCGGGCGCTGCGGGAGGTTGCCGCGTTGGGGCCCCAGGCTGATGCGCAGGCGTTGGCCGGCTGCGACTATTTAGAGGCGCTGGTGAAAGAGATTCTTCGGCTGACGCCGGTCATCCCGGTGATCGCCCGCCAGGTGCAGCGCCCGGTGAGGATCGGTCCTTACACCCTGGAGCCCGGGATGGTGGCGATGCCGGCGATCTATCTGGCTCATCGTCGCCCCGATGTGTACGACGAGCCGGAGCGCTTCCGTCCGGAGCGCTTTCTGGAGCGCACTTACCGTTCTCATCAGTTCTTACCCTTTGGGGGCGGGGTGCGTCGTTGCATCGGGGCGCGTCTGGCGATGTATGAGATGAAGATCGTGCTGGGGACGATTCTGCAAAAGGTTCATCTGGAGTTGCTCGATCCCGAGGCGGTGCGTCCGGTGCGTCGGATGGTGACGATCGCGCCCTCGGGAGGCACCCGGGTGGTACGCCGACCGGAGGTCATGGCCTGAGGGGGAAAGGGCTTGATTTGTTTTCGAAAAGCCTTCACTCTCAAGAGGTAACCAAACGATACATTTTAGTGGGTCGTCGGTGGGACGGTCCGGTCGGTCGTGTAGGTCCTGTGGCCCCTGTGGATGCGTACTGAGGAGGACGAAATGTGGAAGCGAGTGATCAGCCGTGGATCTTTTGCCGTGGTGGTGTTGGCGCTGATGGGCGCGAGCTCTCTGGCGTTTGCCCAGGGCCCGGGACATGGACACGGGCATGACGAGGATGAGGCGGATGAGCCGATCTGCCGCTCCATCAGCGCCTCGCTCAGCGCGACCTTTTATACGGAAGGTTGCGACAGTCCGGTGGGCATGTGCACGGCCGGCGACCTGCTGCAGCGGGGACGACGCGTGGTCGGTCAGACCAATTACGTAGCTGACGGGGTCGGCGGTGGTGCGATCGGTGAGGATAGTATCGTGTTTCCGCCGGTGGAGCCGGGCTCCACCTGGAGCTACGCCGGGGTGCTGCGTTTGATCACGCCGCTGGGGGAAGTGCAGAGCAGCGATATCGGGGTCTTTGATACCGCCGGCGGCAGCTTTACGGAGCTTAACCGGGTGACCGGGGGCACGGGGATTTTTGAAGGAGCGACGGGCACCTTCTTTATCAACGGGACATCCTTTCCGGATGGGAGTGGCTTTGAGGCCGACATCACCGGTGAGGTCTGCGTGACCAGTCGGCGCGCAGCCGGCCAGCTGCGGTGGGTGTTTTTGCCCTGATCCCTGGTGATCGCCCGCGTAACAACAAAAGACGCCCCCGGAGCGAGCTCCGGGGGCGTCTTTTGTTGGCCGGGAGGCGTGTAGCCCGGGGGAAGACGCTTGAGGAGAGGACGGCGTTCAGTGGCCGAAGACCTGCACCCAGTAGGTTGTGAAAGGGGCGCCGGGGGGAGGGTCATGGAGTCCCACACCGATGTAGCGGGCGTCGGGGTTCATCAGCACCCGGCAATGAGCGTCGCTTTCCAGCCACCCCTGCACCAGGGCCGGACCCAGGCGGAAGGTTGCCGCGATGTTTTCCCCCACGGGCTGGCCGTTAAAGCCGGCCCGCGCCGCGCGGTCGGTGAAGTCAGAACCGTCGCTCCCGGTGTGGCTGAGGTGGTCCATGGTGGCCAGGTCGCGGGCGTGAGCCGCGGCGGCCTGAGCCAGCATGCGATCGGCCGCCACCGGGGCCACTGCGGGCATCACGCCGTACCGGCCACAGGTCTGCTGGCGAGCGCGGGCGTGGTTGGTCGCCGCGATCACCTGTTCAATACGTTGGTGGGCGGGGGGAAGAGTGGCGTCTTCAAACTCCCAGCGATCCGCGGCTGTGGAGGGCTCGGAGTCAGGAACGCAGGCGCCGGCGATCACGCCCAGAGTGATACATAATGTAAAGAGCGTCGGGAGGTTGAAGGCGCTTCGTGGTGAGGCGGCGCGCATGGCGGGCTCTCAGCGGGAGGGGGCGTGTCGCGGAAGATCGAGGGTGAAGGTTGAACCTTTGCCCGGGGTGCTCTGCAGGTGGACCTGGCCGCCGAGGCTCTCGGCATAGGAGCGGACGATCCACAGTCCCAGGCCCATGCCTTTGGTCTGGCGGCTGGAGATCACGCGTTCGAAGCGACCGAAGATTCGCTCCACATCGGCCGGCGCGATCCCCTCGCCGCGGTCGATGACGGCGAGCTGAGCGCGCCGGGCATCGGCGTGGATGCGGAGTTCGATGGGATGACCGCCGCCGTACTTGATGGCGTTGGAGAGCAGGTTGGTCAGGATGTGGTCCAGGCGTTCGAGATCCCAGACGCCTTGGACGCTCTCGGGGGCGATCAGGCTAAGTTGGCAGCCGGCGTCTGCCAGGGCCTGTTCAAAGCGTGAGAGCACGTCGCGGGTGATCTGGCAGAGGTCGCAGGGTTCAAGGGAGGGGGCGAGCCCGCCGTCGATGATGCGGCTGACGTTCATCAGCTGATCGATGAGGCGATCCAGACGGTTGACCTGCCGATCGATGGAGCCCAGCCGGCTGACGACCATCTCGGGGGTGAAGGTCTCCGGACTTCGTGTGGCGAAGCGGCGCAGCATTTGAGCGTGCAGCTTAAGTGTGCTCAGGGGAGTGCGCAGCTCGTGGGCGGCGATGGCGATGAAGGTATCGCGAGCCTTGACCGCTTCGTCGAGCTCGGCGTTGGTGCGGGTCAGGGTGTGGTAGAGGCGGGCGTTCTCCACCTTCATGGCGGCGTGTGAGGCGATCCATTCCAGGAGGGCCAGGTCGGTTTCGTCGTAGGCCAGCGTGGTGGTGTGGCGCCCCATCAGGAGCGCCCCGATGCACTTGCCGCCGGAGGTGATCATGGGCGCGGCGATCAGGCTATGGATGTCGATTTCCAGCGCGACGTCGCGCTCTCGGGGGAGGTGGGGCTCTAAGAGCCGGGGGTTCCAGCGTGGGCGAAAGTAGTACTCACGTCGGGCGATGATGCGCTCGATGAGTCCATCGCCGGCCCGGGCGTCGCCGGTGGTAAAGGTGCGGTGCAGGGCGGCGAGTGCCTCGGGGTTGGGATGGAAGGCCGCGGCCGGGTAAACGCCCTGCTGGGGATCGACCAGGTAGACGATGCAGAGGTCAAAGATCACATCCGCGGTGGCCCGGGCCAGTCGCTTGAGCAGGGTGGTCGGGTCGAGTTCGGTGTTGGCCATCGCCCGGTAGAAGCGAATCTTGGCGTCGGCTTCGGTGCGCTCGCCAAGCTCCTCGGAGCGGTCATCAAGACCTTCGGAGGCTTTCTCCAGAATAGGATGCGAGGGGTGGTCGGCCATACAAACTCCACAAGACAGGTGGCGTGCGACCGGCTCAGTGTAGCAGAGCGCTCCGGGAGCGAAAGGCCACGATCGTGGAGGCCGGAGTGATGAGGGCGTTTTGGGGTTGCCGCATCGAATGCCACGCTCTAATAATTGGGCCCACGATCCCCTCGGAGGGAATGATTCCTCCCCGGGGGAACGATGATTGTGGGGCAGCACTGAGTCGACGCTGCTCCTTTTTTTTGAAAGACGACTCGAAGCTCGGAGGTGCACGTGAGTTCGCAAAGTACCAAGACCGGTTCAGGCCGACGCGCGCCCACGTCCGTCTCGGACACCGCTTCGGGGTCGGGACCGATCCAGATCGAGATCCGTGGCCAGAAGTTGACCATTCGAAGTGATCGCGAGGCGACCTTCGTACGCAGTCTGGCGCGATATATCGACCATAAAGCTGAGGAGCTGCAGGCTGCCGCTCCCAGCGCGCCTTTTGATAAATTGATGATGTTGGCCAGCATGACCGTGGCCGAGGAGCTCTTTGAGGCTCGCGACGAGTTGCATCGCATGCATACGCAGCTCAGTGAGACGACCGAGACACTCCTGGACTTGATCAACCAGGTCGAGGAGGCCTGAAGGCGCGATCGAAGCAAGCTCCCATCCCCAATCGAGTGTCTGAGTGCGACCGAGGCTTTGAGCTCGTCCAGCGGCGCATGTGCGCCTGCCAGCGAGTGCAACGGTGAGCGGAACAGACCCCAGAGGTGACCAAAAGACGCGCTTGCGAAAGGCCCTCCGGGCGCGCCGCGGCGCGCTGGGCGCCGAGGTGCGCGCGCGCGCCTCGGAGGCGGTGTGCCAGCGTCTGGAAGCGGATCCGGTGTTTGCCGGCGCCCGCCGCGTGGCGGGTTATCGGGCGGTGCGTGGGGAGCTTGATGTGGACGCGGCCCTGCGAGCGAAGCTCGCGCAGGGCGGGCGCGTGTTTTTGCCCCGCATCGGCCCCGACGATCGTCTGGAGTTTGTGGACGCCGGCCAGCTCGACGGTCTGATTCCCGGGGCTTTTGGCATTGAGGAGCCGGTGGGGCTGGCCAGCGACCCGTCCGAAATCGACGTTTTTTTAGTGCCGGCGCTGGCCTTTGACCGGCGAGGCCACCGCCTGGGGTCGGGGCGAGGCTACTATGATCGGGCGCTGGCCGATCTTCTGAATACCACACTTATCGGGGTGGGCTACGACTGGCAGTTGCTCGATGACGAGCTGCCGACGGAGGCGCACGACCACCCTGTGGATATCATCGCGACCGACGCGCGCTGGCATGTGTCCGGGCCCCGGTCGTCTTTACATACATCGAAGGAGTGACCCATGGAACTGATGGTCTACCTGATCGTCGGGGGCCTCATTGGCGTGGTGCTCGGCTGGCTACTCGCCGGCAGCAAAGCCCAGGCCCGGCAGCAAGAACTCGTTGACCAGCGCGTGGAAGCGCTCAAGCAGGACACTGTTGAGAGCACGCGTCGCCGCGTCGAACAGGAGGTTCGTGGCGAGCTGCAGGAGCCGGTGCGCGAAGAACTCGTTGAGAAGTACAGCGCCGAGGCGCGGGCTGAGGCCGACCGGCTCGTTCAGCGCCTTAAGCGAGAGGCCGAGGCCGAGGCCGATAAAGTCATCAAAGACGCCGAGATTAAGTCGCGTCAGCTGGTATTGGAGGCTCAGAAGGAGGGGGAGGCGGAGCTTAAAACTCGGCGTCTCGAGCAGCAGAAGATCGAGCAGCGTCTGAGCAATCGGGAGTCGAACCTGGATGCCCGCGCCGAGCGTCTGGACGAGCGCGAGGAGGCGGTTAAGGCTCGCGAGCAGCAGGTGGCCGATGGGGAGGCCGGGCTGGCCGGCAGCCAGGTGGAGCTGGAGCGCCAGCGCGCGGAGGTGGAGGTGCTTCTGGAGAAGGTCGCCGGCTACAGCGCCGAGCAGGCCCGCGCCGAGCTGGTGGCCCGCATGGTCAGCCAGGCCGAGCTGGAGGCGAATCGCAAGATCAAGGCCATCGAGGAGCAGGCCGAAGAGGAGGCCGACAAGCGCGCGCAAAAGATCATCAGCGTGGCCGTGCAGCGCTACGCCGGCGACTTTGTGGCGGAGAAGTGCGTCAACGTGGTCAGCCTGCCTTCCGACGACATGAAGGGACGCATCATCGGGCGCGAGGGGCGCAATATTCGTGCGCTGGAGGCGGCCACCGGCGTTGATATCATCATTGATGATACGCCGGAGGCGGTGATCGTCAGCGGCTTTGACCCGGTACGTCGCGAGATCGCGCGGCGCTCGCTGGAGAAGCTCATCGCCGATGGGCGCATCCATCCCACGCGCATCGAAGAGGTGGTGGGCAAGACCGATCAGGAGGTTGCCCAGAGCATCAAGGAGGCCGGGGAGCGGGCGGCCTTTGAGCTGGGCATTCACGGGCTGCACCCGGAGCTCATCAAGATCGTGGGGCGGCTTAAGTACCGTACGAGCTACGGTCAGAATATGTGGTCGCACTCCATTGAGGTGGGCTACCTCTGTGGTCTGATGGCCTCGGAGCTGGGGGTGAACGTGAAGATGGCCCGTCGGGCTGGCCTGCTGCACGATATCGGCAAGGCGCTGACCCATGAGCAGGAGGGGAGCCACGCGCTGATCGGTGCCGACCTCTGCCGCAAGTACGGGGAGCATGAGGTGGTGCGCAACGCCGTGGCCGCGCACCACAACGACGAGCCGCAGAACTCGGTGATCGCGCACCTGGTCATCGCCGCCGACGCGTTGAGTGGTGCCCGGCCCGGGGCGCGCCGCGAGATTCTGGAGACCTACGTCAAGCGCCTGGAAGATCTTGAGCGCATCTCCATGGGCTTTAAGGGCGTGGAGAAGACCTACGCGATTCAGGCCGGTCGGGAGATCCGGGTGATGGTGGAGCACAGTGCGGTCGACGACCAGGCGGCCTTCGCGCTGAGCCGCGACATCGCCCGCAAGATCGAAGATGAGTTAACCTATCCGGGCCAGATCAAGGTCACGGTGATCCGCGAGACGCGCGCCATCGACTACGCACGCTGAGCGTGCGCCCGGCGCGTGTTTCCCAACTAACGCAGTGAGTGTTTTCGGAACGGAAGAAACGATGAATGAGCAACCCCGGACGTTTAAGAGCGAAGTGCTGCAGGAGCTTGCCTGGCGCGGCTTCATCTACCAGCTGACCCACGATGAGCTCGATGAGGAGCTGAGCCAGGGGCCGATGACGCTCTATTGTGGCTTCGATCCCACGGCCTCCTCGCTGCATGTGGGTAACCTGGTGGCGATCATGGGGCTGGCGCACTTCTATCGTCACGGCCATCGCCCGATGGCGCTGGTGGGCGGGGCGACCGGGTTGATCGGCGATCCTTCCGGGCGCAGCACCGAGCGCAACCTGATGGATGAAGAGACGCTCCAGGGGAATGTGAAGTGCATTGGCGGGCAGCTCAACACCGTGCTCCAGACCGCGCGCGCGCTCCACGTTGACCAGGCCCCGGAAGATGGTGAGGCCGTGGAGCTGGTCAACAACGCGGACTGGCTGAAAGAGTGGAGCTTTATCGACTTTTTGCGCGATGTCGGACGCCACTTTCGGGTCAACCAGATGCTGGCCAAAGACTCTGTGCGCGCCCGGCTGGAGGAGCGCGAGCAGGGCATCAGCTACACCGAGTTCAGCTACATGCTGATTCAGTCCTACGACTTTTTGCACCTCTTTAAGACCCGCGGCTGTCGGCTGCAGCTCGGGGGCAGCGACCAGTGGGGCAACATTACCTCCGGCGTGGATCTGACGCGTCGTCGCACCGGGGAGTCGACCTTCGGGCTGACCTTCCCGCTGATCACGTCGGCCGATGGCAAGAAGATCGGCAAGAGCCTGGGAGGCGCGGTCTACCTCGACGGGGAGATGACCAGCAGCTACGCGTTTTACCAGTACTGGATCAACCAGGCCGATGCGGACTGCGGTCGTTTTCTGCGCCTGTTTACCTTCCTGCCCCGCGCCGAAATCGAGGCGCTGGAGCAGAAAGTCGCCGCCGGTGAGAACCGCGGGGAAGTTCAGCAGGTGCTGGCACGGGAGGTGACCTCGCTGATTCATGGACCGGAGGAGTGTGAGAAGGTCATCCGCGCCAGCCGCATGCTTTTTGGCGAGAAGATCGAGGGGCTCAACGACCGCGACCTGGGGTCGATTTTTGCCGAGGTGCCCTCCACCGACGTGGCGCGGGAGCGTCTGGAGGGCGGGGAGCTGGGGCTGCTCGATCTGCTGGTCAACACCGGCTTGCAGAAGTCCAAGGGCCAGGCCCGGCGGCTGCTGGAGCAGGGCGGGGTGTACATCAACAATGAGCGGGTGGAAGACCCGGGGCATGTCCTCTCGACGGGGGATCTGGCCAGCGAGTCGATGCTGGTGCTGCGCGCCGGTAAAAAGCGCTATCACGTGGTGCGATGTGTGTGAGTAAGGCGCGTACCATCAGGGGGGGAGGCGCCGGGAGCATTGGCGTGGCGCTGGTGGGGAGCGCGGCGTTGACCCTGTGGGTTGCCCTGGGAGAGGAGCCACCGCGTGAAGCGGTGGCTTCTTTTTTGGGCGTGGTGGTGCTGAGCACGCTGATGTTGGGGTGGGGGCTGTGGTCGGGGTGGGGCTGGCTCGGTTCGGGGCCGCGCTGGCTCGGTTCGGGGCCGCGCTGGCGCGGCGTGGCGGTGGTGCTGGCCGGGGCGGTGCTGCTGCGGTGTGCGGCGCTGGTAGCCCCGGTGTCGCTCTCCGACGACGTGTGGCGCTACACCTGGGACGGGGCGTTGGTGGCCGCTGGCGAGAACCCCTACGCCGAGACGCCCCGGGAGCGGGTGGCGCGTTTGGGGGGCCAGAACGCCCTGGCGGATGAGGTGCGGGCGGAGCTCGGGCGGATGAACAGCCCGGATTACCACACGCTCTACCCGCCGCTGGCGATGCTGGCGTTTGCCGCGGGGGATGTGCTGGCTGAAGTGGTGGGAGGGAGCGCCGAGCGGTGGCTGCGCGGGCTCTTTGTGCTGGCCGATCTGCTGGCGGTGTTGCTCATCGCCCGCGCGTTGCTGACGATGCGGCGCGCGGTGGGCTGGGCGGCGCTCTACGCCTGGCATCCGCTGGTCTACTGGGAGGTGGCCGGCGGCGGCCATACCGAGGCGCTGGCGGTGGGGTGGATGGTGCTCCTGGTGGTGATGCTCGGTCGCCGGCCGGCCTGGCAGTTGGGAGCGGCGATCGGGGCGATGGCCCTGGCCAAACTTACCTTCCTGGTGGTCAGTCCGGTGGTGGGGATGGCGCTGTGGCGCCGGGGGCGTTTTGCTCACGCCTGTGTGGCGGCCCTGGTGGCGATCGGGGTGGTGGCAGTGGGCTATGTGCCCTTCTGGTTCGAGGACCTGGTGGCCAATCAGCGCGCCAGCGCCGAGCTCTACGCCGAGGTCTTCTCGTTTGATGCCCCGATCTTCTACGCGGCGCGTGCGCTGTTGGGGTACCGCGAGGGAATCACGCCGCCGGTGACGCCGGTTCTGGGGCCGATCTTGCAGGCGGCCACCCTGGCGGGCATCACACTGGCGAGCGCCTGGCAGGATGGCAGCCGCCGCCGGGTGGCCGCCGGCATGTGCGGAGCCTGGGCGGCCTACCTGCTCTTCACGGCGGTATTGCACCCCTGGTACGCGCTGGGGCTGCTGGCGGCGGCGGCGCTGGCCGGGTGGTGGTCGGTGAGCCTGGCGGCTTCGGTGCTCTTGCTCTCGTATCTTTTCTATGACCCGGCGTTTGTGCGGGAGAAGGAAGTGATGGTGATGATCTTTCAGACGTTCTGGGTGGGGGCTTCGGTGATGATGCAGGCCGGTCCCCGGGGGATTCAGTGGATGCTGCGGCGCCGGGCGCGGGCCAAGGTGGAGGTGCTAAGCCCCTACCTGCGTGCGGGGGACCGGGTGCTGGATCTGGGGGCGGGGGAGGGCTTTGTGGGGCAGTTGATCGCCGAGGCCGGGCACGAGGTCGTGCTGGCCGATGTGGACAATCGCAACCGCACTGAGCTGCCCTTTGAGGTCTACGACGGGGAGCATCTGCCCTTTGAGGACGACGCGTTCGACGCGGTGGTGATCGTTTACACCCTGCACCACGCGCGTCGGCCTGATCGTGTGCTGGCCGAGGCCCGACGGGTGGCCCGACGCGTGATCCTGCTGGAGACGGTGTATGAGCGCAGCTGGGATCGCCGCCTGACGACCTTTCTCGACCATAGCGCCAACCGGCTGCGGGGGATGGCACCGGAGCCCCTGCACTTTGATCGGGTCGAGGGGTGGCTGGCGAGGCTTCGCGCTCAGTCGCTGGAGGTTTTGACCTGGCGCTGGCTGGGGCGAGGCGTGCATCGCCATGTGGTGATTGTGGCGGATCGCGCCGAGCGCAGCCGGGACGTCTAAGAGCGGTCCGTATTTCTCAAGGGGGGAGGGAGGCGGGGATGAGGAAGAGCCGCGGAAACCACCCACGAAAAAAGCCGACCATTGCTGGTCGGCTTTCTCGAATCTGGAGCGTCCCCTACGGGATTCGAACCCGTGTCGCCGGCGTGAAAGGCCGGTGTCCTAGGCCTCTAGACGAAGGGGACGTTTCAGCCCCGAAGAGCTGATGTCCTGATATATGTCTGGTGCTGCCAGACGCGCTTAACCGGAGTTAAGCGAGCGTCCCCTACGGGATTCGAACCCGTGTCGCCGGCGTGAAAGGCCGGTGTCCTAGGCCTCTAGACGAAGGGGACGTGAGCCGTGGTGGGCTCGAACCACCGACCCGCAGATTAAAAGTCTGCTGCTCTACCAACTGAGCTAACGGCCCAACAGTGTTCAACGTTCAACCGAAGTTGTCTGCCGAACTTTATCACCGGGCTTGGTGTTTCCAGTGATGTCTTTCAGGGTTTCCCCCGAAAGCGAGGACATATCTACAGCCACCCCCCGGGGGTGTCAACGCCTTTTTCGAAAAATTTTCCGCTCAGCACGGAATAGTTTAACGGGAAGTTCGAATTCTCGAAGTGTTTCAGGTGCTTAGGGTTAAGAGGGAAGAATTGCGGGGGCGATTCGAGTTGGGGTTTATGCGTTCGAGGCCAGGTTTTGTTAGGATCGCGGGCGCAGGGCCACCGAGCTTTGAGCACGCACATCGGGGGGGATGCGGCGATGGCAAGGGCGGCCCGGGTCAAGGAGGTCTCGTTTTTCGAGCTGGCAGAGCGGTTAGAGATGGCACGCAGACAACACGGACGCTGGAGGGATCGACGCGATACGGTACCGGCCCGTCGCAAACGTCGACGTGTGCACCGCCGAGACTTCCCGCCGAGCGCCTCTTATGAGCCGCTCTCGGTGGATCCCCGGGTAGCCACCCGCGGCGTGCAGGTACGCCTCTTAGGCGCAGTGGGGCTGGCCACGTTGACGGTCGTCTGCGTGCTGGCGGTGATCTTTGCCCCTCAGTTTTCGTACGATACGGCGTTTTTAATGGCCATCGGTGGCGGGTCGCTGGCGCTGGCCATTGCGCTGATCTTGAGCGCCCGCCGCGAAGAGATCGTGCATCATCTGGCCCGTGACCTGGCTCAGCGCTCGCTGGCCCCGGCCGACGATGAAGTCGAACCATCGACGCTGGGTGAAGACGGCTCCCTCCTTTTAGAGAGCCCGGAGCGGCACGTTCTCAGCGAATGGAGCTGGGAGGCGGCCGAGGCCAGTGAGGACTTTATCCCCCGGGAGCGTCCCCCCCACACGCCTTACTCGCCGCGGTAGATGCAGCGCGCTGCGCAGATGTTGTGGACCTGGAGCGCGCGCAGCTGCGCGGGATGGTTCCGAACGGCGCGTTCCCGGCGAGCGGTGCCGGGAGCCGGTCTTCGCCAGCGAAAACGCGGTTTCCCGGGAATCCCCCCCCTTACACGCCTTACTCGCCGCGGTAGATGCAGCTCGATTCACAGGTCTCGTGGATCTGCAGCGCGTGCAACTGCGGAAGCACCGGCTTGATGCGGGTCCACAGCCAGCCGGCGAGCACTTCGCTGGTGGGATTTTCCAGCCCCTCAATCTCGTTGAGGAAGTAGTGATCAAGCTGCTCGATCAGCGGCTTGACCGCATCTTTGATATCTCCGTAGTCGACCAACCATCCCATCTCGGGGTCGACTTCCCCGCGCACCGTGACGGTGACGCGGTAGGAGTGGCCGTGGAGACGGCGACATTTATGGCCCTCGGGCACGTTGGGGAGGCGGTGGGCGGACTCGAAACGAAACTCTTTGACCAGCTCGACGATCATATCAGGGTCGGGGGTAGGGAGGAGGGTTGGGGGACATGGAGCCTTGGCCCGAAGTCGACTATAGTGCCGGGCGCAGAGCGCGCAGTCCGTAACGTAAGCCAGCGACGTGAGTCAAATCCAGATGCAATCACCCTTTTTATCGGCGATCGAAGAAGGACCGGTGGTCTTCGACGGTGCCATCGGCACGCAACTCTACGAACGCGGCATCTACATCAATAAATCCTTTGATGACGCAAACCTCTCCAGCCCCGATCTGGTGGCGGCGGTGCACGCCGAGTACCTGAGTGCGGGGGCCGGAGTGTTGACGACCAATACCTTCTCCTCCAACCGCATTAAGCTCCGGCGTCATGGCCTGGAGCAGCGCGCCCCGGAGATCGCGCGGGCCGGCGCCCGCATCGCCCGGGAGGTCGCCGGCGATCTGGCGTTTGTCGCAGGGTCGGTCGGCCCCACCGGGCGCACCCCCACGATGCTCACCGAGGGCGAGCTCGAAGAGATGCGCCAGGCCTTTCGCGAGCAGATCGCGGCGTTGGTGGAGGGGGGCGTGGATCTGATCCTGCTGGAGACCTTTCGCCAGTTGGCAGAAGTGCGCATGGCGCTGGAGGCCGCCCGCGAGGTCTGCGATCTGCCGGTGGTGGCGCAGATGAGCTTTGATGGCGAGCGGCGAACTGGCGATGGCGCCGACCCGGAGCGCGTGGCGATGTTGCTGCGAGAGTGGGGCGCGGATGTGGTGGGAGCCAACTGCATGGAAGGCCCGCACGTGCTCTACGACGTGGTGGTCGACATGCTTAGCTGCGGGTTGCCGGTGATCGCGCAGCCCAACGCCGGGTACCCACGCAAGATCGACGAGCGGCTGGTCTACATGGCGACCCCGGAGTACTTCGGGGTGTACGCGCGGCGCTTTTTTAAGGCCGGGGTGCGTCTGGTGGGCGGTTGCTGCGGCACGGGGCCGGAGCATATCCGGCAGGTTGCCGCCGCCGCGCGCATGCTGGGAGGCGGTCGGGCGAGTCTGGAGGTGAGCGCGCAGCGCTCGGCGCGCCCGGAGGCGGCGCACGAGGAGGTCGCCAGCCTGAAGTCCCCGACGAGACTGGCCGAGAAGATCGAGGCCGCGCACCGGGCCCGGGCTCGCAACGAGGCGGTCAGCCGCGAGAACTTCGTGGTCAGCGTCGAGGTCAATCCGCCCTCGGGGTTGCGTGCCGACCGGGCGCTGGATGCCGCCCGCATGCTTCTTGAGGGAGGTGTCGACGCGATCAACATCGCCGACGGCCCGCGGGCGTCGGTCCGGATGGCCAACTGGGCGCTGGGGCGCTTGTTGCAGGAGACGCTTGATATTGAGGTGATCCTTCACCTCTGCGGCCGCGATCGCAATCTTCTCGGGTTGCAATCGGATGTGCTGGGTTTTGAGGCGCTGGATCTTCGCAACCTGGTGGTGATCACCGGCGATCCTCCCAAGGTTGGCGACTACCCGCACGCCACGGCGGTGTTTGACCTCGACAGTGTGGGCATCCTGCGGATGATCGAGAACTTCAATCACGGGGTCGATCCCGCCGGCAAACCGGTGGGCGATGCCACGGCCTTTTACTGTGCGTGCGGGGCGGAGCCGGCGGCCGCTGACTACGAGCGTGAGTTGCGCCGTCTGGAGCTTAAAAAGGCCGCCGGTGCGCGATTTGTGATGACCCAGCCGGTCTACGACCCGGAGGTGCTCGACCGTTTTCTGGCCGACATCGCGCATCTGGATATGCCAGTGTTGGTGGGGCTTCTCCCCCTGGCCAGCGCGCGTAACGCGGAGTTTTTGCATAACGAAGTGCCCGGGATGGCGGTGCCCGCGGAGGTGCGTCGGCGGATGCATGCCGCCGGTACCGGGCAGGCCGCCCGGGCCGAAGGGGTGCGGATCGCCCAGGAGACGCTCCTGGCGGTGGGGTCGCGGGTGGCCGGTGCCTACATCATGCCGCCCTTTGGCCGCTATCAGGCGGCCCTCGAGATCTTAAGCTGTCTACCGGGCTACGCGTTGACGCCGGCCCTTGAAGAGGCGCGCTGAGCGCCCGAGGTATCGATGGTGATTCATCAGAGCATCGTGGAGTTGGTGGGGCATACGCCCCTGATTCGTCTGTCGAAGGTCGTGGGTGATTGCCCGGCTGAGATTGTGGGGAAGGCGGAGTTTTTTAATCCGCTGGGGAGCGTCAAAGATCGCGTCGGGGCGGCGCTGGTCGCCGATGCCGAGGCCCGGGGCGCGCTTAAGCCCGGCGGGTTGATCGTGGAGCCCACCAGCGGCAACACCGGCATTGCGCTGGCCTTTGTGTGCGCGTCCCGAGGCTACCGGCTTATTTTGACCATGCCCGACACCATGAGCCTGGAGCGGCGTACCCTGCTCAAGGCGCTGGGCGCCGAGCTGGTGTTGACGCCGGGCTCGCTGGGGATGCAAGGCGCGGTTGAAGAGGCGCGCAACCTGGTGGAGAAGACGCCCGGCGCGATCATGCTTCAGCAGTTTCAGAACCCGGCCAACCCCCGCAGCCACGCGCGCACCACCGCCGAAGAGATCTGGGAGAGCTGCCAGGGGCAGGTCGACGCGATCGTCACCGGTGTGGGCACCGGCGGTACCATCACCGGGGTGGCGCGCGCGCTCAAAGAGAAGAACCCGGCGTTTAAGGCCATTGCCCTGGAGCCCGCCGGTAGCCCGGTGCTCTCCGGCGGCGCCGCCGGCCCTCACAAGGTGCAGGGCATCGGCGCGGGCTTTGTGCCTGATATTTTCGACCCCGAGCTCATCGACGAGGTGCTTACCATCGAAGACGACGAGGCCTTTGAGATGTCGCGGCGTCTGGCGCGCGAAGAGGGGCTGCTGGTAGGCATCAGCGCCGGGGCCAACGTCGTTGGCGCCCTGAGGGTGGGCCGGCGCCCGGAGTTCGCGGGTAAGCGTATCGTCACCATGCTCTGCGACACCGGGGAGCGCTACCTTTCGACGCCCTTGTTTCGAGAGCTATAGGCGTGGGCATGCTCGGCCTGCCCACGAACTTCAGGAAGTTATCATGAGTTTGAAACGACCCGGTCTCCGTGCTCAGCCCAGCCCTCCGTCTCGGGAGCGGCGCGGCGTGCTCGGTTTTATTAAAGATGCCGTCGACGATATTCAGGCGGTGCGCCGTGGCGACCCGGCCGCGCGCACCCTGGCCGAAGTGGTTACCACCTATCCCGGCCTCCACGCGTTGTGGATGCACCGCATCTCCCACCGCCTCTGGGGGCGTGGCCATCATCTAAGCGCGCGGATGTTGAGTCATTACAGCCGACACCTCACCGGCGTGGAGATTCACCCGGGCGCGGTGATTGGCCGGCGAGTCTTTATTGACCACGGCATGGGCGTGGTGATTGGCGAGACCTCGGTGGTGGGCGATGACTGCCTTATTTACAAAGGTGTGGTCCTCGGGGGCACCAGCCTCCAGCGCACCAAGCGCCACCCGACCATCGGCAAGGGCGTCACCATTGGCTCGAACGCCTGCATTCTGGGCGCCGTCTCGATTGGGGATGGCGCTCGGGTGGGATCGGGCTCGGTGGTGGTCAAAGACGTGGAGACCTGCGCCACGGTGGTGGGCATCCCCGGACGCGTGGTCTCCAAAGAGGCGAAGAAGACGGTGGGGCCCCCCGATCTCGATCACGATCGATTGCCCGACCCGATGCAGCGGATCGTGCGCGACCTGCTGGAGCACATCGACAGCCTCTCCAATCGTTTGCATATCCTGGAGCAGCTGGTGGACTTAAGTCCCGAGGAGCTTGCCGAGAAGTTGCAACGTCACGAACTTCAGGACGCCCTGGAACAAGAGTTTTTGATGGCTTACCAGGAGGACTGCGTCAAAAAGGGAAGTGAACCTGTGCGCTGAACCGACGACCGAAGCGCTACTGAAGATGGGAGTGATGATGACGATCGCAGATTCTCGACGCTTTGTGGCCTGGAGCGCAGCGCTCCTGGCGCTGACCTTTTGTGTGCCGGCAGTTGCCCAGTCCGACGCCGGGGAGCCCAGCGCGCAGCAGCTGATCGATGAAGCCATGGAGCGCAACGCGCTGGGGTTTGAGTCGGGGCGCGCCCAGCTCACCCTCATCGTGTACGACCGCGCCGGTGAGCGCCGCGAGCGCCGCCTGGATGTGCGCGCTCGACGCGCGAATGAGCAGAGCGCCACACGTGTGGAGTTGACCGACCCGCCCGAGGTCCGGGGCCAGTCCTTCCTCTTTGTGGAGCAATCCGAGGGCGAAGACGACGTCTGGATGTATGTGCCCGCATTCAACGTCACCCGGCGAGTGGAGGGGCGTCAGAAGCGCGGCGCCTTTCTGGGGACGCACTTTACCTTTGCCGATCTGGAGAGCCGCGATCTTCGCGAGGCCAACTACCGTCGCCTGCCCGATGAGCGTATTGGGGAGACGCCGGTTTACGTGGTCGAAGCACGGCCGAAGGAAAGCGCCGGGAGCGATTACAACCGGGTGGTTGCGTACCTGCGCAAAGACGACCGGGTGCCCATGCGCATCCGCTTCTTTGGCAAAGATAACCAGCTGGAGAAGACCCTCTTCAGCGAGCGCCTTAATCGAAGCGAGGGCGGGCAGGTGTACATTGAGCAAATGACGCTGCGCTCGGAGCAGGGGGGCTACACCACGATCGTGATCAATGCGCTGGATCCCGGGGCGGAGCTTCCCGAGTCGATCTTCAGCCGTGACGATCTGGGCCGGTGACTCCGGCGATGTTGATGCGGACCGGTGCGTGGGGCTGGTGGGTGGGGCTGATAGTGCTGGCGGGCACGTGTCCGGCGGAGGCGCAGGAGATTCTCTACGATCCGGAGAACCCGGCGTTTCAGGAGGTCCGGGAGCCCGCCCCGGAGACGCCTGTGCAGGACGAGCAGGCGTGTGGCGAGCCGGAGTGTGAAGCGGAAGGCGCCGAGGTGCTCGTGGACCCGGAGAACCCGGGTGCCGAGGTGCTCGTGGACCCGGAGAATGCCCGCCCTGCGCACCTGGTGGCTTACCCACCGACCTCCGGGGCCTTTCAAACCACCGAGCTCACGATTCACCTTGGAACCGGCGTCTGGCGAGACCTGGCCGCCGATGCCCCCGACGAAGACCTCTGGGAACTTTCCACCGAACTCGGCCTGCGTATCAGCTACGAGCCCTCCTCCCGGCTGCGAGCGGTGCTTGCGGCTCGGGCCTCGCACTGGGCCGCCCGCCCTGTGGGCGGGCCCTTTCGCGCCTACGATGATGTCGCCCTCGACGAGGCGTACATCGTGTGGCGCCCGGGCCGTCTGCGCCTGAGCATCGGCAACCAGCGCACCCCCTGGGGGAGCACCGACATCACTCGCCCCGGCGACGTCATCAACCCTTCCGGCCTGCGCTCCCCGGGAAGCGGGGGGGCGTTTGGGGCGAGCCTTCCCCAGCTGACCGCCGAGGCCGCGTACACCTTCGATGCGTTCGCACTCAGTGCGGTGGTGGTGCCGTTCTTTAAGCCCGATAACCTGGCGCTTTTCGGCCGTGACACCGCGCTGGCCACCCGGCGCAATCCCTTTATCGCCGAAGAATTGCCCTTCATCCTGCTCGCCCAAGATCTTCTCGACCCGAGCATCTGGCCCCAGGCCCAGCCGCTGCTCCAGAGCGCGAACCGGCCCATGGCCACCCCGGCCAACGCGAGCGTGGGACTACGCGTGACCACGACGCTGGCCAACACTGACCTGGGCCTGGGAGGGTATTACGGCTGGGATCGCACACCTTATATGGAGATGGATGAGGACCTGCGAACGCTCCTAAACCTCATCGCCGAAGATGGGCAGCTCTTCGCCGATTTTGATGCCATCGGGTTTGCCGCGCGCAACCCTGAAGCGATCCCGCTCTCCCAGCGTCTCTCGGCCCGAGCCGAGGCTGGCGAGACGCTCTTTCGTTCGGAGTTTCGCCGGCGTTTGACTGCCGTGGCAGACCTCGCGCGCTACGTCGGCCCCATCGGGGTGCGCGCCGATGTGGCGTTTTCACCCCGGCGCGTGTTCTACACCACGACGATGGCGCCGGTGATTCGAGCCAGCGTTTTCTCGGCGCTGGGGCTCTCCTATGAGCGGCTGCTCGCCGGAGAGCGGGTGTTGGCGCTGACCCTGGAGGGGTTCTGGCTGCATCCTTTTGCGGCGGATGGCGCACTGAGCCGAGCGCTGGTGCCCCGGGAGCAGGCGGGAGATGCCGACGACGAGCTACTGATCTTCGAGGGCGGGTACTACGGAGTGGCCGGTGCGCTGAACTGGGGCACGGGGCTGTGGAAGATCGATGTGCAGGCCGGGGCCATGCTCTCGATCGCCCCGGGAGACGTGATCGGCCAGCTGGCCCTGGAGCGCCCCTTTGCCCGGGGGATGCGGGCTCGCCTGAGCGCCAACCTCTTCTACGGGCCCGACCCGGCGGAGCGGTTGACTTTGGGCGGGCTCTGGTCGGCCAATGACCAGGTGGCGTTGAGTGTGGTGGGCTCCTTTTGAGACGCCGGCCGACGCGAGACATAAAAAAGCCGCTCTCCTTCACGGAGGGCGGCTTTTTTTGACGCAGGTCAGATGGGGAAGGGGCTTAGCCTTTCACACCGAAGAGACGCGCGAAATCATCGAGCAGCGCCCCTTCTTCCTTGGCGATGGGGTTGGTCAGACCGAAGAACCCGCCGGAAGCCTCCGCCACGGCTTTGCTCCACTTGATCATGTCCTCGCCCATCGTGCCTTCCGGGTCTTCGTCGATCATGTGCGCGATGACCACGTTGGCCCGACTAAAGAAGTGATCGGTGGGCTCTTCTTCCAGGAGCATCGTCAGAAAGTTGGCAGCCGGCGTGCCTTCGGCGATCCCGAAGCGGTCGGCCAACTCCTGGACTTTGGCGGTCTCGGCGTTGGAGATCGTGCCATCGGCCCAGGCCATCTGGATCAGCGGCAGCAGCGGGAGCACCCGGGCGGTCTCGGCGTCGAAGCCCAGCGCCATGGCCTCGGCAGCCACCTCTTCATCGGTGTTCAGCGACGCGGCGATGGCCTCGCGCTCCTGCTGGCGGATGGCTTCCAGCTGCTTCTCGCGACGCAACTCCTGGAGTTTGGCCGCTTCCTGCTGTTTGATGTACTTTTCTTCTTCTTCCCGGGGATTTTTTCTATCAGCCATCGCGGGGCTCCATTCGTCAGTTTGGGAGTGTCACGGACGGGCGCAATATAAGTGCGGCACCGGGGCCAGGCAACCATGATGATGGATCCCTCCCCGGTGTGCTGGCCACCGGCTCAGCGCCAGGCTTCTTCGGCCTGCTCACGGAGTTCGCGAGCCCGCTCGCGCAGCTCTTCGACCTGAGCCTGGAGCGCCCGACGTTCTCGGCGCAGCGTACGCAGCGAGCGTTCGGTGGCGCCCGGGCTCAACGATGAGGCCGGCTCCGACATCTGCTCCGGGTCGACCAGACTCTCGATGACCAGAGTTTCGTCGCTTCCCTCAAAGTCGGGCTCCGGGGTCTCGTCTGCGCCGTCCCAATCGGGAGCACTTCCGCCTTCAGAGGGAGCTCCGACTTCCGGATCCGCACCCGACTCCATGTCTCCGGGCGCGGGCTGGTCAGAATTACTTCCATCATCCGTGGCGTCGGTCGGGCGCGAGTCGCCACCCTGCCGGACGATCTGCCGGGCGCGGTTGTTCTCTTCAAAGAAGCGCTCCCGCTCTGAAAAGTCACGCGCACGCCGCATCAGCTGTCGAGAGCGCTCCAGCTCCTGGAGCCGGGCGTCGACGGCACCCAGGCGCTGGCGGAGCTGGGCCTCGGTGTCTTCGAGCTCGTCGGCCACGGCCAGAAGATCGCGTGGGTGACCGCCCTCGACCTGGCGGGCCTGGGCGATGATGCGCGAGACGCGCTCCGGATCGACTTGATGGGGAACCGCATCCAGGCGCGTGCGCTCCTGGCTGAGCCGATTCAACTCGGCGATGAGTCGGGTTTGCTCCGGTCCACGGGCCCGGGCGAGCTCGCCCTCCAGGCTGCGCTGACGCCGGGCCAGCTCGTCGACCAGCGCCTGCCGAGCTTGCTCCAGCGCTTCCTGGCCGGTGAGAACCGCTATCTGAAGATCCTGCACTCCCTCCAGAAGTCCGTGGCTGGCTCGGAGCGCGGCCTCCAACTCCCGGCGACTTGCCTGGCCGCTGGCCTCGTCACGCTTCAGCTTTTCGACGCGCTCCACAGATTTCTGATACTCGCTCAGCGCGGCCTCCAGACGGGCCTCGGCCTCAACAAGCTCTTCCTGTCGTTGCTCCCAGAGCTGACGGGGAGGTCCGGGCGACTGCGCGTATGCCGCACCACACCAGAGCAAGAGGGCTATGATGAGCCCCAGCACCCTGAACCATCGTTTGTGGTGAAACGTACCCGGCATCGTCGCGTACCCCTGGTCATGCCTGTGTCACGGACCAACCCGTGGACGTCGTGCTCGTGTTTGGAGCAAAAGTCGTGCCAGTGCGGGAAGGATGATGGAAATCCCGGAGCATGCCTACCCGGATGATCTCAAGGCTTGAAGGCCTGTAAAATCCCGTGGTATGCAGCACAACCGGTCACGAACCTCTTACTTTTTACGCGGTTGACGCACTCTGGCGAGGCACGTCCATGGAATATCAAGCGGGCGCCGAGGCGCCTTATCAAGGGCATCTGGGGCGCACAGCACAGACCTCGGTTCTGATCAGCAGCGCCGGCGGCCCGGTGTTTCCTGCCAGCGTTTATACAGGGATCAACACTCAGACGCATCCCGAGCTTCGCCAGCGCCTGCTCGACGGGACGCTCAACGTCGTGGAGTGCCCCTTTGAGGAGGGACGCACCTATGACCTGGCGATCTCGGTGATTTACCACGACGAAGAGCGCCGCCTCTTCGTGCTGGTGATCCCCGAAACGTTGCGACACGAGGAATTCAAGCGCCGCAGTGCCTTGCTCGAAGAGCTCGCCAGAGAGCGGGAAGTGCTGCCGAACTATGTGCGCAACTTCTATACGATCTTTGATCCGGCGCGCCTCATCGAACTGGAAGAGGCCGCCGATCAGGAGGAGGTCGCCCAGAGTGCGCCGGCGCCAGGCCCCGCTCCCGCGCCGGCAGTGGACGCGGAGCGCCGCGCTGAACTCGACCGGGTGAAAATTGAGCTGACCCGCGAGCAGGCGCGCTTGACCAGCCTGCAGTCCTCGCTGGAGTCCTCGCAGGCGGAGTTGCAAAAAGCGAAGATCAGCCTGGAGAGCGAACGGAGCGCGATCGAGCAGGCGCGCACCGAAATTGAAGAGGCGCGCACCGAAATCGCCCGGGCCCGCGCAGACATTGAGCAGACGCGTGTCGATATGGACCAGGACCGCACTCAGCTCAACGATGTGGCCTCGCGCGTGGAGCGCGACAGTGAGTTGGTTCAGCACACCCGCGCGCGCCTCGAAGAAGAGAGCGCGCGCCTGGAAGAAGAGCGCAGCCTGCTCGAAGAGGCTCGCCGCGCGCTCCAGGTCCAGGAGCTGAACCTGGAGCAGGAGCGTCTGCGCCTGGAGCAGGGCGCACCGGCCACCCACGCTGAGGAAGCCACTCAGGTGGTGACCGACGATCAGTTCATCGAGATCCTGAATCCCGATGCCGCGTCGCGTCCTCCCGCGCCGGGCGCTCCAGAAGCTGATGCCGAGGGGCTTTCCCGCGCCTCGGCCCCCTCCGAGCACCGGCTGGAGCGGGCGACGCTGGCGGGGCTTCCGACGAACTTTGATGAGGCTGCAGGCGGAGAACTCGCCTTTGCCCAATCGAGTACCGAGCAGCTGCTCGTGGGCTACTCGCTAAGCGACGAACGCATGCGCATGTTTGAAGAGGCCGCCCAGGTGCGTTTTCTCTTCCAACTTCATGACGTCGATGGCGTGCCGGTGATGGCGCTGACGCTGGCGGCGCTCAACGCCGCGGGAGATGTTGACGATGCCGTGGCGCTTCCGCTACCGGATGCCCGGGAAGAAGAGAGTGCGCTCCTTGATACCCTGGCACAGGAACAACAACGCCTGGGGTTTGCGCTCTACGGCGAGGACAACAGCCCCGGGCTGACCTGGGAGGGCGAGTCCCCCATCGCTGCCAACATTGCCTGGGCGCGCGAGAGAGTGCGCGCCTGGCGCCAGGCCTTCAATCTAGACGACTCCGAGGCGCGCTCGGCCATTGCCCTCGGCGAAGTCGAACTCGTCGGGCAGATGCGCCATCCCTTTGTCGATGGGCGTTTCTCCCGCATTGACACCGCTTCCGAGGCGTTGCTTGCCGCGGGCGTGGTCGGCTACTGGTCACGCACCGATCAGGTTGCCTACCTGATAGGAAATCGCGGCTTCCCCCTGGTGCGTTTCCGCGAGATTCAGAAGCGCGTCGCCCGTCAGGCCCTCAACTGGGGCATTGCGCTGGGCAACGAACTTCAGCAGGTGGCCATCGATGAATCCATCATCACCGATCGCATCAGTCTGACGCATCGTCTCCTGGCCAGCTTTGCCGAACTCTGTGTTGGCGTGCGCCCCAACGATCTCGACCCGATTCAGCAGTGGGAGAACTGGGACGCGCTGATTCAACTGGCTCAGCGCCACAACGTCACCCCCGAACCCGACGTGTTGGAGCTGGCCGAACTCAGCCTCAAGCGTGCTCAGGAGTATGAAGACATGCTCGACGGGGAGGACGCCAGCGAAGAAGCCGAGGCCATCGACCTCGACGACGCCGAGGTGCTGGAAATCATCGAGGAGTCCGAGGCCGACGTCGACGCGCTCGTCATGGAGCATCGCCTGGAAAGCGGAGAATCGTTTTTCCTGGTGGATAAGGCCAGTGCTGAGCTCCTGGCCGAGCTGGAAAACGCCGGCCGTGGCGAGCTGGATACACGCCTCAACGCTCCCTCCGAGCGGCTGGTCGCGGCGCAGGTGCTTGTCGCCCGCTTTGGGAGCGACGCGCTGGGAGCCGTCTTTGAGAGCGCCGAAACGATGACCCCGGCGGAGTGTGAGGCCTTGGCCCGCTTTGTGGTGGCCCGCGCCGGCGAACTGGCGCCGACCCTGACAAACCTCCTCCCCACCGCCGGCGCTCCGGCCACCCTGATCATCGCGCGCGCGCTGGTGGCTGCCGAGCGTACCGAGACCATTCCCGTGCTGCTCAAGGCGCTCTGCGACGCTCATCAGCAGGGCAACCCGCGGGTCCTGGCCGACGTGTTGGCCCAATTTGGCGATGCGCTGACGGCACCGCTCTCCCGCGCTCTCAAAGACGCTCCCGACGACGAGCACCTCACGCTGGCGCTCATCAGTCTTGACCGAACTCGCCCGGGCACCCTTGACCGCCTGGCCAGCGACGGCAGCAAACGCCTGCGTCGTGCCGCTCAACGCGCTCGCGAGTTGGCCGAATAACTCGGCCAGTCCGGCGTTTACTTCCAGGGATCCCGGATCCATAGTGGGGGACTACTCGCCCCCGCCCCGGGGTCATTGATCTTTACCTGTCAGACGCGGTCCACGCATGCTCATCGGAATTTTTAGCGACGTTCACGCCAACATCGACGCCCTCAAGCCCGTCGTTGAAGCGTATAAGGATCACCAGCCGGCCATCGATAAGTACGTCTGCCTGGGCGACGTTGTCGGTTACGGCGCCGAGCCCAACGCCTGCTGCGAGCTCGTTCGTGAGCTGGCCGAGGTGACGATCCTGGGCAATCACGACGCCGCGGTCTGTGGTCGCATGAACTACGCCTATTATTACGACGCCGCCCGCAACGCGCTGGACTGGCACGCGAATAAGCTGCAGGAAACTCACCACGAGTGGCTGCGCACGCTCCCCTACCGCGAAGACTGGGAGAACCTGTGTTTCTGCCACGGCTCGCCCATCAACAAAGAAGATTTTGAGTACGTCTTTAATCTTCAGCAGGCCAGTCAGCTCATCGAGCACTGGGACGAACTCAACGAAATCACCTTTATCGGCCACTCGCACCTGACCAAGTCATTTGCGCTGCATCCCGAAGATGGCGCCGTTGAGATCTTCGGTCCGACCCTGAAGTTTGAAGAGGGCCGCAAGTACATCGTCACCGTCGGCAGCGTCGGGCAGCCCCGTGATAACGATAACCGGGCCTGCTACGGCGTGTACGACACCGAAGAGCGCACCTTCACCTTTAACCGGGTTGACTACGACATTCGTGAAGCGGCCCGGAAGATCTTCGAGTCGGAGCTCTCCAGCGACTTCGCCAAGCGTCTTTTCTTCGGTATTTGAGCGGCGGGCGCATCGCCTCAGACCCCGCCCGGGAGCACGGCCATAAAGTGATCGGTACGCCAGGCGCTGATCCGATCTTCGGCGCCGGCTTCGGTCGCTTGCTCCCCCATAATCAGCTGAAATGGTGCGGTCAGTAACGCCTGCTCCGGGCTCTCGACCGCCTCAAACGCGTGCAGTGTACGCCCGGTACTGAGCGCTCGCACCTCGACGCCTCCGCCTACACTGATCAGTGCGTCGCCCAGCGCAAAGAGATCCAGGTTTCCGTAGAGCAGGAGCGTCTCTTTGCCCGGGGTCACTCGCCAGCGTATCTCGCCGTCGGCGAGCCGAAAGCAAGTCATTTCGGCACGGTCGGTGCGCACGATGCCGTGGAGGACTCCTTCAAGCATCACTGCCAGAGCCCGGGTGGGCCGATAAAGCCCGGCGCTGAGCAGATCGAGAGTCCAGCTCACCTGGGGCTGTACCGCTTCCAGGGCGATGCCGCACAGGGTGACCTGACCGTGGCGCTCCACCGGGACGACGAGCCATTGATCGATATAACTCGGGGGCCCGCATACCCAGCCATTCAGACGCAGCTGCCAGACTGAGCGTCCGGTGAAGGGATAATACGCCTGGATCGTGGAGCCGCGATGATGGGGATCATGGGTGATGGCATAATAACGCCCCTGATGCGCACTCACGCCGGTCTCAGAGTGGCTGCCCACACGCACGCGCCAGAGCACGTCGCCGCTTTTGGGGCTCAAGGCCAGAAGTTGGCCTTCGGTCGTGCGTGCGCACAGGAGCGGTCCGTCAAAGAGCACGCCGCTAAAACGTGCCGGGCCCGCGCCAAAACGCCAGCGCACGACGCCACGGCTCAGTTCCACCGCGGCGATCTTGCCCTGATCGCTGGCGACCACCAGGAGATCTTCGCTGGCGTAGTACGCGACCTCTTGCAAGGCCCCAAATCCGGTGCCCAGAGCCGCGCTGCCGGCCGGCACGCCGCTGGTGGCGTCCAGCCAGCGAACTTTGCCCTCGCCCTCGGTCACCACCACCCAGGGGCCCGCCACCCGGGCGCGGACTTCGGCTCCCACCGCTGAGCGCGCTTCGGTCCAGCTCCAACGCTCTCGACCGCTCTCCAGCTCAATCATCATCGTGGCGATCGGGGTCGATACCAGCAGCCCCTCGCCGACCACCTGTAGCCCCTCCAGGTCGAGCCCGCTGCGGTGATACTCCCAGCGTCGCTGCGGAAAGAGGGTATGCACCTGGCTGAGGGGCCAGGCAAACGAGGGCGTCGGAGTCCGCGGCAGCGCTTCGGGCTCCAGATGCCCTTGCGCGCGCAGATACTCTTCGGGCGAATCATGAAAGAGATCGTTGCCGCAGAGATCGCGGTGCCAGCGACGCAGCTTCTGAACCTCTTCATCCAGATCGACGAAACGCTGATTGAGTTCCAGGCGAGGATTGAGTTCGGCCAGATCTTGAACAAAAAGTTCGCCCAGGCTGAGCATCCGATCCAGGCATTCCGGTGGCGCGACCGACCAGCGGTAGCCCCCGGACTCCAACTCCCAACGATCGCCATCGTCCCTTACCTTGAGGTCGAGGTAGGGCAGTGCTTCAATAAGCTCGAGCCCCCCATCGGCGCGTGACTCCAGATGGCTGAGCAGCTGGCGAGCGCGTTCCAGGAGGCTTCCCATCGCTAAAAAGGGATAGTGGGTGGCGAGTTCGACGTCGTCTTCTCCCAGCTCCGCGCGAAGAGTTCCATCGAAGAGCAGGGCGTGAAGATCAAAGGTCTGCTCGCCATCGTAGTCGCGTAAGGCTTCGTCTCGCCCCACAAATTCGTAGCTCAGCGTCAGCCCTTGAGATGACGAGGTGGCCGAGGCCCGATCGGCAGGCAACTCGCCGGCGATGGGAACCCGGGCCCCGAACGCCGGGAGGCGGCTGCGTTTAAGGGTGCCCAACCACTGGCTGAGCTGGCGCACATAACGCTCTGAAGAAAAGCGCTCCGAGATGCCAAAAAGCTCTCGCAGCAGATCTTCGGCCGCCTCGCAGACCGCCCGGACAAAGCTGCCAGAATTCATCGGTAGATTGCGGGCAACCACCTGCTTATCGCGTCCCAGACTATAGGCGCTTACCAGCAACTGGCCGGCGTGCCCGATCAGTACCAGCTCCCAGGGCTCGTGGGGAAACTCCAGGATGACCTTGGTCCGCGTGCCCAGGGAGAGGGCGACCAGCCCCTCCATCAGCCCCCCGATCACCGCGAAGATCGCTTCTTCGGGGATCAACGCCGTCAGGTTGGTGCCGTCGACCACGATATCGATGATGTCGCGGATCTCCAGCAGGTTCATCGTGCTTTCTGCCGGCCGGAGCGGGTCGAGCGCCGTCAGATAGCGCACGTCTTCCTTCCACCCGCGTCCGACAATGATCTCGACCTGGCTCATGGATCCTCACCATGCACGACGGCACGGCCGCTACGGGTTAGCTCCCGCCACAGGGTCTTGCCTACGTCAAAGTGGGGCGCAAGTGCAGCCAGATCGTGCTCGTCGATATAGACGTGATCAATGCATTCGGAATGAAGCAGGGCTCCGAAGATGGTGCCTGCAAGCTCCGGTCGGGGGAGCACGGAGACCTTGTGATAGAGCTCGCTACACACCACCAGATGCAGATGGTTATCGGCCATCTCGCGCGAAGGGGGGATACGCTCCTTGACCTGGTCGGCGCGATAGAGCGGTTGCGTGTTGCGACGCTTGCGAACCGGTGCGGGCTCTCCCTCTCCCTGGTGGGCATCCAGGGTCTGGGAAAAACGCTGCAGAACGACCTGGCGAATCGCCGCATAGGCGTCTTCGACATAGGCAGCCTCCCCGGTTAACTCCAGATCCAGGGAGTGCGCTTTAATTTTGAGTCGGTTCTGGCTCATGGTGACCTCCAGGGGAGTGGCGCTTCACGTCAGCAAACAGGGGCCGGCACCGGCACATTTCACCCGTGTCTGAACGTCGGCAGGCCGCGCAAGTATAGGTCGGTGAGCACAACAGCGACAAGGTGAGCGCCCGGGGCGAAGGGGGAGTCAGAAAAAAAACGGGGTCACCACGCAACATGGAGCGCAAACCAGCGATAACAGAGTGCAGGGCACACCATGCTTGCCCGCGTCTAACGCTCACCCCTTCGTGAAAGGAGGCTCCATGTCCGGCATTCAGGGTGTAGGTTCCGGCACCCCACCACAGATAAATCAAGATCTTCAGGAGGCGGCCAGCCCCAATGGTGGTCGCTTTAAGCAGATGCTCTCCCGGGTGGCCGACGGGGCGCTGGCCGGGGTCGCCGCCATCGCGCCGGTGTTTCCCGGCGGTCAACTCGTGGCCATGGCCGCCACCGGCCTGCGCGAGCTTAAAGCGACCTCCCCGGGAGGCCTGGCTCCGGGAGGCCAGGGCGATCAGATCGACCGCATGTTCGAGATGCAGCGTCAAAATCAGGTTTATAACCTGCAATACCTCCAGCTTCAGACCGAAATGCAGGCGGATAACCGGCGATTTTCCACCCTTTCTAATCTGATGAAAGTTCGTCACGACACCGCCAAGGCCGCCATCAATAACATGCATGCTTGATGATGCCTTACTCTCAGGGAGCGTCTACGATGCAAACCTCATCTTCCAACATCTCTCAGGCTCATCAAGAGCTGCAGCGTGCCTATCTGCTCGTCGGTTTTGGTCATCTCACAGAGGCGATTGCAGCCTGTGAGCGCGCCGAGTGTCTGATGCCGGAGGAGGCCCTCCCGGGGACTCTCAAAGGTGCGATCCTTACCGCCAGTGGCCAGCTTCCGGCCGCGATGCGTCAGCTCCAAAAGGTGCTTCGAGTCCATCGCGACGACTTGCTCGCCACACTCTATCTGGCCGAAGCCTGTTTTCTGGCCGGGCGCCATCGCCGTGCCTGGCGACTGCTTGATGGACTCGACCCCCACGTGCTCAACGAGAGCCCTCATGGCCCCCTGGCCGCCGCGCTCCGAGAGACCTGGGAGCAGATCCCGCCCGATGAGCTGCCGAAACCCCTGGAAGTGAACCTCGACGAGGAACCTCAACCGGCTGCTTGAACGCGTTCATCTAGCCCGGTGCTGGCCACGACCACGAGGCCGCGGGAGTGAAGTGTATGGAGATCTCACGTCTGGAAGCAGGCTGGGGGGATGGGGATATCGAGGCATTTTCGGCCGCGCTTGAGGAGCATCTCTGCGCGGCGCTTTCTGGGGCCGCCCAGGGCCACGACATCGGCGCGGTGCAGGCCTCGATGCCCCCCTCGCAGCGCACAGACGCCCCGCCGGCCTCCCCTCCCCCCGGACGGTCTCCGACCACCTTTGGGGCTCGCCTGCGCTCAACCCTTGAGCCGATGGTGGTCGACGCGATGCGCAATCCGGAACAGGCTCGAACTCTGGCGCACCGGACGCTGGAAGCCCTTACGGACCTTCAGCTGGAGCGCTTCCCGGTGCTCAATGTACCTGGAGCTCGCCAGAGCATGATGTCCACGATGGGCTCCGATCCCTATGTGCTCCGCCAACTCAGCGAGGTGCTCATTGACCTGGCCGATGAACTCGCGCACCGCGCTCGCTCCGGGCGTATGCCCCCGAATTGGGGAGATGAGTGAGCTTGAGGTACGCCGCAATTGAACCTTGCTCGCTCTATCTCAGGAGCGTTATGCTCTGCGCCTGAGTGTGCCGCCTGTGCTGCGCCCGCAGCTGCGGGCGGTCTTCTTCGTTCGTGAGCTACGGAGCACGCAGCATGAGCGCATCCATCTACAGTCCACCTGCAGAACTGCCCGGCTTTCGCGCCGGTCATTGCCCCGAGTGCACGCAAGATGTCCTTGCGGCCCGTGATCTCGTCGAGAACGAGCTGGTCGAGATATGCGTGCACTGCGCCTGCAACCTTAGCCGACATAGCCCCGAAACCCTTCGCTGGGTCGAGGCTCCCGATGTCGTGGAACTCGGTTACTTTATCGATGGTCTGGAGAGCGAGAGTTGCGACTCCAATGGCGGGTGTCGCGACGGCGCCTGTGGGGTTCGACAGCCGACCTGAGCCGATCAGACGGAGGGGCTACGCCCTCCGGACCTTTTGAGATTTCATCCCTTTGAGGAGGCGTTGATGCAATACGAGGTGTTCATCCCTGCGGCCGAAGAAGAAGGCTTCGATGTGACCATTACGGTGGAAGCCAGCAACTGGACGCAGGCCCTTAAAACAGGCCTGGAGCGCCTCGGCGAAGGGATGGTTCGCAATGTGATGTGCGACATCAAGAGCGACAACAGCATTCACGTCACCGATGCTACCAGCCACCGCGTCTTCATCATCAAAGAGCTCGAAGGGGCAGCCGGGACCGAGGAGCCCGCTGCGGCGGCGACCATCAAAATGGAGCCCCTCAAACAAGAGCCGCCAACGTCGAAGTCGGAACCAGAGCCGGAGAGCAATAGTGAGGTTGAATCCGGCGGCGAGGAAGAACTCGAAGCGCAGGAGGCCGCAGACGTGGCGCCGGCGGAAGAGGAGCAAGCCCGGCCCGAACCCGAAACGACAAGCCCCGCCGACGCCAAGGACGAAGCGGCCGCGGAGCCCCAGGTCGAGGAGGAGTGGAAGTCCGATGACGGTAAAATGCGCATCAGCTCCTCCACCTTCGAGGCGCTTCAACGCGAAGATGTCGAAGAGAAGGCGCGCGTCATCAGCGAGTCCCGCAATAAAACGGATGAGCGCAAGGCTGTCTCGATCGGCCGCACCGAGGAGAAGGTCGCTGCCAATCTCATCGAAGACGTCTTTCTCGAAATTCAGGCGATCCATGAAAACAACATGGCGCTCGAAGACGTCGTCAACTTTGTGATGGATATGGTCATGGAGAAGCTCGACGCCGAGAGCGGCTCCATTCTCTTCGCCGACGTCAACGGTCGTGAACTCTACTTCGCGTCGGCCCGGGGGCCCAAGGCCAACGAAATCATGAGCTTCCGGGTCCCGATGGGCGAGGGCATCGTCGGGTTTTGTGCTCGCGAAGGCGTCAGCCTGGCGATCAGTGACGTGCACCAGGAGCCGCGCTTCTACAAAAAGATCTCCGAGGCGCTGGGCTACGAAACCACCAGTCTTGCCTGCTCGCCAATTCAATATCAGGGTCGAGTCTACGGGGCGATCGAGGTGATCAATAAGAAAGGGGCGAGCTCGTTTGCAGGACAGGAAATCAGCGCGATGGCCTACATCGGTCGTCAGCTTGCTGAGTTCATTCACGAGCTGATCATGGCCCGCGAGAAGCTCGAAGCCTGAGTCAGGCTCGCGTGTTCTGCTGAGGTTTGATCAAAAAAGCCGCCAGCCCTTTTAGGGCTGGCGGCTTTTTTTGTCGCTTCACGCGCATCGCTGTGGCGCCTGCCGTCGCGCTTACATGCCGGCAAAAGCCATGCTCAAGCCGAGCCAGGAGAGCACCAGCCCAATGCCCCACTGCAACACCACCTGGGTCAGGCCCACGCCCATACTCTTGAAGAAACTCGTGTTGTAGGCACTCATCACCACCAGTAGCCAGACCACCGGCTTGAGGACCCAGCCCAGCAGCGGTACCAGGCCCACAAAGAAGAGGAGGACGTTCAACATGAACGAGATCCCCATCGCTTTGCCCAGTCCGTTGCTGCTGGTGCCGTGTCCCATGAACGAGAGCGCCAGCTTGAGCGCCAACGCCTGCACGAGAAAACTCACCACAAAGAAGATGATCATCGACATCGCGTTCCTCGTTCCGGAGTGTGCCGCCCGCAACGCCGTTGCCTGCGAGCTTCGGTTATCCTGACGTGCATGAGTGTAGAGACGTACGTACCTCCTCGCAAACGTAGGAACCATTGGGAATTCTTCCAGTGCACTCCCGCTCCCGCGTCGACAGGTCCTAAAACTTCGCGGTACAAGCAAACAGGATCCGCCGCAGGTTTTGGACTTCTCCTGGATGATGAGTCGGCGATGACCAGCGAATTTTACGATGATGCGCAGGCCCGCTCGCGCCAGTGGCCCTCGCTCTTCGGGCTTCTGCACACGCGCGCACAACGCTCACCGGCGCGCGGTATCTACATGCGCGATGGGCGCGGGGCTCAGGAGTTTCGGACCTACACGCAGCTCCTCTCCGGTGCGGAACGCGTCGCCCACGCGCTTCAGGAGCGCGGGGTGGGCCCCGGGGAGCGCGTGCTGATCGCACAGCCCACCGGGTTCGATGCGTTGATGAGCTTTTTCGGGGTCTGTGCCCTGGGTGCCATCCCGGTTCCTTTGCCCTGGCCGCGCGACATCGATGCCTTCAAGGGCCTGGCCAACCTGGCGCGCTGGCGGCGCATTGCCCTGCGCTACGATGCCCGGGTACTCCTGTGCGCCGACCTGGGAGTGCGCGCCGAATCCGGCTGGCGAGGCATCTGGCCTCCGCATCCCCTCCAGCTGGTGCTGGACCCGCAACACCTGCTCGCCAGGCAGCCCGCCCGGGTATGTATCGAGCCCTATCAGCCCCGGGCTGATGATGTGGCGTACATCCAGTCCACCTCCGGAACCACCGGAGCCCCACGCGGGGTAGAGCTTACCCACCGGGGGCTGCGCACGTCGCTGGAGGCGATCGGGCGCCGTATCAACGCGTCGAGTCGCGATGTCCAGGTCTCCTGGCTCCCCCTGGATAACATCATGGGGCTGGTCGGCGCGGTCTTCTTTGCCATGCACTGGGACATCCGGTTGGTGCTCATGACGCCGGAGCGCTTTCTGGCGCAGCCCGAGGACTGGTTCTGGGCCATCCATGATCATCGCGCCACGCTGAGCCTGGCGCCGAACTTCGCCTACAACTACTGCGTGCGTCGCTGCCAGAGCTCGGCCCTTAAGGGGCTGGACCTCTCCTGCTGGCGCATCGCGATGAATGGTTCCGAGCCGGTACGCGCCCAGCACATGCACCGCTTTCGCGAGCGCTTCAAACCCTTCGGGCTTCCGGCCTTTGCGCAGATGCCGGTCTACGGCATGAGTGAGGCCACCCTGGGAGTGAGCTTCCATCAGGCCGGCAAAGCCCCGCGCATCGACGGCATCAATCGCCGTCTCCTGGAGTGGGAGGGCAGGGCCGAGCCGCTGCCGGCCGAAGGCGCGCCCAGCCCCTACGAACGCATGCACGTCGTCTCAGTAGGGCGCCCTCTGGAGCCCCTCTCCCTGAAGATTGTCGACTCCCGAGGCCGCGAGCTTCCCGAGCGTGATCTGGGGGAGATCGCCATTGAGGGGCCCACGGTGATGGCCGGCTACGTGGCCTCCACCGTGCGCGACGCGGATGGCGAGCCGCCCACACGCCTGGAAGAGGGCTGGCTGAAGACCGGCGATCTTGGCTATCTGGCCGACGGGGATCTCTTCTTCGTGGCTCGCCGCTCCGATTGCATCGAAGCCGAGTCGGGACAGCGTCTGATCTTCCCCGAAGAGGTCGAACTCTTCGTGGACTCCGTCGACGGCGTGCGCTCCGGGAGTACCGCGGTGTTTGCCGCGCACCAACACGGGGCCGAGACGCGCATCGTGGTCGCCTTTGAGGTTCAGGCCGGTGCCGACGCCGCGGAGCTCGATCCGCGCATCACGGCCTTGCTAAAAGCTCACCTCGATGTGCACCCGGCGCGCCTCCTGCACCTCTCGCCACGCACCATCCCGAAGACCGCCTCGGGCAAGGTGCGTCGCCAGCTCTGCGCCGAACTCTACGGCGCCGGGCGCCTGGAGCGCCGCTCGGCCGGCGCGCTGCGCGCCGGCCTCCGAGACCTGGGCGAGGCGCTGGCGGCAAGCTCGGAGTCCGCGGCCGCGCGCCTGCGCGCGCTCTTTGGCGCCTCCCGGGGCTGAGCGCGCCTTTAGCGCTGGCAGACGCGTCCTTCCTCCACTCGCCGCAGCCCGCAGCGCTGGCCGGTGGGGCAGTCGCCGGGCTCCGCGCAGCTCTTTCGGCACCCCTGAGGTTCACACACCTCGCTCTCTGCGCACTCATAATCGCTCTGGCAGAGCGGCGCGTCCTCGTCGGGCCCGCATCCCATCAGGCCCAGCGTCAGGGCCAGCATCGCCATCACCCGGGTGAGTGTTGCTCCCATCACATCCTCCCGCGTTGCACACAAAAAACGGGCCGTCACCCGAAGATGACGGCCCGCACTACCTCAACCGAGGTCTACGTCAGGTGACGTGACTCAGAGAGTACCTTAGAAGTCGACATTACTGCTGGTCACACCGGTCAGCGCATCGGCGTTGAGCGGCACTTCATCGCAGGATTCCGGGCTGGAGACGTCGCTGCCAGCAGCGGTGCAGAGGAACACGTCGTAGTAGTCAGGTGCGGACTGTGCGGTATCGTTGCAGGTCGGACCGAATTCACCCACCACAATGGTGTGGCTTTCATCGAGGACGATCAGGTCGCCAGTCTCCTCATCCCGGAACTGCACGTACACCGAGCCGCCACAACCCAGGGCCACCACCGTGGAGTCCGTGAAGTTGGTGGTGATCTCGGTGCCTTCGGCGTCGTTCCGGTTAAAGGTTTCATCGAGCGGGCACTGACCATCCAGGTCCGGAGCAAGGCCATCCAGCACCGTGAAAGTGTCGAAGAATTCCGACTCAGCGCCGATGTCATCACCCACGGCTTCGCCGTACGCGATCGGGTTACCGCTCTCGTTTCTCAGCTCCACGTACATGATCTTGGCGCCGGGGGTGTTGTAGCCATAGGTCGTGTCGTCGCAGCGATCGGGCGCTTCCACGTCGGTCACATCGTTGATGCGAACCGTGTAGTACTCAGTCGGCACTTCGTCGATCGGCACACACTGGCCGGTGGACGCACTGCAGACCTGCTCATCGGGGCACTCACCAAAGTCCGGATCGTTGCAGTCGTCATCCGGCACGCTAGCCGCGCGGCAGACCATGCCTTCGGCATCGCCGGGGCGAGCCACGCACTCGTCGCCGGTGGCGCAGTCGGCGTTGGTTTCGCAGGTGTCCACGCAGATCGTCTGATCGCAGACCTGGCCGCCGGTGCAGTCGCTATCAAAGGTGCACGACTCCTCGGAGGTCGTCGTTCCACACGCCGAGAGCAGCCCGAAGCCGCCGACCGCCACAAAGAACAGACCTGCCAGATTACGCTGAATGTTCATCATCACTTCCTTTTTCATGGGGTTAGAGTCGAAGACCTCAAGCCGTTGAGGCGATGGCGCCTCATGATTCGATGTCTCGCAACCTTCTTGCCAGAAATGCCACATACACACAAAATATCTCAACAGCCGAGCTTTTTAGCTGGAATCTCTCCGGTTCGATATCCGCTATCAGGCTGAATTGCGGCTGCTTTCGGGCCGACTTATAACCGAAGCACCTTAGAGTGTCACTATAAATTCAGTAAAGCCCTGTCGCGCTTCACTGGCCGGGGGGCTGCAATCACGCTGTGGATCGAGGCGATCGCCGGCGCCGGTGCACACCCGCGCGCGGTACATCCCGGTGGGGAGATCCGGGGGCGCTTGCACCTCATAGCCCAGCGGGCAGACCGGGCTGTCGGCAATGATCTCGATGGTCCAATCCTGCCGAGGACTGAGGGGATCGCCATACCCGTCGACCAGCTCGACCAGCAGCCAACCGCCCGGGCCGCCCAGCGAAGTGTAGCGCGCCTGGGAGGCGTCCTGCACGCAGATCTCATCGTCATCCAGCGCGACCGGCGCCGCCTGCAGGTAGGGCTCGTCCGGCTCGGAGCGGGCGCTCTCCCAGCGCAGAACACGACCGTAGGCCTCGGCGTTGCCCGAGGGGCTGCGGGCGATCACCGCGCCCACCCGCACCGGCGCAACCTCCGCCGGGGCTGGCCCCACATCGGCGTGTCCGCTGTCCGCGTTGCCGGCGTCTTCACCCACATCGCCGGCGTCTTCACCCACATCGCCGGCGTCTTCACCCACATCGGCAAACGGCTCGCCGGCGTCTTCCTCATCCGGGGAGCCTTCGGGCCAGACCTGCTCGATCAGAATGAGGACACTCTCCCCGGGATCGACCGAGGCATCGGGGTCGGAGGCGTCGTCTCCGGCATCGAGAGAGACGCCGGTGTCGCCGTCGTAAATGATGTAGGCGCAGCGGCCATCAAGCCCACAGAAGACCCGCTGGCTGGCGAGTTCCTCCTGGCACTGCGCATCGCTCTCACACTGCACATCGCCTGGCGTGCGTTCGTCGATCAGGCAGGCTTCAATCGGTTCGACCTCCCCGCTGCGCTGATAGCTCAGGCAGCGCCGCCCGGACGCGCATTCATCATCCTCGACGCAGGCGTCGACGCACTGAAAGTCAACGCAATACTGCGACGTGGCGCAATTGGAGTCATAACGACACAGGTCCTCCACAAGCTCGGCGCCGCACCCGCTCAGGGCGAGGAGTGCCGTGAGGAGAATCGGATATTTGAGCGATGACATCATAGGCATTCCGGACCGCTCGTCTGGAGTAGTGCTTATCCAAGGGTGGTTAAACCCTGTGGCGGTAGGCATCGTGTGGCCCACCTCCGTGCCCACTCTTATGCAGAACGCAGGCCATAAGATCAAAGACAATGCGGTGTGTCGTGTGCGCCTGGCGGGTCGCTTTAGTTTACGGCGGCGGCGCATCGGGCTATGGTCCGCGCCGATCGGTACCACCTGCTCTGGGAGTTCCTCACATGCCGCGCCCTCTATCTTTACTTCGCCACCCACTTGTTGGACGTCTGCTCGCGTTAAGCCTGATGGCGGGCGCCCCGCTGGGCTGTGTCACCGGGACTCCGAGTCAAGAACTCTCGTACAGCGATCAGGCCGAGGCCTACTTTGAGGCCGGCCAGCAACGCTTTGAACGCCGCGACTATCTCGAGGCGATGCGGCTCTACAACACCGTGCGCAACCAGTTTCCCTACAGTCGCTGGGCTGCTCTGGCCCACCTGCGCATCGGCGACGCCTATTTTGAGCAGGACCAGAACGCCGCGGCCGTCGAGCAGTACCGTGCGTTCATTCAGCTCTACCCGCGTCACGAAAAGGTGGAGTACGCGCACTGGAAGATCGCCCGGGCCTTCTACGAGCAGATGCCCTCGGAGTTCTTCATCCTGCCGCCTGCGTACGAGCGCGATCTTAGCTCCACGCGCGATGCGGTGCGCGAACTTCGCATCTTTCTCCAGCGTTATGAGCAATCCGAATACGCCCCCGAGGCGCGGCGCCTGATGCGCTCGGCTCAGCGGAGGCTCGCCGACCACGAGTTTTACGTGGCGACCTATTACCTGGATCGCGACAACCCCAAAGCCGCCGCTGGCCGGTTGACGCACCTGCTGCGAAACTTCCCGGGGCTGGGGCTCGATGCCGAGGCGCTTTTTTTGCTGGGCAAAGCCTACCTGCAGCTGGATGAGCCCGGTCGGGCGCTGACGGCCTGGACCGATCTGATCGAGGTGCATCCCGAGCATCCGCGCGCCGGAGAGGCAAAGCGTCTGCTTGAGGCCCGGGGCTTGAATGCGACGCCTGAGCAAAACTCGGACGAAGGGCAGGGCGGCTGACCCTCCAGGGTTAAGGCCTGCCTTTTGGGAAGTACACTAAGGTCCGCAAGAGCGCCGTCGGCAGTCTGTCGACGGCGCTCTTTTTTGCGCGCCGCCGGCTGACCGATCACGCCATCTCTGCAGAACGCCAACGGCGAAGAGCAGGGCAGGGCGCCGAGACAATCGCCACGCCTCAGGAGGGGGCGCAGGGCAAGAAACGCAAAAAGCCCGCCATGTCTGGCGGGCTCTCTGCAATGCTTCGTGCGGTCGTGCTCCGGCGGATTAGCGCTTGGAGAACTGGAAGCGCGCGCGGGCACCCTTCTGACCGTACTTCTTACGTTCCTTGACGCGGGCGTCACGGGTCAGGAAGCCACCCTGCTTAAGCGCGGGGCGCATGGCGCCGTCCACCAGGAGCAGGGCGCGAGCCACGCCGAGCTTCACCGCTTCGGCCTGGCCGCTCTTGCCGCCGCCGGAGACCGTGCAGTAGACGTCGAACTTGTCCAGGGTCTCGGTCAGCTCCAGGGGCTGACGCAGGATCATCATCAGGGTGTCGCGACCGAAGTACTCGTCGGCGTCCTGACCGTTAACCGTGACAACGCCGGTGCCGGGGCGCAAAAAGACGCGGGCGCTCGCTTTTTTGCGACGACCAATCGCGTGATACTGTTCCGCTTGTGCCATGAGATTCTCTCTCTTCTATGCGTCCTCAATCCGGACGCTGACTCATTATTAAAGTTCGAGCGCCTGGGGCTGCTGCGCCTGATGCGGGTGCTCCGCTCCGGCGTAGACCTTGAGCTTGGTGATCATCTGACGACCGAGCTTGGTCTTGGGCAGCATGCCCTGAACCGCATAGGTGATCACGCTCTGAGCGCGCTTCTCAAGGAGATCGCCGGCGGTGATCGACTTCAGTCCGCCCGGGTAACCCGAGTGACGGTTGTAGACCTTGTCGGTGAGCTTCTTGCCGGTGAACGCCACCTTGTCGGCGTTGATGCAGATCACGAAGTCGCCACAGTCCACGTGCGGGGTGTAGGTGGCCTTGTGCTTGCCGCGCAAGATCGTGGCGATCTTCGCAGCCGCGCGACCCACCGTCTCCCCTTCCAGGTCGACGACGAACCACTGACGGTTGATATCCGATTCTTTAGCGCTGAAGGTTTTCATCTCGCTTCCATCCACTTGCCCGGCGGATCGCCAGGAGCCTGTTTATCTCTTCTCGTTTTTTGAGAAAAACGACGAAATTCTTTGACGCAACGGGATCACGCAGGGCGTGACGGTAGGGAGCTGCCGCCGGGGCGGGCTCCTAAAAGGGGGCTCGGTATAGCGTTGGCCCCCCACAGTGTCAAATCGAATGTTTTAGCAGGCTTTCGGCGTCGGATTTCCTGTGCGCTGCTCTGGCATCCCAATCCATTGCCCACTACACTATAAGGCGACAGATTCGAATCTGTGTCCCCAAATAGAGCAGACTGACGCTCCAGCGCCCCTCCTGGCACTGGTTTCCGGGCCCAGACCTCCCTCTCTACGGCCCCCTTATCTTTATAGGTGATGAACATGCAGCCAAACGTTCTCGCAAACCGTTGGGTGCTGATCGCTGCACTGGCGCTGGCCCTCCCGCTGGGAGCCTGTGGTGAGGATCCCCCGCCCAAAACGATCGATACCATCGACGCCGGTCCCGACGGCGGCGAAGATACCGATTCCGGATCTCCGGAAGATGGCGGTGGGGATGACGCCGACACGGACACCGAAACGGACACCGACGGGGGCGATCCCCCCGACGATCTCTGCGAAGACGTCTCATGCGAGGCCGGGGAGATCTGCGTGGCGGGTGCTTGTGAGCCGGAGCCGGAAGAAGGCTTTAGCTGCGCGGCACCACACGAGATCGGGGCGCTGGACCTTAATGCCACCACCACACTGAGCGCCAACCCCGACGGCCAGCCCAATACGCTGAAGACCCGCTGCTCTCGTGCCGATCACGATACCAGCCCCGAGGCGGTTTACAGTTTCGAGGTCACCGAGGCGGCGCGAGTCGTGGCCGAACTCACCGACTTTGGCCCGGGGCTGATCATGGAGCTGCGCGAAGATAATTGCTCCGATGCCGAGGCGCCGGGGTGGTGCAGCGAGCCCAACCGCAAAGAGTTTTTTGCCTACCCGGGCACGGAATACTTCCTGATCGTGGAGGCTCGCCGCGACTTTAGCGTGGGCGAGTTCACCCTGGAGTTGACCACCGAAGCGCTGGTCTGCGACGCGCCGGGAACCTACTCCTGCGAGGGGGACAATCGCGTGCTCTGTTTCAACGGGGAGGAGGAACGCCCCTTCGCCTGCGGAACCGGCTGTGATGCCGGGGTCTGCCTGGGCGACACCTGCGCCAACGCCCGGGAGGTCACCGCTTCGGCCACCTTTGAGGGCGATTTTTCCGCGTTCTCCAGTTCCATCAACCTGGAAGGCTCACCGAGCTGCTCGTCCGCCGGGACCGCCGGGCCCATCACGCCCGGGCAAGAGATCATCTTTGCCCTTCCCGGGCTGAGCGCCGGGCAGACCGTGGAGATTGATGCCTCCGGAGATGAGGCCTCCTCGGTGATCGGCATCATGAGCAGCTGTGAGGCGACTCCGAGCTGCGTGATGGCCACCGACACCCTCGAAACCTTTACCTTTGTGGCTCCCGCCGCCGGCGACTACTTCGTGATCGTCGATACCTTCTCGCCACGTGAGGGCATGTTCAACATCGCGATTGATATCGGTGAGGTCGGGCAGTGAAGCAGATGCGTTTTCAACACCGATCGCGTACTCCGCGCGGGGCGGGGCTTCTCCTCTGCGCACTCCTTGCCATGGGGACCGCCTGCTCCTCGGAGCCGGGCGGCTCCGAACGCCCCATCGATCGTATCGATGATGTCGGGGGCGACACCGATGCCGACGGACTGGATGTTGGTCTCCCCGACGCTGACGCCTCGGATGTAAATGATCCCGACGTCGAAGACACCGACGCGGATGCCGACCTCCCCGACGCGGACGCCGATGCCGATCTCCCCGACGCGGACGCCGATGCGGAAGACCTCGACGCGGATGTCGACGAGCCAGATGCGGATGCCGACGCAGACATTGCAGACGCGGATGCCGACGAGCCCGATGCCGAAGAGCCGGAACCCTCGTGCGCCGAGGCGATCATCGATCTGGGCGTGTTGGAGAGCGGGGTTCAAGCGGTGACCTTGACCCCGGATCTGGACGCGGTCGCGGGCCTGGGGGCCTGTCAGGGCTCGGCGAGCGCCGAGTATGTCGTCCTGCGCTTCGAGCTGCCCGCGGACGGGGTGCTGAGTTTCGACGGAGAGGGCACAGCTGTCAGTCTTCTGCAGCAGCCCTGCTCCGGAGTCGGCGCCTTTTGCGCCAGTGAATTTGGAGAGCTGAATGTGATTGCCGGTGCTCCGCTCTACGCGGCCGTGGCACTTCCGGATGTGGAGACTCAGCTCGACGTGGTCTACAGCCCGCATCAGGCCTGTGAGCCCGCCGGGCAAATGGCCTGTGTGGATGCCGGGCAGCTCGAAGCCTGCACCACGGGCTTTGCCTCCATGCAGGTGCCCATCTGGGTGACGTCTCAGTGCCCGGCAGGGTGTGAGAATGACGCCTGCGTGGGCAACTCCTGCGAGAACCCGATTGTGGTTCAAGAGAGTATTTCACTTCAGGTTCGAGGAGAGGCGCTTTCCAATACCTTCGATAACTTCGGCTCCCCGAATTGCGCCTGGGATACCCCCTCGGAGGGGCGCGACCTGGTGTTTCAGGTCGAGGGTGTCGAGGTCGGAGAGACGATCGCGGTGGAGATCGACGATCCGCTTAATTTCTACCGCGTCTCCATTCTGTCTTCCTGTGCGCAAAGTGCCGAATGCCTGGCCAGTGATGTGCCCGGGGCGGTGATGGAATTTGAGGCGTCGGAGGCCGGCACGTATTTCGTAGTTATCGACTCCGATTTGGATATTCCTGCAGCCCCCGAGATCCGCGTTGAGGTGCTCGCCTCATCCGACATTTAAGCTACCGTGCATCTATCTAAGCGCGGCGATAAGGAGCATACGATGAGTTTCGGTCTCAAAAGAGCGCAAACGTGGTTGGCCACCGGCGGCAGCATGGCAGTAGGACTGGCTGTCTTGTTTGCGTCTCCTCAGGTTCATGCATGGAATTTCGATGAAACCTGCAGCCCTACAGAGGTCACCGAGGTCACGGTTACCCGGCCCGGGGCTCTTTTTATGCTCGATCGCTCCGGGTCGATGAAGCGTGGGACGACCTACTGTTACTATAATGGTAGTTATGGTCCTCACTGTGCCCCCTCGCGCTGGAATGTGGCCAAAGGGGCAATCACTCAGGTGCTGGATGCGATGACCTCGTCCACGGCGCCAGATGAGGTGCAGTTCGGCATCGGGTACTTCCCCCGAACCTACATCCATCACCAGGTAGGCGAAGATCGTCGCAACGCGATCGTGTATTCGATGAACAACACCGGGCCTGACGGCGGTACGCCGACCGATGCCGCCATCGACGCCCTCCGGCAGAGCTGGAGTCTGAATCAGACTGACTTTCCGGCGGCCGGGGTGCTGATCACCGATGGTGCTCCTAACGATCGGGAAGACGCGTTGGATGCGGCCTGTGACCTGCGTGCCGCCGGCAAGTCCATGTTCGTAGTGGGGCTGGGGGGGGGGACCGACCAGGCCTTTAACAACAAACTCGCGGCCGCCGCCGGCAAGGGGTGCTGTGGCTCAAGCGCAAACGCGTCCTGCTCGAATGGCATCGGGACCGATCCCTGCGTGAGTGGCGGGGTTGATAAGGACACCTGTTTCGGTGCCTACCAGGCCAACGATCAGACCGAGTTCCGCAACGCGCTCTTAAGCATCGCCGCAGAGATCGCCTGTACCTTCCCCATTAACTTCTCGCAGTTCAGTAGCAACTCGGCGCCGGAGAACCCGGCTGCGGTGCTGGTGCGCATGAACACCGCCGCCGGACAGATCAACATTCCGCATCGCGACGCCAACGGCGGTCAGGGGTGGTTCTTTAACTCGGAGAACCGCGAAGAGGTTACCCTGACGCAGACCTACTGCGATCAGGTCCGCACCCCTGGCGAGGTCGACAGTGTGGAGACGCAGCTGGCCTGCGATTGTCAGCAGCCTCAGGGCGCGGAGTGTGAGGTCCCCAACGCTCCCTTCGGCGTCTGTCCGCTGGGCACCTGGATCTGTGACGAGGGCTACGATGTGTGTGAGCCCTACGCGGCGGATAACTGTCCGGTGCCCTGCTTCGGTTTCCCCGAGGGTGAGGCCTGCCATATGGACAACGACTTCCCCTTCTTTGAAGGGCCGCACACGCTGGATAACGAACGCAACCGCTGCAAGATCGGGGTCACCGTCTGTGAGAATGATCAGCCCGCCTGTGTGCCGGTCTTCGACCCGATGCCCGAACTCTGCGACGGCCTGGACAACGACTGCGACGGTCAGATTGACAACCTCTCGGCCAGCTGGAGCAAGCCGGAGTTCTCCGAGCTTAGCCTCAGCGGTCCGAACTCGGCGGCGGCCTGCATGGAGCGTGATGCCTGTGTCTGCCTCAATGGTCCGAGCGAGCACCGGGGCTCCGGGATGAGTCTGTCGCAGGAGTTTGAAGACTATCTCGAGCAGTGGACTCCCGATTGCGTCTGCTCCGAAGGGTTGGGTCAGTGAACCTCCACCGGGGCGCTCAAGAGAGCTCCCCGGGGTAGAGAACGTCTTTAGCCCGACGGATCGTGCACAAAAAAGCGCCGACTCTTTGAAAGAGTCGGCGCTTTTTCGTGCCTCAATACCCGAATTCGGCAGGACCGCCGGATTATCCGCCGGTCATCGAGAGCAGCAGCATAAAGGGGAGGAGCACTGCCAGCATGGAGCGCCAGAAGCCCATACCAAAGAGCATCCGCACCGCGGTGACTTCCAGGTTAAAGAGCCAGACCACCATCAAGAAATGCCCCAGCTCAAAGCTGCCCAGCGGCGGAATCAGCAGCAGCAGGTAAGTCGCCAGCGCGTACCCGGTGATGCGGGCGGTGATCCCCCAGCGCGCCTGGTTCACCCCGAAGATCCGCAGGGCGAAGTAGAGCATCGCCGTATGCAGAAAATAGAGGGTGAGCGCGCCCATCGGCAGGGAGGCAAAGAGTGCCACCTCGGCCAACTGCGGAGCCACGTTGAGCTCGGTGGTGTAGAGCTCGATCAGATCGGGATAGAGCGGGGAGAATGCCTTTCGCCAGAGGGTCTGGGCAAAGGTCCCCACCAGAACCGAGAGGATGCCAAAGCCGGCCGCCGCTCCCCAACGCGGGCTGGTCACCAACGCCGGGAAGAACGTGCGCGGCGAGGTCATCGCCGAGACCGCCGTGAGCACGAAGCCCGAGGGCGTAAAGCGGCGCTCGCCATGCTCCCACTCCGGGAGCGAGGGCAGGCGCTGCTGGCGGCAGGGTTTGCAGATCGCAAACCCCCGCAGATCAGCGCCATGGCATGCGCCGCAGATATCGGCCCGGCAGGCCGTGCACACGGCGATCGCCGGCGCTCCTTCATGGTGCGCACAGATGCGCTCAGAGGATGACACGTCGCGCCCGTTGCTCAGGGTTACTTCTTATTCTTCTTACGCGCTTGCTTGACGGTGCGGCGCTTGCGCTTGCGCTTGTTGGCCGAGAGCGACTTGCTCTTGGTGCCCTTGCTGCTCCCCAGCAGGCGTCCACCGGGAGGCGAATACCCCGGGGGGAGGTTGGGACCATCGAAGCCGGGCAGACCGCTGAGCCCGCCTCCCGGACCACCCCCACCGCCGGCGCCGCCCATCAGGTCGCCCAGCAGAGAGCTCATGTCCATGTCTTTCATGCCGCGCAGCTGATTGAGCTGCTTCAGACCCGGGATTTTGCCCAGCAGTCCGCCGCCACCCATGTTGCTGAACTGCTGCATCATGCCGCGCATCATGTTGAACTGCTGGATCACCTGCTCGACCTTCTCCTGGTCGGTCCCGGAGCCCTTGGCGATGCGACGCACGCGGTTGGGCTGGCGGGTGAGCACGTCGGGATCGGTGCGCTCCCGCTGGGTCATCGACTGGATGATGGCCCGGATCTTGGTCAGCTCACTGTCGTCGATGTTGGCGTCCGCCGGCATTCCGCCGCCGAAGAAGGGCATCATCTCCATGAGCTCGTTCATGGAGCCGAGCTTCGAGATCTGTTCGAGCTGGTTGTAGAAGTCGTTGAAGTCAAACTCGCCAGAGAGCATGCGCATGGCATCTTTCTCGGCGCGCTTGGCGTCTTCTTCGCTGAGCGAGCGCTCGAACTTGTTCATCAGGCCCATCACGTCGCCGAATCCCAGGATTCGGTTGGCCAGGCCTTCCGGGCGGAACTCTTCGAGATCGTCGAGCTTCTCGCCAACCCCGATGAACTTGATCGGCTTGCCGGTCACCTCCTTGATCGAGAGCGCCGCGCCGCCGCGGGCATCCCCATCAAGTTTGGTCATGATGAAGCCGTCGATCTCCAGGCGGCTGTTGAACTCTTTGGCCGTGTTGACCGCGTCCTGACCGATCATCGCGTCGGCCACCAGGAAGATGTTCTCCGGAGAGGTGGTCTCGACGATCTGCTCCAGCTCGTTCATCAGCACATCGTCCACCGCCAGACGACCGGCGGTGTCGAAGAGGATCACGTCGCGATCCTGCTCCTTGGCCAGAGCAATCGCGTCGTTACACACCTTCACCGGGTCGCCACCCTCCACCGCGTGCACCGGCACGCCCAGCTCCTGGCCGAGCACGCGCAGCTGCTCAATGGCCGCCGGGCGGTAGACGTCGGCGCCGACGAGCAAGGGCTTTTTGCCATGCTGGTCCATCAACAGACGCGCCAGCTTGCCGGTGGTCGTCGTCTTACCGGAGCCCTGCAGACCGACCATCATGATCTTGGTCGGCCCCACGCGCGGGTTGGTAAAGACAATCGAGCTGTCGACCGGCCCCATCAGGGCTTCGAGCTCGTCGTGGCAGATCTTGACGAAGTGATCGCCTGGCGAGACCTCCATCTTGCCCTGAGTGCCCTTGGCCTTGACCTTGACCACCTCGCCCAGCGCCTTTTCTTTGACGCGATTGATGAAGTTTTTGGCGATGCGGAAGTTGACATCGGCCTCCAACATGGAGCGGCGGATGTCTTTGAGCGCCTCGTCGATATTCTCTTCGGTGAGCTCGCGCTTGCCTTCAAAACGCATGCGAACGTCGCGAAAACCTTTCGCGACAACGTCAAACATAGCCATGTCTTGTCCTCGTATCGGGAGCCGTATGCTGGCGAATAATGCGTACCGGGGCCTGCCAGAGGTCGCGCTCCTGGGAGGGGGGAGCGCCACGGCAGGCCAAGCCCTGCGAGGGAGGAAGCATGCCCCGTCCGCGTCGCCCGGGCGCGCGCTTCAAAGAAAGCGCCGCGTCACCAGGGCTATCTGCGGACCGGTGTCAGGTCGGCGGCCAACCTAGACACGGGGCCGGCAGCTGTCAATCAGGTCGCCGGCCGGGAAAACTTGCCCGGGCTCTTTGGGGCGTTTATAAGCGCAGCGAATGCGGCCCGGCCCCGGGCCCTGCCTGCCCAATCAGACTTCCGGTGCTCGACGAGAAGGCACCGCGCAGAAGCGGAGAATCCCATGCGTGCTGGACGCTGGCGTCACATTCTGGCGGCGACCCTGGTGATGGCGGGGCTGTGCGCGGGATGTAAAGAGGAGCCCCGCGACCATCTGGTGGAAGGGCAGCGGGCGCTGGCGGCCAAAGACCCGGAGCTGGCCGAGGAGCATCTGGAGCGTGCGCTGGAGGCCCAGCCCAAGCTGCTGGAGGCGCGCCGCTTGCTCGTCGACGTCGACATTCTGCGCGGAGATTACGCCGGTGCGGAGGCTCGCCTCAACGAGCTGTGGCGCCAACATGGCTTTGAAGATCCCGAGAACCTGAGCACCGGCGGGCGCGGGGTGCGCCGCCTGATGGCCGACCAGTACAACCGGCTCTATCGCAGCTGGGCCCAGGCCACCGACCGCCGCACCCACCCGGAGGTCTTTGAGGAGGTCGCGCTTAAGGCCCTCTCCTCGAAGAGCCGCGATACCGGTCTCAATGAGATGCTGCGCGAGTTCTACCGGGAGCGAGCCGATCACTTTATCGAGCAGGGCGATAAAATCGCCGCCGCCCAAGAACTGGAAAAAATCCAACGCCTGCGCACCTTTCCCGATACACGCCGTGAGTATCTGGAGCAGGCCCATCGCCTGCGTCGGGAGGCGTTCTTTGAGCAGGCCGAGGCCCGCTTTGTAGAAGAGATTCAACCGGAGCTGGAACAGAACGGGGCGTTTGATGCCGAGAGCCGGCAGGTGCTGCTGGCCATTGAACAGCCGGTGGACCGTCGCCTGAGCCCGCGCAGCGAGGAGTCCCTGGCCCAGGCGCGGGCCATGGCCCAGCAGGCCCTGGTTCCCACGCTCGCGCAGCTGGCCATTTCGATTGGTGGGCTGGATGCAGAAAATGTGGATATCACCGCAATGGAGGTTCCCCGGGGGGAGATTCAACAGGAGCAATTTCGGGTGGGGCGCTACGACATGGTCGCCGCCTTCTCGCTGGAGAGTCTGATCAACATGGCCTTTGAGTATGGCGAAGACCAGCGGGTGCAGGGCCCCGAGGAGCCCGGCGCTGAGCCGACCGAAGCGCTGCCCGATGCCGGGGCTTCGCCGCCCTGAATCCGGGCCGGATCAAGGGGCGGGCCTTTTCCCTTGACTTCGAAAAGCGGGCTAGTCCATATCAGGCCCGCTGCCGCACGACCCATCGACCCAAACGGACGCGGAGAGACTGCCGATGAGCCACGAAACTGAGGAAGAAGTGGAAGAGTCCTTTGAGGAGTTTGACGACGGTTTTGACCCCGGTCTCGATGACGATATCGAGATCGACGAAGACTTCGACGACGAGGAGGAAGCCGAAGAAGATTTCGTCCCTGCAAAATCGTCTTCTAAGAAAGACAGTGACCTGGTCGACGCCAACTACGCCGACGTGGTCAAAGCCAACCCCAAGCGTCTGAGCACGGCCCAGCAGAAGCAGGCGGCTTCGGTCATCGAAGGCATCATCAGCCATGCCGAGCTCAGCGATCCGGAGGGACAGGCCCGCGCCTGGAAGAAGCTCTCCGATACCTTCGGCTCGGCTCACGCGCGTGCCTACAGCATCGCCACCGAGCTCACCGAGAATGACGTCATCGACCATCCCCGCTTCGGGGTGGGCTTTGTCGTGCAGCTGCTCACCCCGACCAAGGTCGAGGTGATCTTTGAGGACGGCCTCAAGAAGCTGGCGCATAACCTCCAGCGCTGAACGTGCCCCCGGGGATGCCGGGGCGGCTTGAGGGTGGTGGCGAGGCGACAAGCCAGGCTTGTTCGCCTCGTCCTGTTTTGGCCGCCCGGCGACCGGGGCCTCGGAATAGCTTCGGGGAGTGCGGAGTTCTTTGGGGGCAACGATCGCCCGCTGACCCACATTTGTTGATTGAGGCGCCTTCACGCACAGCCCCCCCACACGGGGCAGGGGAACTATGAGCGACGCAGTTAAATCCATCACGCGCAACCGCAAGGCTTACCACGACTATTTTGTCGACGATGAGCTGGAGGCCGGTCTGGTGCTTCTGGGCTCGGAGGTGAAGAGCCTGCGCCAGGGGAAGGTCAACCTGACCGACGCCTACGCGCGTTTTGATAAGGGCGAGCTCTATCTGGTCAACGCGCATATCAGCCCCTATGAGAACGCCACCCATATCAATCACGAGCCCGAGCGGGTGCGTAAGCTCCTGATGCATAAGCGTGAGCTGCGCAAACTTTCCAATAAAGCCAACATCGCCGGGTTTACGTTGATCCCGCTGGCGCTGTACTTCAAAGGCAGCACCGTCAAGTGCAAGATCGGGGTCTGCCGCGGTAAGAAGCTCTTTGATAAGCGCGAAGACCTGCGCAAGCGCGACGCTGCTCGCGAAATGGCGCGTAACCACGCCCGGAATCACCGGCGTTGAATTTGCTCCGTTGACAACGGTGCACATCCTTGTAGCATCACGACCCTGCGGCGCGCCTCTTCACCGACGCGCGGGTCATCACCGCAGGTAGCACTACCCCTTCTGGGGGCGCACTGGCTTCGACGTGGATACGGCGAGGTACGTGGCGTGTCGGAGGTCTCAGTAACTCCGTTATTAACTGCTGAGAACGTTATAACTGCCAACGATGACGCGCAGTTCGCGATGGCCGCGTAAGCAGCTTTTCGCGACAGATGCTCCCTAACCGGAGCCCGTTAATCAGAGCTTTGCCTGTGGGCTTTGCTTAACGACATACAGCAGGCTTGGCGAGTCGGGCTTCATCCTTCGACGCCTCGCGACATTCCGAAGGGTCCTCGAAGAACATGGCCTGTCCGTGGACAGTGGTCGGAGAGGTAAAAAGTGAATCGCGGACTACACACGTAGAAGCGTACATTCAATGGTTCGCGGACGCGGGTTCGATTCCCGCCGCCTCCATTCAATAAAGGCCCGACACTTGAGAGAGTGTCGGGCCTTTGTGTTTTCCCGGGCAACTTCGGCATCTCGCGTCTACCCTCATCATGGCGAGAAGAGCGTATCAAGGCCCTCGATCGCCCTCCATACCGCGTCGATTCGGGGCAGGTTGCGAATGCTCAGGGGCGCCACCAGATAGAGGTCCATCACCGGCGCCGGGGGCAGATCCAGCTCCAGGGGCACGAGCTCGGGATAGATGGTGCTCAGGGATTGTGTCATCAGCGCCACGCCCTGACCCTGGCGGACCAGCTCCGCCTGCATCAGGTAGCTGTTGGTCGTCCAGCGGGCCGGGGTTCCGACGTGGGTCTTTCGCCAGGCTTCTTCCGAGGGGGAAAATCCGGGCATGCTGACGTCAATCCAGGGCAGGGCATCGGGGGCGACGTGGCGCCAACGCTCCAGACCCAGCACCGCCGTAGGGAGCTGCGCGACGCGTTGCACCGCGTATTCACCGCGGTGCGGACGCTCGAATCGCAGCGCCAGGTCAGCCTCGCGGCGCATCAGATCCACCGAGGGATATCCGGTCAGGATCTCAAAGCGCAGGTGAGGGTGGTGTTCGGAGAGCCCGGGCAAGACACGCGAGAGCACGAAGACGGCCAGGGCCTCGGTCGTGGCGATGCGAACCAGCCCGCCGACCTGGGCGCGAAGGTCCTGCGCCTGATCTTGAATTCGCCGGGAGCGTCGGGCCATCTCTTCGGCGTCTCCGGAGATGCGGGCGGCGGCTTCGGTGGGGACGAGCCCCTGGGAGGTTCGCTCAAAGAGCGCGACGTCGAGGACCCGTTCCATCTCCGCGATGCGTCGGCTGACTGTCGATTGTTCTACCGAAAGAAGCCGTGCGGCTTTGGTGAAACTTCGCGTCTCGTAGGCCGCCAGAAAGTAGCGCACGCTCTCCCAATCAAACATCTCAAGCTCCCTGCGCTTCGTGCGCGTGAGTGGTACGTCGCAAGCGATCGTTGACGCCGCGTCTGCTTCATGGAGCGTCGCGCGTGATGGGCTTTGCCCGCGCCGCGTTCATGGTCGCATCCCACGGTGGCAGCATCTGCCCGGAATATGGAGATGCATCGATGCATAGTGGCTATCGATAAGCTGCGGTTCTCATGTGCGACCGCATGGCCATAATGAGGCGTAGGAACCCCGCTTACAAGGAGCGTAACCATGCCTGACATTCTCGTGATCGATGCCCACCCCGACCCCTCACCGCAGCGCTTCGGACATGCGCTGGCCGAGGCCTACGCCGACGAGATCCGTGGTGGCGGGGCCCCGGTACGCGTACTTCGGTTGAGCGATCTGAGCTTTGAGCCTGTGCTGCGCGATAGCCGTGACATCCCCCAGCCCTGGGAGCCGGACCTGCATGACGCCATGGAGGCCATCGCCCAATCGAGGTGGGTGACCCTTGTGTTTCCCACCTGGTGGGCCGGGCCGCCCGCGTTGCTCAAGGGGTTCATCGACCGGGTGATGTTGCCGGGCGTCGCGTATCGCCATGAGGGGAAGGCGTTGCCCACGGGGCTGCTGGCAGGTCGAGGCGCCAGGATCGTGACCACCATGGATGCGCCGAGCTGGTGGTACACGCTGGCCCATCGCCGATCGGTGCATGGCAGCATGATTCAGGGGACGCTGCGCTACGTCGGGTTCGGGCCGGTTCGGGATACGACCGTGTACACGTTGCGAGAACTCTCGGAGGAGCAACGCGAGCAGAAGTTGCGTCAGGTGCGCATCGCCGCGCGCAAGGACCTGGCTCGCGCGCGTACCTGTCAGCCGGTCTACGATGAGGTGCTCGCTGACGCGCTGGCGATGCGGGCCCCCCGGGCTGAGGGAGCGCTGGCGAGCGTGCAACACTCCTTTTGATGGGGATCGCAGCCCTTCGCCGCGTGCCGGATGCTGCCCTCATGTGCGTGAACGCCCGATCATGACACGGCTACCTGGCGAGTCAGGAGGCGACGACCACCTCGGCGTGGCGAAGCACGGTGCCGTCGCTGAGGCGAAAGCCCGGGCGGACCACCTCCACGATCTGCCCCCGGGACAACGCCTCGCTCTCCCGTACATCCACCGCCTGGTGCAGCCAGGGGTTTAAAGGCTCGCCGACCTTGCCCAGGAGTTCGACGCCTTCGTCGCGTAGAAAGCGCACAAATTGGGCCTCGATGCCCAGAAGGCCCTCGCGCATGGGGCCTTCGCTGTGCTGAATGGCGCGCCCCAGCGAGTCCATCAACTCGCCAAGGCCGCGGAGCAGGCGCACGCGCTCCTGCTGGCTGGCCTGCTCGGAGGCTTCGCCCACGCGCTCCTGGAGCGCTTTGGACTCGGCGATCAAGAGGGCAATTTGCTTTTCGAGGGCGGCGCGCTCGTGGTCGACCGGGGGCGGCGGGGAGGGCTCCGCGGTATCGCGGGGGCGCTGGTTGTGGAGTTCTTCGCGCAGCCGCTCGCTCTCACGGTGCTCCTGGCGAAGGCGTTGCTCCAGGGCGCGCTTTTCGAGGCGCTCCTGGCGCAGCGCATCCTGAAGCTCGGTCTGCGTCTGCTCGTAGCGTTTGACACGGGCTCGAAGCTCTTCGACCTCCTGAACCAGGGCGTCGAGGACGTTCTGGGTGAAGGCACTGCCGCGGCGCATCAGGTCTCGGAGATGAAGTCGCATGGGGAACTCGCGGAGTAGAGTGTCGTGAGCGGTGGTAAGCGAGCGCGCATCAGCCGGGCTTAGCGCTGCTCCTGACCCTCGGTGGGCCGTGGTACAGGGAGCGATGCCCCACGCTCGGAGCCTTGCAGCAGACGGTGTTCCCGAACGTAGCTGGCGTGAAGGTCCTCAAAGGTGGTGATGAGGCTCTGACGTTCGCGTTCCACGGCGTCGAGAAGGTTGCGACGGGTGCGAAAGAAGGTGCGAAAGAGAATGCGATCGCGGTAGACGCGGACCCTTCGCCACCAGCGCAAAAAGGCCAGCCCGGCCGTCGGTAGGCTGAGCACGTAGAGGGCGATCCACCAGGGGGAGAGATCGGTGTGCACCCAGAGCGCCCGGGCCTGCAAGGCATAGAAGAGAGGAAATGCGATCAGGCCGGCGACAAAGCCGGCGATGGCAACGATGGGCTCATCGGGGGCGCGTCTGGCCACCGCGCGGACCAGCAGCGCGGGAAGCACGTTGTTGAGAAACCCAAAGAAGGCCAGCGGCCCAAAGAGCACGACCAGCAGGGTCAGCTTGAGCGCCTCGCGGTGACGGGGGCGATGCAGGGGGTTCTCGGCCAGCAGTCCGTCACGCAATTTCAGCTGCGCGAGATGATCGCGGTAGCGGCGAACATCCATACGAACCCGAGCCACCCGCGCGGGGGCCTGGTGCTGATAGTGCGCCACGGTGTTGGCAATGCGCTGCTCAAGCTCAAAGCGGGCCTCCAGATCGGTGCTCTCCCGGGGGGCCTTCTCCGAGGGGAGAGTGGGGCGGTCGAGGCGATCGTAGAGCTCCGGGGCGATGTCTTCGCCCCGGGCCAGCTGGGCCTGGAGCTCAGTGCCGTACATCGCGGCGATGTCGGCCACCAGCGCATGATCGCGCTCGTCCTGAATATGCGTGGAGAGCCGGCGCATCTCTTCTTGTAGCCGCGCGGTCAGCTCGCGCACCGCCTCCCGGGGGGCCTGGTGGTACTGCTCGGCATACCCTTTGACCTCAATCGGCTCGCCGAAGCGAAGCAGCACCCGGGAGTGCACACGATCGCGATCCTCAAAGTTCAGTCCGACCGGCTGAATACGGGTGCCCAGCGTAAAGCCGTTGCGCGCCTCGACGGCCAGCGCGATACGCGCCGTGCCCGTTTTCAGCTCCCGGATCTTGCGCTCCAGCGAATTTCGCCCCTCGGGAAAGATGCCGATGCAGCCGCCTTCTTCGAGCGCGCGGTAGGCCTCTTCAAAGCTGTCGGCGTTCTGGGACGTGCCCCCACCGTCTTCGGCGCGGTAGATCGGGATCACTCCGAACTCGTGAAAGAGCGTGCGGGCGGCCAGATTTTTAAAAAGTCCGCTGCGCGCCATGTACCGGATCTGGCGGCGAGTCTGGGTGCCGAGCAGCACCGTGTCCATGATGGAGTTGGGGTGGTTGGCCGCAAAGATCAGCGGTCCGCTGTGTGGAATGAGCTCCTGACCGGAGGCCTGAATCTCCGAGAAATAGTACCTGACGGCTCGACGTAAGAGGCGTCGGGTTACGCGGTAGAGTCGAGACATTCGTGAGCCTGGCGTTCGTGCGGAAGAGCGTGTGTGGGGGAGCGTCGGCGGGCATCTTAGCGGTGGGGGAGGTCGGGGGGAAGACACTCCAGCGCCCGGAACGCCCCCCCACTCAACCCGAGCGCTCCACAAGGGATCCGAAACCGTCACCACTCAGCCCGGGCTCGCCACGCCGGTGCTCAGAACCCCGCGTGCAGCGCGAGCCAGCCGGTGTGCCCCACCTCGCCAGCGGCGAAGGTCAGGTCGTAGTTGGGGATGAACTTGAGCGCGTGGCCGTCCAGAAAGAGCGTCGCCCCCAGGGTGACGCGCTGGGTCATCACGCCCCGGTTGTTGAGGATGCCGTAGCGCGCGCCCGGCCCGAGCTCCATGTCGTTGAACACCGGGAGGCGGTATTGGCCGTGCACGTACGCGCCCCAGTTCAGCTCCTCGGAGGCGTCCTGGTCATTGGGAGAGAGCAGCACCTCGCCCTGCACGTTCCAGGTGTCCGTCCAGTAGTGAAGGCCGAAATCAAGGGTATGGGGGTGGGGCGCGGGCTGCACGAGCGTGGCGCCGGTGGGGTCGTCTGGTGAGGCGATGCGCGCGTTATCAGCGAGCACAAGGCCGAAGTAGGCCAGGTGGATGCCAAAGCCCTTCTCAAAGCCCAGGTTGGCGCGGGCGCTGATGTAGTTGCCATCGCCCCCGGGCAAAAGCGCGCGCTCGGTGGCCTCGGGCATGAACCACCCCAGCCTCAGATTGAGCGCGGCCGTGCCCAGCGGGAGCGTGCTGATGACCTCCGCGCCGGGGAGACGCGCCCGGGTGAGGGCGCGCAGCATCGAGCGCTGCGCAAAGGGGATCTTCGAGGCCGAGACGGCAAACTCCAGCGCGGTGGGCCGGCGGTAGATGCCCGCGCGCAGGTGCAGTCGCTGGCTCGGCCGAAGCTCCACGTAGGCGTCCAGAAGCCGGAAATTGCCCGAGGCCCCCTCGCCACTTACATAGCCCTTGCCCCAGGCGTTCTCCATGGAGCCGTAGAGGCGCGCGAACTGCACAAACGCCTCCTGGTTGCGCCCCTCGCTATCGCTCTCCAGGACCCAGCCCACGCGGGCCATGCCGCCCATGCTCAGTTTGAAATCGTCATCCTCGACGAGGGTGAAGGCGCTGGCCGGGAGGCTGGTCAGGCTGAGCGCTATGGCGAAAAAGAGTGCGATCCACTTTGAGTTCATCCGATTGTTCCTTGCCCGAGAGGTTTTTGGGGCGCACGGCCGGGGGCGCGCCGCTGCGCTTCCATAGGTGGGCACCGCCCGGCGTGAGGTCAACGGTGCCGAGTGCCCCAGAGTGACGCTGAGGGCGTCGACCGGGATGGTCGTAGCGCGGGGCTGGGTCTGGCGCCAGGGTTGTGCTGGTGCTGGTGCTGGTGCTCGTGCTCGTACTCGTGCTCGTACTCGTGCTCGTACTCGTACTCGTGCTCGTACTCGTGCTCGTTCTCGTACTCGTACTCGTGCTCGTGCTCGTACTCGTACTCGTACTCGTGCTCGTGCCGGTGAGTGTCAACATAGTTGCCGCCTCATCGAACTACGCACAGCCCTCCATCTCGAGCCTGGAGCGCGTGAGTTTTGAGGGGTTCAGATACACCTCAGCCGGGGACTCCCAACAGCGGACTGCACCGGTCCAACGCTGGGGATGGCGGCGTTTCGCGGCCTCGTAGACACGACGGCGCGCGGCGAGTTGGGCTGTGTCGTGGCCGTGATGCCGCGCGCTCGGGGTGACAAAGCCGATGGCGCTGTGGAGGTGCTCGTCGTTGTACCAGTCGCTGAATCCGTCGACCCAGGCCTGCGCTTCTTCGCGTGTTTTAAAAGGCTTCTGGGGGTACTCCGGCCGGTATTTAAGTGTGCGAAAAAGCGCCTCGGAGTAGGGGTTGTCGTCGCTGACACGGGGG
>NZ_QHKO01000009.1:82930-170895 GCF_003260125.1 Lujinxingia litoralis
GCTCATATCCCCCCGGGCACCGGCTCCCGGGGTCGACATCCCGCGCTTACGCCAGTCGCCGGCCGACGACAGCTCAGGCCCACCACCTCCTGTCCATCGCACAAACATGCGCATTTAAAGCCGTCCCCCCTCCCAAAACTGCTCATTCACCCCCATCCCGATCACCCAACCCGGTTGCCATCCCCCCTTCGGGTCGCTACTCTCACGCTCAACATTTCGCAACGACTCCGGTGGGGACTTTTTCATCCAGCGCCCAACGCCCTAAGCCCCCGCCACACCCGCTCAAGGAAGTTCCGACGTATGAGCACCGACCAAACATCGCTCGCCGACTGGCTGCGCTCCGAGCGCACCGCCGCGGGCTTCTCCATCCCCCAACTCGCCAGCGCCATCAGCGCCTCCCCCGACGATCTCAAAGCCTGGGAGGCCGGCAAAGACGTGCCCACCGTGGCCATGATCCACGCGCTGCGCGAGGTCTTTAAAGCCGCGGCCGCCTCCGAGCCGTCGAGCGCCAAGAGCGCCAAAGCCTCCGACGCATCAGCCGAGCGCTCCCGCGACATCGACTTTGAAAACAAACTCTTCAAAGCCGCCGACAAGCTCCGCAACAACATGGACGCCGCCGAATACAAGCACGTCGTCCTGGGCCTGATCTTTCTCAAATACATCTCCGACGCCTTCGAAGAGCGCCACGCCGCACTCGAAAAAGAGCCCCACGCAGACCCCGAAGACCGCGACGAATATTTAGCCGACAACATCTTCTGGGTGCCCCCGGCCGCCCGCTGGTCCTACCTGCAGAGCAACGCCCGCCAGACCACCATCGGCAAACTCATCGACGACGCCATGGTCGCCATCGAGCGCGACAACCCTCGCCTCAAAGGCGTGCTCCCCAAGCGCTACAACCGCCCCGCCCTCGACAAACACACCCTCGGCGAGCTCATCGATCTGATCGGCAGCATCGGCCTGGGCGGGCGCGAGAACCGCTCCCGCGACATCCTCGGGCGTGTCTACGAATACTTCCTCGGCCAATTCGCCAGCGCCGAAGGCAAACGCGGCGGCCAGTTCTACACCCCTCGCCCCGTCGTCCAGACACTCGTCGAAATGCTCGCCCCTTACCGCGGCCGCGTCTACGACCCCTGCTGCGGCTCAGGCGGCATGTTCGTCCAGAGCGAAACCTTCATCGAAGACCACGGTGGCCGCCGCGAAGACATCAGCGTCTACGGCCAGGAGTCCAACCCCACCACCTGGAAGCTCGCCAAGATGAACCTCGCCATCCGAGGCATCGACGCAGACCTCGGCGGCCAGCACGCCGACACCTTCCACGAAGACCTCCACAAAGACCTCAAGGCCGACTACGTCCTCGCCAACCCGCCCTTTAACTCCAGCGACTGGGGCGGCGACCGCCTCCTCGACGATCCCCGCTGGAAGTACGGCGTCCCCCCTACCGGCAATGCCAACTACGCCTGGATCCAACACTTCCTCCACCACCTCGCCCCCACCGGCACCGCGGGCTTCGTCATGGCCAACGGCTCCATGTCCACCCAGCAGAGCGGCGAGGGCGACATCCGCCAGAAGCTGGTCGAGGAAGACCTGGTCGACTGCATCGTCGCGCTGCCCGGCCAGCTCTTCTTCAGCACCCAGATCCCCGTCTGCCTCTGGTTCCTCACCCGCAACAAATCCGGCGGCGGCAAAACCGCCTTCCGCGACCGCCGCGGCGAAACCCTCTTCATCGACGCCCGCAAAATGGGCGAGATGATCTCCCGCACCCAACGCGAGCTCACCGCCGACGACATCCAAACCATCGCCGGCACCTACCACGCCTGGCGCGGCGATCAGGGCGCTGACCACTACATATCCATAAAAAACCTCTAAACACTTTATTTTATACAACAAACCCTATTTCACTTTAAAACCCGACCACTAAATAAATAGACAACACAAACCCTATGGCAAAAAAACCAACAAACAACCCTTTACGCCTTCTCCATTGCGATGACCAAAACTGCCATGGGTTTGTTATTGAAATACTACACGAACAAGCTCTCGCCGATGCTATTGCTCGAGTTATGATGCAACGTCACGGGGCAGCATTAAAAGTCCTTACTGGCAAACCAGCACCCGTAAAACTACCACTAGATCAAATTGAAGACATAATCAGCAAACGAATCCGTATCCGATCCGATCATCGCGACGGGCTGTTATTTCAACTAATCACCTGGCTAGCCTCGCATCTAGACGCTACGCAACACGACGTAGTCCTTCCACCTCAAATTCGTACCGCAGACAAAGGGCAAGATTCGATCATAGTACACTTAAGTAGCGCTAAATCTATCGCAGCAGTCTCAATATGTGAAGATAAAGCTACAATTAACCCTCGAAGCACTATAACTAAAAAGGTCTGGCCAGAAATATTAGAGTACGAGAATGGTGGCAGAGTGGACGAGTTACGAGAACACGCAATTTCAGCATTAGTTCAACAGCATATCGACCGATACATCGCAGAAGAGGTTGCTAGTACTATTTTATGGGAGGAGGCTCGGCGTTACAGAGTTCGCATAACCGCAAGCGAAGAAGAAAGACCCCCTTCAGGACGAACCCACATGTTTAATGGATTTAGTGAAAAAGCGCCGGGAGAAAAAATTCGGCGGCGAGGAGAAACCCTCCATATAAACAACGTTAGAGAGTGGATGAATCAATTTGCTAATAAAGTAGAGCAATCGCTAATGGCAACTGTCGAAGAGAAAGATAATGTTTGACCCAACTACTGAAAACTTTATCCAACAAGCCCGGCAACTTCGAAACCTCGATCTCGAAGAGCTACCACAACTACTTACGGAAGCTTATGCGAAAGTTGTGACTGCACGCTTACGCCTTGCAGATCCAAGCGGTGACTACAATCCTGAAGACAATGAATGGAAAAACCAAATCCGAGTTCTTGAAAAACTTGCATCTACCTATGAAGTAGTATCTCTACTTTTACCGGAATCTCACGAACAGCTTCCACCAACAGCGTTTGTGGCAGCTTCAGCACATTACGCAAGGAGCCGGTTTGCTCGAAAAGTTAAAAATCAACACATCGACTCCCATTTAGATCGATGGCACTTAAGTCCAGAAATATCGGCCGCGATTCTTTTCATAATAGGGGAACATCATGCAGACGCAGCCGAAGTCGGAAAGCTACTTGCACCGCATGATTCAAAACTAAAAAAACCTTCAAGACCCGATCGCTTCGTAGAGAAAGCATTATCACTTCTTGTAGCCGGTGATGGAGCATCACTCGCAAACCTGACCGCATTAAATTTTACATTCAACCTATCTCAAGACGACATTGAGGACCGCGCCGTTGACCAACTATGGATCCACTTATTCAACGGTATACGCGCGCTAGCCTCAACAATTCTCGGCAACACAGACGAAGATCCACAATATTACTTTCAACTCGTAGACGACGCCACGGCGATAAATCGGGAATTCACTCCACTATCCGACTCAAGCGAATTTTCATTTTATGCCCCTGGACCTCGCCACCTGGCATTGTTGTTAAAACGAGCCAGCAATGGTCTTCTTCTGGCTTCTGTTACAAAACTAGGCCCACCACAGGCCGTTAATCCCCATCAGTGGCGTGCATTTACAACACACTATGCGATTGAAAAACCGATACTTTGGAAAAATCATACGAAAGCAATTCGAGAAGGGATCTTGAACACAGGTCAATCTGCCGTTCTGTCGTTTCCCACTGGGGCGGGAAAATCGACAATGGCGGAACTTCGCGCTGTTACGGAGGTTTTACGAGGACGGAATGTCCTCTATTTAGCCCCCACTCGCGCACTAGTAAAACAAGTACAACGAAAAATGACCCAAATCTTTGAGCACATGAGCGATGTTCATGTGTATGGATCGATTGAAATAGACCCATCGAGCATTCCAGATGCAAACGTATTAATTATGACACCAGAAGCATGTCTGGCACTACTTTCTGGAAATAGTGAAGCGTTTTCTAACTTAGGCCTTTTAGTTATCGACGAATTTCATAACCTTTCTGGCGTTTCGATAGATCAAGCAGCAGATGGAAATTTACCAAGTCGACGCGCGATTGATGCCACACTAGCGCTTACGCGGTTGGTCGACAGATATCCGAAAATTGATGTTCAATTACTCTCCGCTATGGTCGCGAACGGACAGAACGTGGCCGATTGGATATCATCACTATTAGAGCGAAACTGTATTGCCTGGCAGGACCAATGGAAGCCAACACGCCAGGTTCGCGGCGTCGTGGCATATAATAAACAAGAACTAAATGAACTCCAAGATAAGCTAAACCTATCCAAGCAAAAAAAAGAATCCATCAACGCCGTTAAGCCAAAAATGACCGCTGTTCCATGGGGCGTATTTTGCCATCGGCAAATATGGAACTCTACTGCCACATACCAAATAATTCGATTGCTCTCCGAGTCTGTAACATTAAACATTTCAAAATGGTGGAAGCTAACCGCCAATCGCAATTTTGTGGCGGCAAAACTTGCTGCTGCACTTATTCGCGCAGGGATAAGACCAATAGTTTTTGCGCAGGACATTCGAGCAGTTGGATCAATTGCCAAGACCATAGCAAATGAGTTACTTCCCTTTACTCTTGAAAAACCTCCTGTCGACTCCATTAAACGGGCAATCGCACTTGAAGAACTTGGCAGTGCTAAAGCATTAATTTCTGCGAAAGGGGGTATTGTCGGCGTCCACCACGCTCTTTTATTACCAGCAGAACAAGAAGCGATGGAGGAATCTTTCTGTACATATAAAACAATGGTGGCAATGGTCACGACTTCCACGTTGGCACAAGGCATGAACTTACCTGCGGAAGTAGTCGTTCTTGCGGGCGATAGTCGATGGGAAGTTGATGAATTTGGTCAAGGAACGCATGTGGGATTACCCGTGCATGAAGTTCTAAATGCTGCTGGACGTGCCGGACGCGCAGGCATGTATGCTCACGGACTTGTCGTTATTGTTCCAAGCGAGTCAATATTTGCCATAGAACAAAAAGAAGACGGCACAGAGTTCACTGGCTTAAATCGTGCTATGGAGTTATTAGGCAAACCAGACCAATGCTTTAATTTTACAGATCCAGTGGAGCAGCTTTTAGACAAAATCACTACAAATGACCCACTCCCTAGTTTATGCACTTACTTTTTGCGCCGATTTGAACGAATTGATGATGACACAGAAGACCATTTAAACACTAAAATACTGCGTTCAACTTTTGGATATTTTAGCTCTCAAGGCTCCAAAAGAAAAGAATACGAAAAATTAATAAATACCGCTGTATGGAAAGCTAAAAACCTAAAAGAGTACGAAAGGATTGAATCAATCCACCTCGACATAGCAAGCTCCATGGGGGTTGATCCGGCGGGTATTCATATATTAGATGCGCACCTTCCTGAACCCGATGAAGCACTACACTTCACGGTATCAGATTGGACCCGGTGGCTAACATCCCACTTACAAGAGACCCCTCTACAACTGGAAACATTACTCTACCTTCAAGCATCTGGCCTACTTCAAATCTTCGGCGAGAACAAAGAGAACGATACATATCTCTCAAGGTTAACTGCAATTACGGATGGACTTCACATTACTATCCCTGCGTGGATTGAAGGAATGCCTCTTATCAAAATTGAAGAACTTTTATTTCGACACAGCGGAAGAAAAAAGCGATCCAAACAACTTGATCTTTCCAGACGTTTTCACAATCAGACCAGCCGAGCTCTTGGCAGCGCCGCAACGCTGCTCCAACGCGTTTGGAACGCGCGTTATAGCTCAGGTGTTCAACACATACCTCTTTCGCTTGAAGTATTGCCTGAGTGTGTTCGCTTCGGCTTAAATACACCCGAAAAATTGGCGCTATATTATTTACTTTCTGCTCAAGGCCCAACTTCCCGAGTCGCCACACATAGGCAGTTTTCACTCATTCAAGACATCATAGACCAAAGCCCCTCAAAAGAATCGTTTTCCGGTGTTCGTATTCGAGTAAAATCTGCTGCGGAAGCTGCCGGACTAATCGAAACGCCTGACGACATTTAGGTGGTCACCGCCTTTTTTCTCTTTAAATACAGCCTCACACACCAAAAAACCATGTAAGCGTTCACCCACCTGACCAACTTCCGCGCGCAAACGCCCCTGCGTGGTTTGGTGAGCCGGCGATGGTGTTGATCCTATCAAACTATGGGCGAGACACCACGAGACTGGCGGGATGAGCGTATCGCGGAGCTGGAGCAACTGCTGCACGAAGCGCTGCAACGTATTGCAGAGCTTGAGCGGATGCTCGACTTAAACTCGCAGAACTCTTCAAAGCCGCCCTCCACTGACAACGAACGAGCACGCAAGAGGCGGCCGCGTAGAAAGCCTTCCGGCCGCGCGCCAGGTGGACAACCGGGGCATCAAGGCCATTGCCGCGAGTTGTTGCCCGAGGAGCAGGTCGACCAAATTCAACAACATATCCCGCCGAGTTGTCGCGAATGCGGCCAGGAGTTGTCGGCGCAGGATGCCACCGGTCGTCCGACGCGCCATCAGGTCTTTGAACTCGTGCCGAAACTGGTTGAGTGCACCGAACATCAAATCGTCTCCTGCCGGTGTCCGGCCTGTGGCGAAACCACGCGAAGTGTATTGCCCGCCGAGATTGCTCACAGCGGGTGGGGCCCGCGACTTGTGAGCTTAAACAACACACTCTCAATCATTTGCCGAGATAGCCGACGTATTCTGCCCCCCTGACAATCNCACAGCCCAACTCGCCGCGCGCCGTCGTGTCTACGAGGCCGCGAAACGCCGCCATCCCCAGCGTTGGACCGGTGCAGTCCGCTGTTGGGAGTCCCCGGCTGAGGTGTATCTGAACCCCTCAAAACTCACGCGCTCCAGGCTCGAGATGGAGGGCTGTGCGTAGTTCGATGAGGCGGCAACTATGTTGACACTCACCGCGTTCGAGTACGAGATCGAGCCCGAGCCCGAGCCCGAGCCCGCGTTCGAGATCGAGCCCGCGTTCGAGATCGAGCCCGAGCCCGAGCCCGAGTACGAGATCGAGCCCGAGTACGAGATCGAGCCCGAGTACGAGATCGAGCCCGAGTACGAGATCGAGCCCGAGTACGAGAGCGAGCCCGAGCCCGAGCCCGAGCCCGAGCCCAGGCACGAGCCTCAGTTTTCGCTCGCGTATCGTTGTTCCCCAGGAACCCGCACGAACATCCTTCCCACAACACCCTCCCAGCCGCACACAGTAAGCGCGTGAGTTGCGTGGCACGCGCTATCTGGTTAAACAGCCTACCTCCCAACGAACATATCTGGCCGGTAGGCGGCCAAACCCCCGGGGAGTTTTTTCTAATGATTTGGAGGAAGTGATGAAGCGAATGCTCTCTAACGTTCTGTTGATTGTCCTGATAGCGGCGGCTGCCGCGTGTGGTGAGTCCGAGCAGCCCGACGGCCCGACCCGGGTCGAGCAAGACGATTCCGCCAAAGCCCAACTCGCCGAGGCGCGAGCCCGAATCGACCGTTTCTTCTTCGATGCTGAGCACTTCGACTGCCTCTGCGAAGCGTCGGCCGATGGTGTAGAACCCGCGGATGTCTGCCCCGACGATAACGCCGAACCCGCCCCCGATGTCGCGACCGATACCGCTTGCGTGCTCACCCGCATTGAGGCCGACCCTCCCCCGGAAGGCGATCTCTCGCCCTACGCCTCCTGCGTGGACAACGCCGTCTCCGCGTTTGAAAGCTGTCTGGAAGACCCCGACCTCCAGACGTGCACAGACGACGCCGCCACCGATCGCGATGCCTGCTTCCAGGCCGCGCAGCAGCAGGGCAGATCCTGTGATGACGACCATGCGTCCTTCGCGGCGTGGTTTGAAACGATCGACGAGGACGTAGTCGCGGAGTGTGGGTTGGAGCAGTGAGTTGGGCTTGCCTGTGATCCGAACGTTCCGGGACGACGCTGGCTGCGCTCGGTTGGGGGGGCGCGCGCGTCGTTGTTGGGTGGTTGTGTGGTTAGGTGGTTGTGGGACGCCGGGGTTTGCGGTGGGGGTCGATTTGAGTGCACCCCTCGCGAGGCACGCCTTTCGAGTACGAGCCCGAGCCCGAGTACGAGTACGAGCCCGAACCCAGGCCCCCAAAGCGAAACATGTCCCTCGAAGGCCGGAAGGTTCCGCCCCTGGAGGCAAAAATTTCCCTCGAAGGCCGGAAGGTTCCGCCCACCTTGTGAAAAATTTGCGCCACATGCCGGAAGGTTCCGCCTCTTTCGTGGTCGTACATCAAAAAAAGGCGGAAGGATCCGCCCCCCGGGCGAAAATTTTCCCTCAGATGCCGGAACGTTCCGCCTCACCCCTCCAAATCCCCGCGCCGCAACAACTGGGCGTTCAACGCCACAATGATCGTGCTGGCGGACATCAGCACCGCGCCCACCGCCGGCGAGAGCAGAATCCCCCATGCGTAGGCCGCGCCCGCGGCCAGGGGTAGTGCCACGATGTTGTAACCGGCCGCCCACCACAGGTTCTGCACCATCTTCCGCCGCGTCGCCTTCGACAACGCCACAATCCGCGGGATGTCGCGGGGGTCGGAGCGCACCAGCACGATGTGGCCTGCTTCCACGGCCACGTCGGTGCCCGCGCCAATGGCTACGCCCACATCGGCGGTGGCCAGCGCGGGGGCGTCGTTGACGCCGTCGCCGACCATCGCGACCGTTTTGCCCTGGCTCTGGAGCTCTTTGACCTTGTCGGCCTTATCCTCGGGCAAGACCTGGGCAAAGACCCGGTCGATGCCCAGCTCCCGGGCCACCGCGTCGGCCACCGCCCGGGAGTCGCCGGTGAGCATGGCCACCTCGATGCCTCGGTCGTGGAGCGCCTTTACCGCCTCGAAGCTCTCCTCGCGAATCGCGTCGGCTACGGCAAAGAGCGCCACCGCCCGCTCGCCATCAATGAGATAGATCGCCGTCCGGGCGTTCTCTCCGGCCTCGACCGCCGCTTTGCGCAAGGCTTCGGGCATCTCCACCCCCTCGACCATCCCCGGTCCGCCCATGCGGTAGGTCCGGCCATCGACGGTGGCGACGACGCCTTTGCCCGTGATGTTCTGAAAGTCCCGGGCGTCTGGAACCTCCAGGCCTCGCTCCCGCGCGCTTTCCACAATCCCGCGCGCGATCGGGTGTTCCGACTCCGCCTCCACACTCGCCGCGATGCGCAGCGCCTCGTCCTCGCTGAGTCCCTCGGCGACACGCATCGAGACGACGCGAAACTCCCCCAGGGTGAGTGTCCCCGTTTTATCAAAAATCACCGCGTCCAGGTTTCGGGCTTCCTCCAGCCCTCGTCGATCGCGCACCAGCAGCCCCGAGGCCGCTCCCATCGACGTGGAGATGGCTACGACCAGGGGCACCGCAAGCCCCAGGGCGTGGGGGCAGGCGATGACCAGCACGGTCACCACCCGCACGACGGTGAAGTTGATGGAGGCCCCCACCAGCAGCCACACGACCAGCGTGATGAGCGCCGCGCCAATGGCCACCGCGGTGAGCCAGCGCGCGGCGCGGTCGGCCAGCACCTGGGAGCGCGATTTGGAGTCCTGCGCTTCGGCCACAAGGCGCATGATCCCTGAGAGTTTGGTGTCTTCGCCCGTCTGGGAGACCCTCACCCGTAGCGAGCCTTCGCCATTGATCGTGCCGGCGATCACCTCATCGCCCTGGTGTTTTCTGACGGGCTCGGATTCGCCCGTGATCATCGCCTCGTTCACGGTGCTCTCACCCTCGGCGATCGTTCCGTCGACAGGCATCCGCTCACCGGGGCGCACCAGCACCCGGTCGTCTGGGGAGAGCTGGTCGACGCTGACCTCCTCGCGCTCCCCCTCGACGATGCGCGTGGCCTTGTCGGGCAGGAGCTTTGCGAGCTCCTTGAGCGCGCCTTCCGCGCTGGCGATCGAGCGCATCTCGATCCAGTGGCCGAGCAGCATGATCGTGACCAGCGTGGCCAACTCCCACCACAGTGGCGAGGCGTCGAAGCCCAGCTCGACCGCCACGCTGAAGACAAACGCCACGGTGATCGCCAGCGAAATCAACGTCATCATGCCCGGGAGTTTGTCCTTGAACTCCCCCCAGGCGCTCTTCAAAAAGACCATCCCGCCATAGAAGAAGACCACCGTGCCCAGCACGGGCTCAATCCACGAAGAGCCCGCAAAACTCGGCGCCTCATACCCCAGCAGATGCTGGATATGCTCCGACCAGTAGACCACCGGCAGCGTGAGCAACAGACTCAGCCAGAACTTGTCGCGAAACATCGCGACGCTGTGGCCGGCGTGCTTGTCGTGACCGTCGTGTTTGGCGTGGTGGTCGTGGTCGTGGTCGTGGTCGTGATCGATGGGGGCGCTGGACATGGATGGGAAGTCTCGTCATTTCCGGGACATGTACTCGGGTGCCGAGCGCCCCAGGCCGACGCTGGCTGCGTCGTCAGGGATGAAGCGGTGGCGCTGCCACAGCTTCATCCCTACCTCCTTGCTGGACTTCGCCCTGGATGCGCTCGGGTTGGGGGGTATGCGGCGATGGGTCGCCAGAACGAGCCCGACCCCTCAGATTCCACGGCCATCCCGACCGTCGTTCATGCGCCGCCCATCATCGGCATCATCGGGCACTGACCCTCCTGCTGCATCATCCGGGCGTGGTTCTGCATCATCTGGTAGAGCGCATCGACCTGGGAGGCGTCGGCGGGGGTAAAGGTCAGTCGCGCCCCATCCTCAATGGGTTCACTGTTGAGGGTGACGCCCGCCATCATCTCCATCATCTCTCCGCGCATCTGCCGATGCTCTTCGCTCATCTGCTCGTGGTGCATCTGGCCGCCCTCGCCATGGCCGTGGCCCTGGTGCATCTGCCCGTCCTCGCCATGCATCATCGCGTGATGCTCGGGCATCCTTGCAACGCGCGCGCGAAGCTCCTCGACATCACCGGTGGTGGTGAAGTCCATCGCCACGGCGTTATCGAGGCGGACGATCTCCCGGGTGGTGCCCTCGACCTGCATCGGGCACATCTGCTCCATGCGATTCTCCATGCCCTCCTGCGGGCTGGCCTCGGCGTTCTGAACTTCAGTCTGGGCCTGCTGAGTCTGCGTGCTCATCTCGTCGCTCCCAGACGTGCCGGGGGTGCTGCAAGCGCTCAGGCTGATAAGGAGAAGGATTGAACATACACCGCTAAACATGTGCTTTTTCATAGCATGCCTCGTAGGAAGTGATGTTTCATGGATTCATTGCGTCGCTTGCTTTTCTTTCGCGCTCAGACGTCCTCCAATCCGGGATACGTCGTGCCGGTGGCTGCGTTTGGTGCGCACCAACTCTTGGAACGAGAGCGCTGAAGGCAAATGTTCAGCGCTGCGCGGCGCCTCGAACGCGCGGGCTACATCGCGGGAGCCCCGGCGGCCGCCGGGCGAGTGTCCGGAGCCACAAAGGAGCGCAACCTCAACCCGTTCCCCAGCACAAAGGTGCTGCTTATCGCCATCGCCCCGGCGGCGAACATCGGCGACAAAAGCACGCCGAAGACCGGGTAAAGCACGCCGGCGGCCACCGGAATCAAGGCGGCGTTGTATGCAAAGGCCCAGAAGAGATTCTGTTTGATGTTGCGCAGCGTGGCCTGCGAGAGGGCGATGGCGTTGGGGATGCCGCTCAAGCTTCCGCTCATCAACACCACGTCGGCCGCTTCAATCGCGATGTCGGTGCCGGTGCCGATGGCCAGCCCCACGTCGGCCTGGGCCAGCGCCGGGGCGTCGTTGATGCCGTCGCCCACAAACGCGACCTTGAGGCCCCGGGCCTGCAGGCGTTTGACGGCGTCGGATTTACCCTCGGGCAAGACTTCAGCGAGCACCTCGTCGATGCCGAGCTGCGCGGCAATCGCCTCGGCGGTGCGCCGGTTGTCGCCGGTGATCATCGCCACCCGAAGCCCGAGCTTTTTCAGCGTGCGAATCGCCTCGGGCGTCGATGGTTTGATCGGGTCCGATACGGCAAGCACTCCTGCGAGCGCGTCGTCGATCACGATGTAGAAGGGCGTTTTACCCTCGGAGGCCAGGCGTTCGGCGTCGTGCGCAAAGATCGTGGGGTCGAGTCCCAGACGCGTCACGTAGCGGTCAGCCCCCAGCGCGACCTGTCGCTCGCCAACCCTGGCCCGCACGCCAAAACCGGCCTCCGCCTCAAAGTCGCTCGCGGGCAACGCGGGCAGCTGTCGTGCGGCGGCGGCCTCCACAATCGCCCGCGCGATGGGGTGCTCTGAGCCCCGCTCGACGGCGGCGGCCAGCTGCAACACCTCGGCTTCGTTAAAGCCACCCTGAACAAAAAAATCGGTGAGGGTGGGGCGACCCTCGGTCAGCGTGCCGGTCTTATCGAGGGCGACGATGTCGGCCTCTTGCAGGGTCTGCAGGGCGTCGCCCTTGCGAAAGAGCACGCCCATCTCGGCGGCTTTGCCCGTGCCCACCATGATGGAAGTAGGCGTGGCCAGGCCCATAGCGCAGGGGCAGGCGATGATCAGCACCGAGACTGCCGCCACCAGCGCCGAGGTCAACGCCGGGGCGGGCCCCAGCCACAGCCAGGCGCCGAAGGTCAGCGCGGCCAACACGAGCACCACCGGCACAAAGACCGCCACCACCTTATCGGCCAGCGCCTGAATCTGCGGCTTGGTGGCCTGGGCCTCCTCCACGGTGCGAATGATCTGCGCCAGCACCGTATCGCCGGCGACCCGCGTCACCCTGAACAAAAAGGTTCCGTGCCCGTTGATCGTGCCGCCCACCACCTGGGCCCCTTCGCGCTTCTCGACCGGCAGGGGCTCCCCGGTGATCATGGACTCATCCACATAAGACGCCCCCTCCACGACCTCCCCGTCCACCGGCACCCGCTCGCCAGGGCGCACCCGCACCACATCGCCCTCGCGAACCTCGGCCAGGGGCACCTCCACGTCTTTGCCGCCACGCACCACCCGGGCGCGTTTGGGCTGAAGGCCGACCAGGCGGCGAATCGCCTGGCTTGTGCGCCCCTTCGCCAGCGCCTCCATGTACTTGCCGGCGAGTATGAGCGTGATGATCACGGCGGAAGCTTCGTAGTAGACGTGAAGGGAGGCGGCGGGCAGCACCCCGGGCACAAAGGTCGCCACCACCGAGTAGCCGTAGGCCGCGCTCGTCCCCAGCATCACCAGCGTGTTCATGTCGGGGCTTAAGCGCCGCAGCGCCGCCCAGCCCGCGCGGTAAAAACGCCACCCGGGGCCAAATTGCACGGCCGTCGCCAGCACAAAAAACACCATCCAGAGCGTCTGCCGCTCAATGACGCCCATCAGCCAGTGATGCGCCGCGGGCACCATCATCGGCACCATCTCGAGCAGCAGCAGCGGCGCGCTCAAAAGCGCGGCGATGCCCAACCTCCGCCGCAACTCGCCGAGCTCCTCTTCGCGCGCGGCCTCCTCCACCGCTCCGCGATCCTCCTCGGCCAGGCGCGTCACCCCGTAGCCCGCCTCCCGCACGGCGGCGGCGATGGCCTCCAGATCGATGCGCCGCGGCACGAACTCCACCGTGGCCCGCTCGGTCGCCAGGTTCACCGACGCGCCGGCCACGCCCTCCAACCCGGCGATCGCCTTCTCCACATGCCCCACGCACGACGCGCAGGTCATGCCTTCAATTCTCAATGTTTCGGTGACGTTGCTCATGCTCAAAGCCCTCGCACTGCAAAAAGATGGGATGGTCACTCGCGCATCAACGCGCTTCACCCCTGCAGACGCAGGCCCCCCCGGCCGCTTACACCGCGGCGATAAAAAAAGACCCGCAGCCACCTCGGTGGCTGCGGGTCTTTTTCAATCAGCAAAAACCTTTGTGTGAAGCGACCTCAGGGGCTGCAGGTGCAATCCAGACACCCCGCGGCCGCACACGCCCCGCAGGTCTCCTCAATCCGACCCTTGAGCTGCTTTCTCGCCCGGTGTCGCCGCACATTCAGATTATTGGTCGTGATGCCCAGCTCCGCGGCCAGCTGCTCAGTCTCGGCCTCGCCAAGCTCCACGGCTTCGATCATCTCCTGATACTCATCTTTGAGCGTCGGAATGAGCTTGTGAAAGCACTGGCAGACGTTTTTGCGCGCTGCGGGCGTCTCCCTGGTCTCGGCCTCCCGGGCGTACTGCCCGACGTACTTCTCCCGGGTCTTCCGACGACGCTGCCGGTCGATGATGGCGTTGCGCAGGATCTGATAGAACCAGGCCACGACCTTCGCCTCATCGTCGAGCTGATCCAACGAACCCATCGCCTTGATGAGGCTGTCGTGCAGGATGTCCTCAGCGGTCTGTGCATCGGAGACGCGGGAGCGAACAAAGCCCAGAAAGGCGTCGCGATGCTCCAGAAGCGTCGCTTCGAGCGCGGCGTTTGAAGCGTTTGAAGTGGGGGTCGTCATGGAAGGGCCTCGTTGGTGGCGGGGCGGTGCGCTAACACAAGGTTCAACACATTTGGGCGTTCGGCTCTTTCTAGCCCTCGATTTCGCCGACCACCTCGTAGTCCGCGTCCACGATGGCTTTGGAGATGGCATCCAGGGTTGTGGCGTCGTCGCGGAAGGCGACGGTGACCTGTTCCTTGTCGAGGACGACGGCGACCGTCTCGACGCCCTCAAGCGCGCCCACGGCCTTCTCGACGTGTTTGGCGCAGTTTCCGCAGCTCATGCCTTTGACGTGCAGGGTTTTTTGGGTGGTGCTCATGGTGATGCTCCTCTGGGTTCGGTGTGTGTGGGCGACGAATCGCCGGCTTGCTCGCGGGCCTCGGCGCGTGTTTTAGCGCGAATCTCCGGCGGTGCGAAGGCGCGCAGGCCGGGGCTTTCGGTACGAGAGACGCGCGCCGGCGGGAGAGGTTACAGGGAGGTGGGGATTTTTTTGGGGGGGGGCGAGCGCCCCAGGACGACGCTGGCTACGTTGCTGCGTCGTCGCGGTAGCGCTGCTACACGCTCCTCCTTGCTCCTTGCCAATCGTCGCCCTGGATGCGGCTCGGTAATGTCGTAAGCGAGTACGAGTACGAGTTCGAGCCCGAGCTCGAGTTCGGTGAGTGTCAACATAGTTGCCGCCTCATCGAACTACGCACAGCCCTCCATCTCGAGCCTGGAGCGCGTGAGTTTTGAGGGGTTCAGATACACCTCAGCCGGGGACTCCCAACAGCGGACTGCACCGGTCCAACGCTGGGGATGGCGGCGTTTCGCGGCCTCGTAGACACGACGGCGCGCGGCGAGTTGGGCTGTGTCGTGGCCGTGATGCNCGCCCTTCGCGGAGCCTTTACGACGAAAACCTCCGCCTTCGGGCGCCCTCGGGTGAGGTTCTACCCCCCATCGGGCCGCCCCCGGGCGCCTCTCACCGTGCATTGGCAACGAGCGTCTCGCGCCTGACGTGCGCTCCCCTTTGACGTCACAGGCAGAGAGGCCCCGGTGATGCGCAAAGCTCTGCAGGGAGAATCGGCGATCAACCGCATAAACACCGGACCTTGCGCTTCTCTCGGTCGGTACAGGGTCGGTACAGCGCCGCCGTCGAGTCGCTCGCTCTATCGGAGCGCCAGGTGCGCAAAGCCGTGCAGATCGGGAGCAGGAGAATCGACGATCAACCGCATAAACACCGGACCTTGCGCTTCTCTCGGTCGGTACGAGGCCCGCATAAATACGGGACCTTGCGCTACTCTCGGTCGGTACAGGGTCGGTACAGCGCCGCCGTCGAGTCGCTCGCTCCATCGGAGCGCCAGGTGCGCAAAGCCGTGCAGATCGGGAGCAGGAGAATCGGCGATCAACCGCATAAACACCGGACCTTGCGCTTCTCTCGGTCGGTACGAGGCCCGGGAGCAGGAGAATCGGCGATCAACCGCATAAACACCGGACCTTGCGCTTCTCTCGGTCGGTACAGGGTCGGTACAGCGCCGCCGTCGAGTCGCTCGCTCCATCGGAGCGCCGGGTGCGCAAAGCCGTGCAGATCGGGAGCAGGAGAATCGGCGATCAACCGCATAAACACCGGACCTTGCGCTTCTCTCGGTCGGTACGGCGGGCGGGTCGGTACAGGGCCCGTCGCTACCCGACCCGGGACCGCTTAAAACTCCAGCGCCACCGGGGGCTGGATCGCCTGGCGATGGCAGGCGGTGATCTGGGCCATCAGATCTTCGACGGCCTGATCGTCGCGGGAGAAATCGATGTCGGAGGTGTCGATCTCGATCAGCGGGGCGTCATCGTAGTGCGCAAAGAAGTTATGGTAGAGCCGACGCAGGCGGTCGATGTACTCCGGGTCCATGTCCTTCTCGTAAGAGCGCCCCCGCTGGTTGATGCGCCCCATCAGCACCTCCAGCGGCGCGTGCAGGTGCACGACCACATCGGGCCGGGGCACCTGGGTGGAGAGGATCGAGTACATGCGATCGTAGAGGGTGAGCTCGTGATCGCTGAGCGTGAGGCTGGCAAAGAGCCGGCATTTCACAAAGAGGTAGTCGCTCACCGAGAGGGGGCTGAAGAGATCGCTCTGGGCGAACTCCTCCTGCTGGCGGTAGCGGCTTAAGAGAAAGAACATCTCGGTCTGAAAGGCGTAGCGCTCCTTATCTTCGTAGAAGCGCGCCAGAAAGGGGTTCTCCTCAAAGATCTCGAGCACGGTGCGGGCGTTAAAGCGCGCGGCCAGCCGGTTGACCAACGTGGTCTTTCCAACCCCGATCGGGCCTTCAACAACAATATAACGGGGCGATTCGGAGACGGCGGCAGGCATCATAATCAGAGCGTCCGATGGGGGTCGGATTCGGGGGGCAGGACTCGGCGGCAACCTAGCCCGCCCCCCTCTGAGCGGTCAACACCGGGGTCTAAAAAGCTCTCCACAGCCCCCCCATCCGGGGCATATCACTTCCCGTCGAGCAGGCGACGGCGATGCTCCACGAGCTTGTAGTAGCGCTCCAGACCGCGCTCCTCCTGGAGCAGCCAGTCGCCCAGGTTGCTCAGCCCCGAGCGGATGTCCTCGCGGTTGAGCTCGCGATCGGGGTGGGGATCGTCGCTGAAGTAACGCAGCACCAGATCGCCGATGGCCACCCAGCTGGCGTCGTACTCCTCGCCCTGGATCGAGCCTCTCCCCATAATCCGGACGCCCTCGCCATCGGGATCGAGCTCACCGGCGCGGGCCATAAACTCCCCGATCAGGGTGGCCGTGGGCAGCCCGGCGTGGGGGCCTTCCACCTCGTAGCGGCGATCCGGATCCAGGCTCTGGAGCGCAAAGCGGGCCACCGGGGCCAGCTCTTCGAGATCGAAGGCCTGGACCATCAGGGCGTAGATCATCAGGGCGCTCTGGTCGGCGCGGTCCGCGTCGTTGCCCAGGTAGTTGAGGGCGTCGTTGATCACCTGGCGCCCCTGGGGCTCGTCGTGCAGGGCAGCCACCAGCTCCACGGCCGCGAAGAACCAGCGGGAGGTAAAGATCTCCATCAGCGCGTCGGGCACCTTCTCGGTGAGCCAGCCCTCAAACTCGCCACGGGCCTCCATCTCCCGGGCGCGCTGCGCGGTGTAGTCGAGCACGTGGGTGGCCAGGGCGATGGTCCCCGGCTCATGGAAGCGGTAGCCGCCCTCGGGGTCTTCTTCGGCGCGCAGGACCACGTTGAGGAAGCCCTCGGCAAAGTCGGCCAGGTGGCCCTTGACCTCGGCGTCGGCGTCGGCGCGATCCACCATGTGGGCCAGGCGATCGACGATGATGTCGACCCGGCTCACCGGACTTAAGGTGCGCCCGTCGGCCAGCTCCAGCGAGCTCTCCCCGGCGCGGGTGGTGTAGGCATCGTCGTTGCGCAGCCAGGCGTGGATCAGCTGGCGGAGGCGCTCATCGACATGCACCCCCTGATCGTCGCGCACATGCCCGGTGGACAGGGCCAGGGCCCGCAGCCCGGCGAAGAGATGCCCGCGCTCAAAGATCACGTCGAGCGCCGGCTCCAGACTCACCAGGTTGGCCCCCTTCATCGGGGAGCGGTTGCCGGCCTTGTCGTAGTAGAGATCGACCCGGCTGGAGTAATGATCGTGAATCACCACAAAGATCTGCATGAGGAGCTCTTCGCGGTCGTGGCGGCTAAAGGCCTTCGCCAGGGGGTGCAGCACGTCGATGAGCCCGCTGGCCTCGGCGGCGTAGAGGCCGTCGGCATGGTGGGCCGCCATCACGTAGCCATCTCGGCAGGTGGGGCTGGTGACCTCGAGCACGTAGCCGTTTTCGGCATCCTCAAAGCGCAGCCGCGGCTGATTAAAGAGGCGAGTGATCTGCGCCGGGGTGGGGCTGGGGTCCAGGCGCGCGCCGAAGAGTTCGCTGGCGATGCTGAGCATCCCGCCCACCGTCTCATCGTCGACGACGCCGGGCACCAGCTCATCGATCAGCTCCAGCATCTGCCCCAGATCGCTGTTGGTGAACTCGTCGCTGATATAGTCGGTCAGGACCAGATCGCCGGCGACCGATTTGATAAAGGCTTCGGCCGAGCCGGGCAGCTCCAGCATCGGCGGGATCGCCATCATGTCGAACCCCGGCACCACCACCTCTTCCACGTGCATCACGTAAGGGGTCTGGGCGGTGTCGCGCAGCAGGTGGAAGACGCGCTGGAACATGCTGCGATTCTCGGGCGACTCGGGCAGCGTGTAGTCCATGGCCTCGCGGAAGATCTCCTGGGAGGGGCAGGCGCGGATGCACTCAAAGCGCGCCACCGTACCGATCTCCTGAGTCTCGTCGCAGTGCTCAAAGCAGGCGTTGTAGGGCCCTTCGGCCGCGGGCACCGCCTGCATGTTTTTGTGGCGAAGCAGCGTGAGCATGGCCTCCCCGCTGCGCTCCATGATCGGGTCGCGCAGCGCCTCGAAGACATCGGCCCAGAGAGCGGGATCGGCCGAGATCTCGCGCAGCACCGGCAGCAGGTCGTGCACCAGCGTGGAATTCTCCCCGAGTTCGCCCGCGGGCACATCCTCCATCGCGTCGATGGCGTCGCTGAGCGCAAAGGAGAGGTGCGCCATCCCCTGGCTGGAGCGGCGCATGTAGCGGGCGCTCAGCTCCATGACCTCGGGGAGCTCGGTGATCGAGAGGCCGCTGATGATCGCGTCGACCACATCGACCATCGGATGCTCCGGAGAGAACGCCGGGTAGTGGCCCCGCGCATCTTCACCGACCACCGCCGGCCCCAGCAGCTCCCGGGCGGTAGCCGCGCCGTGGTACAGCGCATCTTCGGCGGCCAGCCCGGCGCCAAGCTCCACCAGAAAGGGCAGCGCCGTCTCACTTAAGTCCACATACTCAAAGACAAAGTCATTCTGACCGAACTGCAACCGGCCAAAGAGGTCGCGCTGCATCAGCGGGTGTGGCGAGGGCGCATCGCTCAAGGGTTTGATATGCAGCGCCGGGCCCTGGGTCATATGAAAACGCCCCTGAGCATCGAGGTCGGCCAGCCCGTCGCGGTCACTGTCGATGAAGGGCTCGGGCATGGAGCCATCGGGGCGCAGACGCACCTGCGGCAGGCCGCGCTCATCGAAGCGGGCCACCAGCGCCAGACGGCTGGACTCCCCGTTGAGGAAGGTCGCGTCTCCCTGCACAAAAAGATCGCGCAGCATCACCGAGACGCGGTCAGTGGCGATCTCGGGGGGCTCCTCCTCCAGGGCGTCGGCCAGGGCGCGCAGCAAATCGCTGCCGGCCGAAGGCTGACTGATGTCGGGGTTGCCCTGATCGTCGAAGCCGTCGTGCCTGGCAAGCACCCGGCCCAGATGGCCCATCAGCGCGCTGCTCTGATCAAAGTTGGAGAGTTCGTAAAAGAAGCGCCCCTGATGCCGCGGTGAGAGGTAGTCAGTGGGGCCGACCTCGGGGCGGTTGAGGATAAAGTCGAGCAGTTCCTCGTCGTGGGCGGCCTCGTCCATGATCAGGGGCAGACGCCGCGTGATCGCCGGGAAATAGCCCTGCTCGATGGCCGGCACGATGGCCTGGAGGAAGTTATCGAGCTCGGGCTCGGTTCCGGCAGGGACGGCGCGATCCACCGCGCCGACAAAGGCTTCGCGGCGCGCCTCCAGGAGCGCGCTGCGCTCACCGGGGAGCTCGGCCATGCGGCGAGTGTCTTTGAGCCAGATGGCGTGGAGCTCCTCGCCAAGGGTGCCGCGCTCGGGCACCTGGCGCTCCAGGCTGTATTCCTGAGTACAGCTCAAGCTGAGCAGCGTGGCCGCGGCCACCGCCAGACGTGTGCCGGTCGTTCGGGTTATTGCTCTCACCACTGTCGCCTCGATCATGGCAGCGGGCGCCGCCGGGGGGGCGACCACCTCTAAAACCTCCAGTCATTGCGGCGACCTTAACAAAAAAAGACCACGCGCGGAAAGCCAGCAGCCCCGAAGATGCGCTAGAGTGCGCGCGACGCGTCGCGTCGCAAGTTGACCGTTTGAGGAGGCCTTTGTACGCTGCGCCCATCCACGTTTTGGCGCCGGATCGCCTCGTTATCAAGCGCCCGCGCAACCACCTAAACGCAGGTCAAAGATTATGTTCACCCCTCGGGGATCGCGTCTTGTCCCGACGCTCGTATGCACCGCCCTCCTCGGCCTGACGGCCTGTGAGGAGCCCGTCACCATTGGCCCTGGCGCTCAGCCTCAGACCATCGGCGGGGTCACCTTTGCGCCTGGCGAGTACGGCGCGCGCTACCTGGAGCTCGATCATCAGGGTCAGACCGTGGAGTATCCGCGCCCGGTACTGACCATCCCGGTGACGATCACCAACGCCGGCGAAGATAACGTGGTCTACAGCCCCAGCCACGCCAGCCAGCAGATGACCGAGGGCTCCACCCCGCTGCTCTATCCGGCGCCGCCGGCCGAGACGCCGCTGGCGGAGTTTTCCAAGGCGCCGATCAACGGGGTCTACCTGGATCGCGGCACGCTGCCCGGTCAGGTCACCGCCACCACCACGCTGGCGCCGGGGGAGTCGCTCAGCGACATCTTCCTCTTTGAGATCCCCGACGGCTCGATCACCGACCTGGTGCTGAGCCTGCCCCCCTCGATGCACCGCGGCACCAACCCGGTGCTCTTCGGGCTGAGCTACAAGGCCACCACCCCGACCGGCCCCACCGTCTACGAGGTGGGGCAGAGTATCGATGTGGAAGGCGTGAGCTTTGAGGTGACGGCTGTGGACCAGGCCTACATCAAGCTCAAAAACAGCGACGAGAAAGAGGGCTACAGCGATGAGCCGGTGCTGCGCGTGGACTACAAGCTGACCAACACCACCGACAGCGCCCTCACCTTTGATCCCGGTCACCGCGATCTCTCCGGGCGTCAGGGCGCTCGCCTGCACAGCACCACCGGCGCGCTCAACCGGGTGCGGCTGCCCTCGAACACCAGCGCCGAAGGGCAGCTGGAGCGGGAGGCCGAGCTTGCTCCGGGCGCCTCGGTCACCGACTTCGCGCTCTTTGAGCGTCCGGACCAGGCCCAGAGCTTGACCTTTGAGCTGGCGGCCGATCATTTTGCACGTAGCGGCAAGGTTCGGGTGTCGATTCCCTTTGAGCCGGCCGACGTGGCCCAGCCCGAAGAGATGACCAAGGCCCAGGCCGAGAAGTAACCCCCGGGGCGCCGAGGGCGCCGAGGATTGCAGTGTGAGCAACAAAAAGCGCGGCACGTCGAAACTCGGCCCTCTGGCCGAGCAACTCAAAGACCTGAAGTTGGATCTGGGGGGCAAGACACGCCGCCCCGAGCCCGACACCCGCGCCCCAGAACCGGCCGCGCGGCCGGAGCCCACGCCCCGGCCTTCCCCAAAGCCGGCGCCCGAGCTCAGCGACGAAGAGCTCTTCGAGATGGCGCTCGATAAGCTCGACCCCTCCCGCATCTTTCAGGCCAAGTACCAGGGGGAGGCCTCGGCCGAGCTGCCGCCGGACCCCACACGCCAGTCCGGCGCCTCGCGCTCCGAGCGCGCCGACACTCGCCACGATCCGCAGGCCGAGGAAGAAGCGCGCCAGCAGGTCTTTGAGGCCCGCGACGCCGCGATCTTCATGCGCGCGGTCAGCGGCGTCGAGATGCTCGAGCCCGATCGCAAGTACCGTCCTCAACACGGCAAACATCGCGAAGCCCGCCAGGTGGACACCGAGCGCGAGGAGTCGCTGCCCGACAACGGGTTGATCACCCCCTCGCTGCCCCGGGATGACGAGGGTTTGAGCTTCATCGAGCCCCTGGGCCGCGCCCAGCGCGCGCTGATCAAGCGCTACCAGCAGGTGGCCATCGGGCAACGCACCGGCCAGATCAACCTGCGCGGTGACACCCTGGACGACGCCCTGCGCCAGCTGGAGCTCTACATCCATCAATGGTGGAAGAGCGACCAGGCGCGCTTTGTGCGGGTGATTCACGGCCGCGGCATTCACTCCGAAGAGGGGCCGGTGCTCAAACCGGCGGTGCTGGAGTGGCTGGAAGGCCCGGGACTGCGCTACGTGCGCGGCTACGCCCCGGAGCGCTCGCCGGAGGGCGACTACGGCAGCCTGATCGTGGAGCTCCTGGAGGCGAAATCCGTACCCTCTTCACGAGAAGGCCGGGGCTCGAAGTCCCGGGGCTCGCGCAAGAGGCGCTGATCCCACGCGCCCCCCGGCGCTGACACTCAGGTGCGTTTAGGGCGAATGTTTGGCCCATCTGCGAGGTTGCATTTTTGGCGGGCGGTGACCACATTGACACCGATGATTGATGGCGCCGGCCCGCGTCCCCACTGAACCTTTTTTGAGAGCAAAGCCATGGGTTTTATCCCCTACGTCGTCGAGCAGACTCACCGCGGCGAGCGCGGCTGGGATATTTATAGCCGCCTGCTCAAGGATCGCATTGTGTTTCTGGGCACGCCGGTCACCGATGAGGTGGCCAACGCCATTGTCGCCCAGCTCCTCTTTCTGGAGAGTGACGATCCCGACAAAGACATCAGCCTCTACATCAACTCTCCCGGGGGCAGCGTGACCGCCGGGCTCTCGATCTACGACACGATGCGCTACATCCGCCCCCAGGTCTCCACGATCTGCATGGGGCAGGCCGCCTCCATGGGCGCGCTGCTGCTGACGGCTGGCGAGAAAGGCAAGCGCTTCGCGCTGCCCAACTCCCGGATCCTGATCCACCAGCCGCTGATGCGCGGCGGCATCGGCGGACAGGCCACCGACATTGAGATTCAGGCCCGCGAGATCCTGCGCCTGCGCGAGCGCCTCAACGAGATCCTGGTCGAGCAGACCGGGCAGTCGATGGAGCGCATCCAGAAGGACACCGATCGCGACTACTACATGAGCGCCACCGAGGCGATGGAGTACGGGCTGATCGACAAGGTGGTCACGCCGCGGGCACCTGGCGAGAAGAGCGAGAGCTGAGTCCCAGCTCGATGCCGGAGCCGCCGGCGTGCCGGTGGTTCAAAGCGATGCGGGGCAGCGGAGGCGTTTGGCCTCCCTGCCCCGCTTTTTTATGCGCCGCGTTTGGGGGAGCGCCGGCCGGACTCAAGCCCTCTTGCTGAGCGCGTCGAGCACCCGGGCGACGGCATCTTTGATGGGCGCGCCCTGCTCCCCCGGTGGTCCCACGCAAGAGGGGCAGCCGGCCTGACAGGGGCAGCGCTGAACCAGGTCTCGGGCCATGGCCATGAAGCGCTCATGCTCATCGTAGAGCCCCTCACCAAGACCCACGCCCCCCGGGTAGCGATCGTAGAGGTAGATGTGGGGCTCATAGAGTGAGGGGGCGATCTGGCCGGCCTCCCAGTCCTGCTCCTGACCCGAGGCGTCGCGCACGGTGGTGCCCCCGATCCCCTGCGACCACCACTGATCATTGGCCACCGAGCCGATGCACAGCTCCAGATCGCGCCAGTCACACATCATCTTGAGGCTGGCCGTGGTCCGGAGCACCTCGCCGGCGCCTTCCACCAGGCGGACCCACTGATCGGCGGCCAGCGCTCCCAGCCCCAGGTCGTGAAAATCATCGGCTTTGAGCTGCAGCCAGTAAGCCATGGTGTGCAGATCGAGCTCGGGGAGATTGAGCTCCCCGTAACCGATATTTTCGCCGGTACCGAACTTGATCTTCTTAAAACCCACGAAGCGCTGCGTGACCCGGACCTCCCCAAAACCGAGGGAGGTGCGCGACGCCTGGCGTTCTTTAAAGACGTCGAGCACGTGCGTGGCCGCGTAGTGCATGGCCGTGGTGTAGTAGCCATCGTCGCTGCGCTCGACGTAGGCGCGGCGCTCATCGTAGTCCAGACGCACCACCCGGTAGGGCTCCCCGGAGATCTGGTAGACGGCGTTGGGATAGAGCGTCAGGTGGGCGCTCTCAAAGTCGACCTCGGCCAGCACATTACGCTCGCGGGAGCCCAGGTCGACGACCACGAAGTTCTCCTCGGCGGTGCTGCGCAAACTGACCTGATTGGCCGGATAGGTGCGGGAGGTCCAGGTCCAACGCTCGCCAGTGCGCTGAATCACCCCCATGGTCCGGGCCATAAACTCCAGCGCCTCTTCGGTCTCCGAGGGGTCCAGCCCCCCGTAGGACTCGCCAGCGCGCCATTCCAGCTCGTAGCAGGCGCATTTGAGGTGTTCGACCGCGATGAGCAGGTTGCGCGGATCCACCCGGGCGGCTTCCGGCGACTGGCCGAAGAAGTAATCGGGGTTCTGAATAATGAACTGGTCGATGGGGTTGTCGCCGGCGATCACCATGGCCACCGAGACGCCCCCGCTGCGCCCGGCGCGCCCGATCTGCTGCCAGGTCGAGGCGATGGTGCCCGGGTAACCGGCCAGCACGCAGACATCCAGGCTGCCGATGTCCACCCCCAGCTCCAGCGCGTTGGTGGTCACCACCCCGCGCACATGGCCCTGACGCAGCCCGCGCTCAATCGAACGTCGAAGCTCCGGGAGGTAGCCCCCGCGGTAACTCGCCACGCGATCGGCCAGCCCTGGACGATCGCGATCGGTGGCGAGTCGACGCTTAAGACGGTTGACCATCACCTCGACCGACTGGCGGCTGCGGGCAAAAACGATAGTGGGGCAATCGCGCTTCAGGGTCTGCGCGGCCACCCGCTGAGCCACCCGCAGCGGACTCTGCCGGCGCATCTTCTCGGCGTCGACTATCGGCGGATTCACAAAACACACGTAACGCTCCGCCCGGGGCGCCCCGCTCCGATCGACCAGCTCCACCTCGCCACCGACCAGCTCTCGGGCGAGTTCTCGGGGGTTCGCGATGGTCGCGCTGGTGGCCAGAAAGACCGGGTCGGTGCCGTAATGGCGGCAGATCCGGCGCAGGCGCCAGAGCACGTTGGCCACGTGGCTGCCAAATACCCCGCGGTAGGTATGCAGCTCATCGACCACGATGTACTTAAGCCCCTTAAAGAAACGAGCCCACTTATCGTGATGCGGCAAAATCGCCGCGTGCAGCATATCGGGGTTGGTCAGCACCAGGCGACCGTTGCGCCGCACCCGGCGGCGCACATCCGGGGCGGTATCTCCGTCGTAGACCTGCGCCTCCCAGGTCGGATCGCGCTGCGGCGCCAGCTGCAGGAGCTGATTCAGCTCCGCGCTCTGATCCTGACTCAACGCCTTGGTCGGAAAGAGAAACAGCGCGCTATGACCGCGATACAGGCTGTCGATCACCGGGAGGTTGTAGCAGAGGCTCTTCCCGCTGGCCGTGGGAGTCACCACCACCGTGTGACGCCCCCCCAGCGCGGCCTCCACCGCCCGGGCCTGGTGGCTGTAGAGGCTCTGAAAACCACGGGCCCGCAGAAGCTGCCCCACCCGCGGGTCCAGCCCTTCGGGCAGCGGGGCGTACTCGGCCTGCTGCGCGGGCAGGTGCTTGAGCGCGGTAAAATGTTTGCCCACATCGCGGCCGGCGCGCCAGCTCGAGAGGAGCTGGCGCAACTCCGACTGCCCCGCGGCTGAGCTCGCTCCACTCACGGCTTACCCCTTCTTCTTTTTGGGACGAAACGCCACCACAACCTCCGGGTCGGTCTCCACGATGGGACCGTCCATCAGCTCAATGCAGTAGGGGATGGCTTCAAAGAGCTCGTCGAGAATCTCGGCGATGGAGCGCGGACTCCCGGGGAGATTCACAATCAACGAACGACCGCGCAGCGCTCCGACCTGACGGGAGAGGATCGCGGTGGGCACGTACTTCAGGCTGATCTGGCGCATACGCTCGCCAAAGCCCGGCATCTCCCGGTCGGCTACCGCCAGGGTGGCCTCCGGCGTCACGTCACGCACCGCGGGCCCGGTGCCCCCGGTGGTCAAGACCAGCTGGCAGCCCCGCTCATCGCAGAGCTCAACGATGGCCTCCCCGATGCGCTCAAACTCATCGGGAACCAGGCGCGTGGCGACCTCAAAAGGGGAGGTCAGCGCTCTCGTGAGCCAGGCCTCAATGGCCGGCCCGCTGATGTCGTCGTAGTCGCCGCGGCTGGCCCGGTCGCTCACCGTGACCACCCCGACCCTGAGGATCGCTTCCATTACCGCTCCTTGACCTGGAAACACCCCACACGACCGAGCCCGGTAGCCACGCTCAGGGAATCTGAAGCGCCGCCTTGAGCTCCTTGACCAGCTTGAAGTAGCGGTCGCGCGGGAACTTCTGGTTGAGAATATGAAACTCTTTTTTGACCAGCCCCACACAGCCAAAACAGAACACACAGTCGGTGCAATCCTGACTCAAGATCAAGTAGGAGCTGCTGGCACAGCGCTTTGAGCGCACGCAGTAGCTCGACTGATGGCAATGCTCGCACTCGTTGCACTGGGTGCAGTAGGTGCAGTTCTGACAATCCCGGCAGTAGGTGCAGAACGAGCAGTCGGTGCTTCCGGTGGTGAACATGCAGTGGTGGCAACGCACGCTATCGTCGGAATGGTAGGAGGCCTGCCCCTCCTCAGTGCTCTGATACGCGCGTAACAGATCGTTGAGGGCCTTCTCAAACTCACGTCGGCCCAGCGGGATCGTATCGTTCATGAGAAAAACTCGCCGTTAAGAGAGGTGAAGCAAAAAAGTTTACGAGGTGCACATACCACAGTCGAAGCCGCTCATCTCCCCTAAAATAGCGCTCATCCCGCATTCGGCTCCCCTGGCGTTACAGGGTGTAATATCCAGTCATGACGGAAAATTACAAAAATGACTTGACCGACCCCACCCCCGTCGATATCTTCCTCAATGTGTCGAGCGCGATCCTCCAACGTGATCCCCCCCTCACGCGAGGATCCAGCTCCTTTCACGAGTGAGCACGCTCGGCACCCCGGTCAGCCCGCTTCCCCCCCCAGGCGGGCTGGCCACCCTTTTCGAGTCCTGCTCTCCCCCCCGGAGCAGACTCAAAAGCCCCCAGGCAACCCCTGGGGGCTTTTTTTTGCCCGAAACACCGCCCTGCCCGCCGCCCGACCACGCTCCCAAAACAAAACCCCCTCTCCGATTACAGATCGCAACTCGGAGAGGGGGTTCGTGTCAGCAGAATGTCACGCGCGCCAAACCCGAATAGCAGCCCGGCGCCCGTACATCACACGCTCAGGGGCAGGCGAGGTTGGCCGTGCCCGGAGTGCCGTACTTCAGCTCCGTCTCGAAGGTCGCGAACTGGTTAGCCGCATCTTCCGGCGTCAGGCACCAGCTATCCGAAGGCGCGGCGCCATCCGGGTTAGGGGTTCCCAGCTTGGTGACGTCTTTCTGATAGGAGATGCCCAGGGCAACCGTACTGGACGTCACGGTGAGCCGGTCGAGCTCCTGGCCCGCGCAGGAGAGCGCGTAGGTTCCGCCACTGTTTCCGAGCGGAAGCTCCAGCGTCTGAGCGGACGTCAGCTCCGGGATCGTGTCGCTGCTGACAAAGAGCACGTAGCCACCGGCCGGAATCTCCAGCCCGTCGGCGAGCACCATCTCATTGTTTGTGGCGGCGTCGCGCGTGAGCAGGCAACCGCTCAGGTCAAAGGCCGAAGCGCCGGAGTTAAAGAGCTCAATGTACTCTCCCGGATCGCCGCCCCCCCCCGTAAACCGGGTCATGATTTCGCTGAAGACCACGCTGAGTGAGGAGAAGCCGGTAAACGAGGCGCTGGCGTCGGCCGGGATCGTGTCGCCGAAGATGTCAGTCAGGGTGTCGGCGAGCTCCACGGTGTAATCCGCCATCGAGGTCTGCTCGGCGGTGGTCAGGGTGACCATGGGGCCATTGGCTTCGGCCGCCGTGACCGCCAGGCCGGCGATGGTGAACTCGGAGCCGTCCGAGTTGATCGGGCCGAGCGCGCGGCTCAGCACGAGCTGCACGGTGGTGGTGCTGGTCGCCGTGGCGCTGACCACGCTGAGCGCCGGGCAGTTCTCCACGCTGAGTTCCGACGAGTTGTAGGCCATGAACTGAGCGGTCGCGTCGAAACGCCACAGCGGAGTGGCCGTCACATCGACGTCGCAGCCAACCGCCAGCCCCAGGGACTCCCGCAGCTCGGTGGGCATGCGCAGCTTCACGTCGTCATCGCCTCCGACCGCGCCGTTGGACACGCTGTAGGCCTGGTGGCCGGCGCCGGCAAAGGTCTCGAGCTCGCCGGTGATGGTCAGCTCGGCGCTGACCAGGCGGTGGGCGTAGCTGTCGAGGTCGGTGATCAGATCGGCGGCACCGGTCAGATCGGTGATGAGCGCTTCGCGGTTCCCCGCGCCGGCGTTCACATTCAGCGAATCAAAGGAATCCGCCCAGGTGGAGCTTCCGAAGCTATCAACCGTGAGCACGCGGAAGTCGACCACGTCGTTGACTTCCACCGGCATCGCCTCGCCCTCGGCCACGGCCACAAAGAGCGCGGGACCACCGGCGCTGGCCTGCACGAAGAAGCCGGCCGATTCATCTCCCACCAGGGGCCGCACGTAGGTGACGGTGACACCTTCGATCATCTTGCCGTCATCGCCCGGGCCGTTGGCCAGCAGGTCGGCGATCTGAGCGCTACCGGTGTCCCCGCTGCCGCCATCGCAAGAGGGGTTGGCCGCGCCCGGGGTGCCCAGGTCGGCGCCGTTGTAGGCGGCGGTCGCCGCACACCAGTAGCTGGCGTCATCGCCACTGGAGCCATCGAACGCCGGATCACGGCTGAGGCTGGCCCCGGCCTGGCTCGGGTAGGTCTCACCGGCGTCGTAATCGACCCGGGCAATGGTCACGCCATCGCACATCAGCGCCACGGCGCCCGCCCCTTCGGCCAGTACCAGCCCATCGAGCACCAGGTCGGCATCAAAGCCGGCGTTGGCGCTGCGCGCCACCGTCAGATACCCCTGCGCATCGATGGTCAGCTCGCCCGCGATGGCCACCGGCTCATCGAGCTCCGAGCTCTCCAGCTCGCAGCCCTCCAGCGCCAGATCGCTATCGGTGGTGTTGAAGAGCTCGATCCACTGCCCCTCGACCGCGCTGGTCTCGGTGGGCTGCTTCATCACTTCGGTGATCAAGACCTGGCCCGCACTCTCGGGCATGGTCGGAGGACCCAGGTCCACGTCGGCATCGGGCCCCGTGTCCTCGTCCGCATCGGGGATCACATCGCCGTCGAGTTCAACGTCGGGACCTGCGTCCTCCCCGACATCAGGGTTAGAGGGATCGTCAGTGCCGCCACAGGCTGCGGCACCGGCCGCAAGCGAGAGCGCCGCGAGCATCGCTAGAGTGTTGCGCCTCAACATCATCTCTGACTCCTTTTTAAACCGTTGCTGTCGAAGAACCATCAAACCATTTCGTACCGCCCGGGCGGGCAGCCTCGGGCGCCTTATCGGTGATCACCCCACCGGATGCAACCCTTGCCCGAGCAACAATCCGGTGTCAGCGCCACCGCAGACACCTGGCTTCTATAATGACCACACCGACGCGCTTCAAGTTCTGGGGGAAACGCAAAGTCCTGTAAAAATGCATTCGTCTCCCCTCCCAAACCCACCGCGCGCGCCTACGGGTGACCCTCCCTTGAGACCCTATTTGCTACCGGTCGAAAAAAATAAGCTCGCCCGGTACACCGGGCGAGCTTTTCTTTGACCAGATTCAGGCTCCACCGGGAGCCTCGGTGAGGATCACTCCTCCTCGCCGGCCTCATCCTCGTCGCCGGGGATGATCTCCACCGGCGGGCGATGCGCGCGGATCAGGTGCCCGCGCTGAATCACCAGCTTACCCTTATTGCCCCGAGAGCTCGGCGCGTACTGCGCCTTGGTCGCCCGAATGATCTCGCGGGCGCCCCGGTTGGTCTCCACCTCCAGCCCGTCCAGGCGCTCCCGGCACAGGGTGAAGTCGAGCACCTGGTCTTTGCCCTCCAGCGTGATGGCGCGCACGCCCTTGGCCGGCCCCTTCACATGCGAGATCTCGCGGACCGGGAACATCAGCGCCCGCCCATCGCGGCTGGCCAGCGCCACCAGCTCCGATCCATCGCAGTTCTCGACGTTGACCACCTCGTCGCCTCGCCCCAGACGCATAAAGAGGCGCCCTTTGACCGTGGACGGCTCGGTGTAGCTCTCCAGCGAGAAACGCACGGCCTGACCGCTGCGGGCGATCCCCACCAGCTGCACGTCGTCCTCGTCGTTCTCTTCCCCACCCCCGACCAGCGAGGGCTGATCCGGGGTCATCTTGCGCAGCACCCGTGCATCGGTGGTCACCACCCCCACCACGCGCTCGCCATCGGCAAAATCGAAGCTCGCCTGTACCGGGTCCCCGTAACCGGTGGTCGAGGGGACATCGTCGATGCGCATGGTGTAGCCGCGCCCCATGTTGGTGAAAAAGATCACCGCGTCGCGCGTGCTTCCCGGAAGCACCCAGCCCATCTCATCGCCCTCCCGCACCCGAATCGTCGAGAGATCGGTGTAGGACTTCTGGCGTTTGATGCGCCCCTGACGCGAGACCATCATCCAGCAGCGCTCGGCGATGATGTAGGCCTCCTCCGAGTACTCCAGCTCCTTGACCGGAGCGTCGACCAGCGTGCGCCGGGCATCGCCGTAGGCGCCCCGAATCGCCACCAGCTCGCGCCGGATCAGGTCCCAGCGCCGCGCTTCGCTGCCGAGCAACCCCTGCAGGCGCGCGGCCTCCGCGCGCTTCTCGGCGAGCTCGGCACGGATAAGCTCAATCTCCAGCTTGGCCAGCCGGTAGAGCTTGGTCTCCAGAATCGCCTCGGTCTGCTCGGCGTCGATACCGAAGTAGGCCATCAGCTTCTTGGCGGCGTCGGCCTTGCCCTCCGAAGCGCGAATGATCCGGATGGCCTCGTCCAGATCCCCGAAGATCGCCTCAAACCCTTCCAGAATGTGGATGCGACGCAGGAGCTGCGCGAGCTCATGCTCGATGCGTCGGGTCACCACCTCCATGCGGAAATCCAGGAAGTAGCGCAGCATCATCTTCAGATCGACCTTCGCCGGCTGGGCCACATCCGGGTTCTCCGAGGGCACCAGGCAGGTCAGGTTGACGTGAAAACGGTCCTCCAGCGGGGTGTGCTTAAAGAGGTAGGCCATGGCCACATCGGCGCTGGCGCCCCGCTTAAGCTCCAGGACCACGCGCACATCGGCGGTCGACTCGTCGCGCACGTCAACGACCTGCGGGAGTTTACCCTGGATAATATGCTCGGCGATCTTCTCGATGAGCGTCGCCTTGTTGACGTAGTAGGGGATCGCGGTGACCACAATGAAGCGGCGAGCCCCGTCGCGCTCCACTTCCCACTGGGCGCGGGTGACCAGCGTGCCGCTGCCCTGGTGGTAGATCTCGCGCAGCTCCTCCCGCGAATTGAGGAGCACCCCGCCAGTGGGGAAATCCGGCCCCTGGATGATCTCACCGACGATGTCGTCGATGGTCAGCGATGGCGAGTCGATCAGGGCGATCAGCGCGTCGACCACCTCTCCCAGGTGATGGGGCGGGATGTTGGTCGCCATCCCCACGGCGATGCCGGTGGCCCCGTTGATCAGCAGGTTGGGCACCTGGGCCGGCAGCACCACCGGCTCCTGCACCGTGCCGTCGTAGTTGGGCCGGTAGGGCACGGTCTGCTTCTTAATCTCGTCGAGCAGCTCCGAGGCCAGGGGCATCATGCGGGCTTCGGTGTAACGCATGGCCGCGGCGCTATCGCCGTCGACCGAGCCGAAGTTGCCGTGACCGTCCACCAGGGGGTAGCGCAGCGAGAAATTCTGCGCCATGCGCACCATCGCGTCGTAAATCGACTGGTCACCGTGGGGGTGATACTTCCCCATCACCTCCCCCACGATGGCCGCGCTCTTGCGGAAGCGGGCGTCATGGGTCAGGCGCAGGTTGGTGTACATGGCGTAGAGAATGCGTCGCTGCACCGGCTTCAAGCCGTCGCGCACATCCGGGAGCGCGCGGCTGGTGATCACGCTCATGGCGTAGTTCAGATAACGCTCTTGAGTTGTCTTGTGCAGCGCCACATCGATCGGCTGGGTCGGCATCGCTCTCGTCTCACCAGGGGGAAGGGGATAAGATATCCCCTTGATATTACTCCACTTACCATCATTCGGGCCCCTCGGCCCGGGGCCGGAGTGTTACCACCCGGGCGCCGGTGTGACAACCGCGGTGGGTGCGAGGGAGAGCACGATGCGTGGGGAGGGGGGGAGCCAGATACCCCACTCAGCGCGCTTACCCGCCCTTCTCGCTAACCACATCACCCACTAAGGCCCCTTACCGGCACTTCTCGACGGCCGAGTCCCCCCACTCGGCCCCCTTACCGGCACTTCTCGATAACCACATCGCCCACTAAGCCCCCTTACCGGCTCTTCTCGATGGCCAGATCACCCACTCAGCCCCCTTACCGGCACTTCTCGACGGCCGAGTCCCCCCACTCGGCCCCCTTACCGGCACTTCTCGATAACCACATCGCCCACTAAGGCCCCCTTACCGGCACTTCTCGATAACCACATCGCCCACTAAGCCCCCTTACCGGCACTTCTCGACGGCCGAGTCCCCCCACTAAGCCCCCTTACCGGCACTTCTCGATAACCACATCGCTCACTAAGCCCCCTTACCGGCACTTCTCGATAACCACATCGCTCACTAAGCCCCCTTACCTCTCGATGTCTCTGCCTGAATCCAGGGAGGCCAAGAGCCCCGCAGCAGCGTTGCTCCTCGCCATCACCTTGATACACTCCCCGCGCAAAGGGCATCGGTGGTGACGCCCACCGCCGACGCCCCCCTGTGGAGACGGGAGCACATGACATCAACCTCACCGAAAAAGCGGCGCCTGGCAGGCATCGTGCTGGTCCTGGGGGCGCTGGTCCTGGGCGCGCTTATGCTGCGCGCGCTCGGGCCCGACGCCGAGCAGGCACCGCCACGCGCCCAGACCGAGCGCGCCGCGCTGCGCGGGCGCGTGCTCACCGACGAGGGGCGCCCCCTGGCCGGGGCGACCGTGGAGGCCGGCACGCAGCGGGCGACGAGCGATGCGCAGGGGCGCTTTGCGCTGGCTCGCCAGCGTGCCGACGCCACGACCCTGGACCTGACCCACCCGAAGTATGTGCGGGGCGGCGTCGGCACGCTGGGGGCCGTGCCGCTGGCCGCACACGAGCAGAGCGCGGAGCTGGAGCTCGTGATGCACCGCCCGGCCCGGCTGGCCGGCCGCGTCACCCTGGAGGGACAACCGGTGGTCGGCGCCGACATCGGGCTGGTCTACACCGGGGCCCGCGGGCTCCGCGGCGAGGAGCTGCCGCCGCATACACTCTCCAACCTGACGCAAACCAATTCCCGGGGGCACTTTGAGCTCCCCCGGGTGGCCGCCGGGGATCTCACGATCAGCGTGGAGACCGCGCTGACCGACTTCCCTTATGCCGAGAGCCGCGCGCTCACCCTGAGCCCTGGCGAATCGGTGACCGACCTGCAGATCGAGCTCCGCCCGATCACCGGCCTCCGCGGAGGGGTGCGCACCGACCAGGGCGATCCCCTGGTGGCCGAGCTCACCCTTGTGGGCCCCGGAGGCTCCCGGCAGGGGCGCTCCCTGAGCGACGGGAGCTTTCGCTTCGAGGGGCTAGAGCCCGGGGCGTACACGCTCAGCGCCTCGGCCCGGGGACACTTCCCCGACACGGTGGGCCCCTTCGATGTGGAGGCCCGCGCGATGGCCGACCAGGAGGTAGTGCTGGAGCGCGGTCAGGGCCTCTTCGGGCGCGTGCTCAACCCCGAGGGCCAGCCGCAGAGCGGGTTTGTGATCGCGACCTCCGCCCGGGACTCCCGGCGCCTGCACGCTGACCGCAACGGCGTCTTCATGTGGCCCGATGCTCCCGACGAGACCTTTACCCTGCGGGCGACCGCCAGCCAGTACACCGCCTCCTTTGAGCAGCGCGCGCGCCCGGGCCAGGCCGTCGTCCTAAAGCTGCGCCCCGGCGGAGAGATCACCGGCACGGTTTTGGGCCCGCGGGGCCGCCCCTTAACCTCGTACACCATCGCCATCGCCGAGATGGAGGTGCCCCCGCCCCACCCCTTCAACGCCCGGAACATCGCGCCGGTGGAGGTCAACGACGCCGCGGGACGCTTCACCATCGGCCCCCTGGCCCCGGGGTTCTACGCGCTTCAGGCCTCGGCCCCGGGGCTGGCCTCGGCCACCTCCGAGCTGCTGGAGGTCCGCATCGGACGCACCACGCCCCGGGTGAACCTCCAGCTCTTCGAGGGCGCCTCCATCGCCGGCGTGGTGCGCGACGCCATCACCGATGCGCCGGTGCCCTCGGCCGAGCTGGTGCTTCTGGAGAGCTCCAACGTTTTGGCCCCCCGCTCCACAATCGCCAACCCCTCGGGGCGCTTCGCGCTGGCGGAGCTTCCCCCGGGCCGCATCACGCTGCGCGTGCGAGCCCACGGCTACGCCACCGAGCTGGTGGCCGGCCTGGAGCTGGAGAGCGGGGAGCACCTCATCCACGACATCGTGCTCCCCCCCTCCGATGAATCGGAGCCGGCGCTGGGCTTCTACGGCATCGGCGCCAGCCTGCACCGCGAGCGACGCCACATCGTCATCAGCAGCGTCATGCCCGGATCCTCGGCCGAGGAGGCCGGGCTGATGCCCGGCGACCGCATCACCTCGGTCGACGGGAAGTCCACCCAGCGCCTGAGCCTCAACCGGGTCATCGAGCTTATCCGCGGACAGGAGGGCACCCCGATCACCCTGGGCATCAGCCGCCTGGGTGAAGGTGACTTTGTGGTGGGCATCTCCCGCCAGCGTGTGCAAGTACTGCACTGAGCAAACTCGCCAGCGGTGCGCGCTCGCCAGGAGACGCCGCCCGCCCCTTCTTTTCCCCTGTATTCCACGCCTCAACGTCCGAGCCCCTCATGATCCGTCTCACGCTGCCCGAAGCCCCCGCTCCCCTGGATCCCACCGCCTCCCCGCGTCAGTGGTTGCCCGAGCCCCGGGCCCTGGTCGACGCCCTCAGCGCCACGATCGCCGACGGGGAGCCCGAGGGCCTGCGCGCCCTCGGCCAGGTGATGGGCGCGCCGGAGCTCGACCTGGTGGTCACCCCGCTCACCGCCCGCGCCGCGGTGCTGGGCGCGCAGAACGGGCGCGCCTTCTACCACCACGAGCTGCGCCTGCGTCAGCCCATGCCCGAGCACCTGGAGCCGGAGCTCGCCGTGTGGCAGGCCGGCACCACCCCGCAGTGGAGCGACGGGGTGCTGGCCGAGCCCAAGTACTTTTCCTTTTTTCAGGACGCGCCCTTCCCGGCCTACAACCCCAACCACCGTCGCAAGTGGCGCGCGCACGAGCTTTTGCACGGCGCCTCCAGGTTCTTCTGGCACCCGCAGATGACCCGCTTTGAGCTCTACGTCAGCGCGCGCCTCAACGAGCTGCTGCCGATCATCCACTGGTATGGGTTCGACGAGATCTTCCGGCCGCGCTGCCCCGAGCACCAGGGGCGCCTGCTCTACCGGGAGCTCTGCCCCCGATGCGAGGCCCTGGCCACGCCCTACTGGGAGCTCGACCCGGCCAGCCCGGGCCAGCACGCCCTGGGGATGGGCGCGGCCCACAACGCGCTGGAGCATCTGGAGAGCGAGTGGACCGCCATCACCCAGGAGATCAACACCGGGCGTCTGCACGCCACCCCGCGCGGGCGCCTGGACGCCTCCAGCGACGCGGTGGGCTACATGCGCGCGCACTGGAACCGGGTGACCGCCTGGTCGACCGGCTCCTGGGTGGAGCGCTTTCTCATCGACGGGGTCGACTACTTCTCCTCACTCGAAGCGCTGCTGCTCAATGTGGGGCAGGCCACCCAACATCTGGTCTGCGGCACGCTGGAGCTCGATCCGCAGCACTACCTGGCCGGGCGCACCCGGCGCCAGCTCCAGGACATCGCCGCCCGGGTGCTCCTGGCGCTGGAGTGGCTCGACCCCGAGAGCTCGCAGGGTCAGGAGGCCGAGGCCGCGCTGGAACCCCACCTGGAGGCCCTGGGCGAGCTCAGCGCCGCGCTCCTGGAGAGCCCGGAGCGTATGGGGGAGGCGCTCGATGGCTTTGCCGAATGCGCCCGCACCTTCTCGGAGGTGGCCGAGCTCTTCCCGGAGCCCATCGCCGAGAGTTTTCTGGGCTTTGGCTACCGCTTCGTCGACGCCGACGTCTTCGCCCAGGCCGGAGCGATGCAACTGGCCCAGGGCATCGAGGACGCCGCGCCGCAGACCTTTGCGATGTTGACCGACCCCCTCGACAGCGCCCTGGCCCTGACGCAGTGGGAGGGATTCGAAGCCCCGGGGCGCCTCAGCGGGCGCCTGCACGGCTGGCTGGTCGCCCAGCTCGGCCCCGAGCATCCGCTCAGCGAACAGGCCCGCTTTGAGGCCTTCGCCAACGAGGAGCCCCGCCACGATGAGGAGGCCACCCTCTTTGCGGCCCTGCCCGAACACCCCGAGGCGCTGCTCACCCAGGAGGGCCGGCTGCGCCCCAACGCCACGCTGCGGCGCGCGGCCTTTGACGCCTCCCTCATCACCCGGACCATTGGCCAGGCCCTGCCCGAAGGCCACGACGATACGCGCCTGGACGTCGCCGCGGCCCTGGTCGACGGGCAGCTGCGCCTGGTGGTCGAGTCGCCGGAGTTCGGCTCAATCCTCGATCACCTCCAGGCCGGCGACGCCCCCGAGAGCTGGCTCACCCCCGAACTCTGCGAGCCCCTCTACGAGCTGCTGGAGAACAGCCTGGTCTGCTGGCTTCCGGCGCCCCGCCGCGGCGATTAACCCCGCCTCAACCCTTGCCCGGTCGCGCGCCCAACCTTATGCTGGGCGCTGACACTCCGGCCAGATTCGCCACGGCCCCTTTCCCCGGCCTCTCATGGCACACGACGACACCTTCAACCCCGCCGATTTCTCCGACCTGGTCGAGCAGGCAGACGCCCTCGATCCCTTCGGCTGGAACGATCTCCAGGACCAGGCCGTCGAGGAGGTGGCCACCGTGCCGGTGGTCTGCTTCCGCTGCGGCGAAGACAACTTCGCGATCGACGGCCAATCGGTACGCGAGATCGTCGGCCAGCTGGAGACCACGCCGCTACCCGGTGCGCCGGCGCATATTCGCGGCATCGCCGTGCTCCGCCGCCAGGTGGTGGGCGTGCTCGATCTGAGTGCCTTTCTGGAGTCGCTGTCGCCCTCCTCGCACCTGATCGCCACCAACCGCCGCACCCTGATCGTGGACACCCCGCATTACACCGTAGGCATCGACGTCGATGAGGTCACCGGCCTTGATGAGTGGCCCGAACACCTGCTGCGCGAAGACGCGCTGCCGACCACCGTCAAAGGAGCCACCCGGCGTTATGCCCTCGGCATCCATCCCCTGGGCGAGGAACTCTGTGTGCTCCTCGACATCGAGCGCCTCCTCGACGACGCCGCGGTCCGATGAACACCCACGCCCTCGACGCCCTTTTCTTTCAATGCGGCACAGCCACGCTCTGCGTGGAGCTGGGGCTGGTCAGCAGCGTGCTGACCCATGAGGCCGCCTCCATGAACGTGCTCGACCCTCGCCCCCACCTGGGGCTTACCCCCACCGAAAGCGGTATGGTCGGGCTTTTGAACCTGCCCGGACCACCCTCGGCCCTCTACCTGGGCCGGGTGCTGGGCACCTTTCCGCTGCGCCCCACCGACCTGCTGCCACTGCCGCAGTGGCTCCGAGGCCACCTCCCGGCGGTGCTCCATCCGGCCATCACCCTGCTCGATGAGAAGGTTGTATGGCTCCTTGATCTCGATACACTCAACAACGCCTCGTCTCACTGACCTTTGCGCGTACACGCCAGACCGGGTCTCCCCATGCTTCTGTGGAAACAAATCGGCCTCTACATCGCTCTGCTCACCCTGGTCGGGGTGGGCATGCTGGCCTTCAACGGCCTCTACATCGCGGCGACGTTGATGCTGATCACCGGCGCGCTGGCCTTTGGCGTGACCCGACGCGCGCTCGCCAGCCTGAGCGAGATCACCGCGCTCATCGAGTCGGTCGCCGAGGGCAACCTGCGGGCCTCTCGCCTGGAGATCGACGCCGGTGGCGAGCTCCAGCGCCTGGCCTCCGGCACCAACCGGATGCTCGAACAGCTCAATTCGCTCTCGCGTCAGGCCGATGAACTCGCCGCCGGGCGCATCGGTGTGATCGAGCTCGAATCCCAGATCCTGCGCTCGGGCCGCCTGGCCGACGCCGATCTCCCCACCCAACGGGGCTCGGGCAAACTCGGCGAGAGCTTCACCAGCCTGAGCAACCAGATGCGCCGGCTCACCATTCAGGCCCGTGTCATCAGCCAGGATAACCTGCACTCCCCGCTCCTCGACGAGCGCATCCCCGGGGAACTCGGCGACGCCTTCTGGGCCATGGTCAAGAACCTGCGCCAGCTCGCCGACCGCGCCCATCACATCGCCGAGGGCGACCTGACCTCCTCGACCGCCGAGGGCCAGGGCGACCTCAACTCGGCCTTTAACCAGATGGTGAACAGCCTCAATGAGCTGGTGCGCGACATCGTCTCCACCGCGCTGCACGTCTCCACCGCTGCCGAAGAGATCCTGGTGGTGCTGCGCGACCAGGAGCTCGCCGCCTCACACCAGGCCTCCGGCGTCGAAGAGACCCAGCGCACCATGGAGACGCTGCTCTCCTCGGCGAGAAAGATCGCCGAGAGCGCCCAGACCGTCTTCAAATCGGCCGAAAAGACTCAGGCCAACAACCGCACGGTGGGCGAACGCATCGGGGAGCTCAAATCGCATACCGTGCGCATCACCGAGATTCTGGAGGTCATCAAGGCCATCGCCGACCGCTCCGACCTGCTCGCGCTCAACGCCAGCCTGGAAGGCATGCGCGCCGGCGAAGCCGGCAAGGGCTTTACCCTGGTCGCCGCCGAGATGCGCCGCCTGGCCGAAAACATCAAAGAGTCGGTCAGCGACATCAAACTCCTGGTCAGCGACATCCGCGAATCCTCGCTGGCCAGCGTCATGGCCACCGAAGAGGGCTCCCGGCTCTCGGAGCGCACCACCGAGACCTCACTGAAGATCTCTCTGATCACCCAGCAGCAGCAGTCGGGCACCGAGCAGGTCACCCAGTCGATGGACGAGCTCTCTCACCTGATCAACCAGGGCGTCGCCGGCACTCGCCAGGTGACCACGGCCGCCCGCGAGCTGCACCGGGCCTCGGAGGGGTTGCGCCACATCGTCGAGAAGTTCCGGGTCCACCAGGACGAGGCCGAGAGCGCGCGCGCCGCGGCAACCATCCGGCGCAAGGCCTCGGGCACCGTCCCGGGCCGGGTCACCTCACCAGTGAGCGCGCTGGAGCGCCCCACAGACCCCGCGCCCCCGGCGGTGGTCGACCGCTCTCTTGAGTTCCCGGTAGCCGACCGCTCCACCGAATTTGAGACGGCCCGCCCCCGGCGCCGCCCCGGGCGCAACCAACACGTCACCCCGGTGGGCTTCAACGGCAACCTGATCGCCGACCTCGGCGCGCCTCGCCGCCCCGCCACCGACGCCACCTCCTCGGCGGAGCCCCCGACCGTGGAGTTCTCCGCGGCCCTGGCCGAAGACGACGCCCTGCTCCAGGACCTGCTCCAGGCCCGGGAGCAGGCCGCCCACCCGCAGGACGACGCGGCCCAGAATGCGCCCGCCGACGCCAGCTCCGAGCGCCCGGCCAGCGATGTCTCCCGGGAGTTCGACAGCATCGCTCGCCAGATCGCCGGTGATCAGGAGTCGGAGCCCTCATGAGCTTTGGCGCGCTGATTGAAAAGTTTCGCTCGGTGGCCCTGGAGCGCCTGGAGCGGATGAACGCGGTCCTGGTCGCCCTGGAGCGCGCTCCCGAGGACCCCGACGCCGTCGAGGAGCTCCTGAGGGAGATCCACACTCTCAAAGGCGAAGCCAAAATGATGGGCTTTGCCGACGTGAATCTGGTCGCCCACCAGACCGAGCACCTCTTGCTCGACGACCCCACCGGCGCAGCGATCACCGCCCCGGTGCGGGTGGAGCTAATCTTTGAGGGGCTCGATCTGATGCGCGCGCTGATGACCAAATCAGCCGGTAACGCCACCCAGCGCCTGGACCTCTCGGGCTTTGTCGACCGCGTCGGTGTCCTGCGCGAAGGAGGCGGCCCCCCCCCGACCGCTTCTCCCGAGCCGGTGGCTCCCGAAGCTCTTGAGGTGGATTCCTCCCCGACGCCCGAGCCCGCCGTCGCCGCTCCACCGCGCGCCGCGAGCGCCGCGCCCGCGCCCGCCACTGCGGCGCCCGTGGCGACCTCCCAACCCTCGCAGCCCACCCGCACGCGCATCGGCGCCGGCGACGATCGCGAGCTGGAGTCGGGCGCCTTGCGCATCCAGACCACCGCCAACCTGCGGGTCGACGTTGAGAAACTCGAGCGCCTGGGAGAACTCGCCGGCGAAGCGCTCCTGATGAGCCGACGCCTGGGCTACCGCCTCGGCGAGCTCCACGCCATCCGCCAGGACCTCCGGGTGATGCTCTCGCAGCTGGAGGGGCAGCTTCCCAAGAGCCACACCCTGGCGCTGCGCAACCTCAACCACCGTCTCGATGCCTGCGAAACCGCCCTGCGCGAAGAGAGCTACCAGGTCAACGTGCGCGCCTCCCAGATCGACGACCAGACCCGCTACATGCGCCACGTGCCCCTGGCCCAGGTCCTGAGTCACTACCCGCGCGCGGTCCGCGATCTGGCCCAGTCTCAGGGCAAACGCGTGCGCCTCATCGACACCTTTGGACATGTCGAAGTCGACCGCGCCATCCTCTCCGCCCTCTCCGAACCCCTGCTCCACCTGGTCCGCAACGCGGTGGACCACGGCCTGGAAACCCCCGAAGAACGCGCCCGCGCCGGCAAAGAACCCGAGGCCGAGATCGAACTGAGCGCCGAGTACGTCGGCGACTCCATCCGCGTGGTCCTCTCCGACGACGGCCGCGGCATCGATCCGGCCTTCATCCGCACCCGGGCTATCGAACGTGGCCTGCTTACTCCCGACGCCGCCGAGCGCCTCTCCGACCAGGAGGCCATCGCGCTGATCTTCGAAAACGGCTTCTCCACCCGCGACTCCGTCAACGATGTCAGCGGCCGCGGCATCGGCATGGACGTGGTCCGACGCCAGATCTCCAAGATCGGCGGGTTCATCGAGATCGAGAGCGAAGTCGGCCGCGGCACCACCTTCACGCTGCACCTCCCGGTGACCACCGCGGTCAACTCCGTGCTGGTCTTCACCCTTGGCGAGCGCTCTTTCGCGCTGACGGCCAAGGATGTCGAGCGCGTCATCGACGTCAAGCGCCAGGAGCTGCGCCGGGTCCACGGCGCGATCTGCGTCCCGGTCGGCGAACGCCTCATCCCCCTCCTCGACTGGACCTCGGCACTCGGGCTGGCCGAACGCGGCCAGCCCCCGGAGCGCTTCAGCGTGCTCCTGGTACGCAAGGGCGCCCGCCGCGTCGCCGTCTGGATTGACCGGGTCCTGGGCGAACGCGAGGCCATCAGCCGCCCGCTGGGCGACTTTCTGGCCGGGGTACGCCTGTGCCGGGGCGTCGCGCTGACCGACTCCGGCGATGTGGTGCCGCTGCTCAACGTCGTCGACCTGATGGAGCGCAGCGAACACGACTCGCGCTTCGATCTCGAAAAGCCGCGCCGCGAACGCTCCTTCACCGCCGTGCAGGGCACCCGGGCGCTGGATATCCGCACCATCCTGGTGGTCGAAGACAGCGAGGTTACCCGCGCGCTCGTCTCCTCGATTCTGCGCACCGAAGGCTACCGGGTGTTGGAGGCCGACGACGGCCATTACGGCCTGGAGATGCTGGGCCGCCACCGGGTGGACCTGGTCCTCTCCGACGTGCAGATGCCCACCATGGACGGCCTGGAACTCTTGCGGCGCATTCGCGCCTCCGAGGAGTTTGCTCGCCTCCCGGTGGTGATCCTCACCACCCTGGGCGAACCGGCCGATAAGGAGCGGGCGATGCGCCTGGGCGCCAATGGCTACCTGGTCAAACTCGACTTCCAGGAGAAAACCCTCCTGGAAACGGTGCGCCGCTTCCTCTAGGCCGCCCGGCCCCTCCCCCTTTCTGTAAGAAAAAAGGCCCGGCAGCCACACGCTGCCGGGCCTTGTCGGTCAGGCGCTCTGCATCCGCAATGCGTCGCGACAACGCGCCGCCGCGCGCTCGGCCTCCGGAGAGCGCGGCGCACGCTCCAGATACCCCAGCGCCTCGTCCCATTCCCCCATCTCGGTAGCGCTGACGCCCAGAATGCCCCACACCCGATCGAGCATCTTCTGGGGCATCGTCCCCGAGGCCCGCATCTGGTGGCAGAGGCGGTAGGCCTCTCGCCAGTCCTCATCGGCCAGGGCGGCCTCGGCCTCGACCAGCAGCTCCTGATGAAAGTCCGAGGCCCGGGACTGGCTACGCGTGCTGCGTCGTCCCACCAGCGACTGACCGTTCTGCAGCATGGTCATGCAGTTCATCACCACCATCACCGCGAAAAACCCGATCAGCAGGCTCCGGAACATCAAAAAGGCCACGATCGCCGCCGGGATCGCCACAAAAATGCTCACCGTCAGCGTCGTCCGCCGCGCGTACTCCTCGTCTTTAAAGCGCCGAAGCAGCAGATGAAAGAGCTGCCCGCCGTCGAGAGGCCACATCGGCACGAGCAGGTTCACCAGGCTCCAGACGATGTTCACGTAGAGCAGCGCGATGACAAAGGTCACCATCACCCCCGAGCTGTAGACCAGCGTCGGGGCCAGGAGCGTCACCAGGTAAACCAGGCCCCCAAAGAGCAGGCCGGCGGCCGGTCCGGCGAACACCACTCTGGCGTCCTGCCCGTCGGTGTCGGCCTCCCGCTCCATCGTGCAGAGCCCGCCAAAACCGTGCAGCAGCACCGAGGGCCCCAGGCCGTAGCGCTGCGCCACCAACGCGTGACCGAACTCGTGAACCAGCAGCGAAATCGTCACCGCCAGCGCCCACATCAGCCCCGCCACCACCGAGCCCCCGGTGAACGCCGGGAAGACGACAAGCATCGCCATCAAGAGCCCGTACCATGGCGAGGCCGACACTCTGATGTTGCGCCAGGTGAACAGATGAAAACCGGATTGCTCAAAAAACATCGCTCACGGACCTCGTAGCGTAGGGAATGGTGTCGCTCAGCGCTCGCGCCGCCGAGATAGACGCACGCCGACCCACCGGGGAGAACCCACCACATCCGGGGCGATCTTCCGCACCTCCACCGTGGCCTCCTCCACCTGCGGGTGGCGCTCCAGCGTCAAACGCACGATCTCGCCAGCCAACTTCTCGACCAGATGGCGGCTGGGCCCCCGGGCCACCTCGACCACGATCTCGGCCAGGCGGCGGTAGTCCAGCGTCTGCGCCAGCGCATCGGAGTCGGCGGCCATCTCATCGCGTAGCTCGACCTCCAGATCGACCTCGAAGTGCCGGCCATCGCGGCGCTCCTCCTCGTAGACCCCGTGTTTGCCGTCAAACGCGATGCCGCGCGCGAACACTCGCATAGCTTCCTCGTAACAGGCTTAAAACAAACGCGCCGGCGACCTCTCGGCCGCCGGCGCGCGCATCACCTCCGCTGCGCCTTAGCTGGCGGCGGCCTCTTTGCGCATGCAGCACGACTTGTACTTCTTGCCGCTGCCGCAGGGACAGGGATCGTTTCGTCCCACCTGCGGAAGCTCCGGCTTGGGCCGGGCTTCCTGGGCGGCGGCCTCCCCGCTGACCCCGGGGCGGTTAAACACGATCTTGCTCGGCACCTGGGCCGCCGGAGCCTGGCGAGGCTGCAGCGACTCGGGCTGCTCCACCTCGAACTTCGAGACGAACTCCACCACGTTCGTCTTGATGTTCATCATCAGCTCCACAAAGAGGTTGAAACCCTCTTTCTTGTACTCCTGCTTGGGATCCTTCTGGGCGTAGCCGCGCATGCCAATCCCATCGCGCAGCTGCTCCATGGCCTGTAGGTGCTGACGCCAGTAACGGTCGATGGCACGCAGGTAACGGTTCTGAATCTGCTCCTCAAAGAGCTGACGACCACTGACCTTGTCCTCATCTTCCGTCGAGGTGTCGGCAGCCTGCTCCTGACGCAGCTGCTCGCGGCGCTCGTTGACCCGGTTGGCGATCTCATCGAGCATCGCCTCCTTGGTGCCAATCATCGCTTCGATGCGCGACCACACCCGGGCCTCAATGGCGTCGCGACCGGTGATGTCGCTGAAGTCGATCTCCATATTGAAGACCTGCTCCAGCGCCATGGAGAGCCCCTCCAGATCCCAGTCGTCATGACGCACCTGACGCGAGGCGTAGGTCTCGATCGTCGCCAGCGCCACCTCTTCAAAAAGATCCAGCGTCATCGGCAGCAGCCCGCGCCCGTCTTCGTCGTGGCCCTGCAGCACGTTGCGACGCATCGTGTAGATGGTCTTGCGCTGGGTATCCATGACGTCGTCGTACTCCAGCACGTTCTTGCGGATATCGAAGTTACGCCCCTCGACCTTCTTCTGGGCGTTCTCGATGCTGCGCGTGACCATGCGGTGCTCAATCGGCACGCCCTCTTCCATCTTGAGCGTGTCCATGATCTTGGCGATGCGATCGGCACCGAAGAGACGCAAGAGGTCGTCGTCCAGCGAGAGGAAGAAGCGGCTCTCCCCCGGGTCGCCCTGGCGGCCGGCGCGACCGCGGAGCTGGTTGTCGATGCGCCGCGATTCGTGACGCTCGGTCCCGATGATGAAGAGGCCCCCGTTGTCCAGGACCTCCTGCTTCTCCTTGGCGCACTGCTCTTTGAAGCGGGCCAGCGTCTCCTTGTACTCCGGGGTGAAGAACTGCTCGCGCTCGTTCTCCGGCGTGAACTCCGGCACATCCGGCTCCCCGACCAGATCGTCGGCCATGGCCTCCGGGTTGCCCCCCAACAGAATGTCGGTACCGCGACCGGCCATGTTGGTGGCGATCGTCACCCGACCCTTGCGACCGGCCTGCGCCACGATCTCGGCTTCGCGCTCGTGATACTTGGCGTTGAGAACCTCGTGCTTGATGCCCTTGCGCTTGAGTACCTGAGCCAGCGCCTCACTCTTCTCGACCGAGGTCGTCCCCACCAGCACCGGCTGGTCGCGCTTGTTGCACTCGACGATCTGCTCGACGATCGCGTTAAACTTCTCGCGGTAGCTGCGGTAGATCACGTCTTCCTGATCCAGACGCTGGATCGGCCGGTTGGTGGGGATGACCACGCACTCCAGACCGTAGATCTCGTGGAACTCCTCGGCCTCGGTCTCGGCGGTACCGGTCATGCCCGAGAGCTTGTCGTACATGCGGAAGTAGTTCTGGAAGGTGACCGTGGCGAGCGTCTGGTTCTCGTCCTTGATCTCCACGCCTTCCTTGGCCTCCACCGCCTGGTGGAGACCATCCGACCAACGCCGCCCCTCCATCTTACGACCCGTGAACTCGTCGACGATCTTCACCTCGCCATCCTCGACGATGTACTGCTCGCCCTTCTTATAAAGGGTGTGCGCCTGGAGCGCCTTGTTGACGTGGTGCACCGTCTCAATGTGCACCGGATCGTAGAGGTTATCGATCCCCAGACGCGCCTCGACCTTCTCCACCCCGCTGTCGGTCAGCGAGGCCGAGCGGTGCTCCTCATCGACCAGGTAATCCTCGTCGCGCTTGAGGTAGGGCACGATCTTGTTGATCTCAAAGTACATCTCGGTCGACATGTTGGCCTTCCCACTGATGATCAGCGGGGTACGGGCCTCATCGATAAGAATGGAGTCGACCTCATCCACGATCGCGAAGCGAAGCGGGCGCTGGACGTAATCCTCCAGGCGGAACTTCATGTTGTCGCGCAGGTAGTCGAACCCAAACTCGTTGTTGGTGCCGTAGGTGATGTCGGCCGCGTAGGCTCGTTTGCGGGCCGCGTCGCTCATATCGCTGACGATCGTGCCCACGCTCATGCCCATGTAGCTGTAGAGCTTGCCCATCCAGGCCGCGTCACGCTGGGCCAGGTAATCGTTGACCGTGATCAGGTGAGCACCCTTGCCCTCGAGCGCGTTGAGGTAGAGCGCAAGCGTGGCGACCAGGGTCTTACCCTCACCGGTCTTCATCTCGGCGATCTTGCCCTCGTGCATGACCATCGAGCCGATCATCTGCACATCGTAGTGGCGCATGCCCAGGGCGCGCTTACCGGCCTCGCGGGTCACGGCAAAGGAGTCGAAGAGCAGCTCATCGAGCGAGGCCCCCTGGTCCAGACGCTGGCGCAACACGCCGGTCTGGCCCTTGAGCTCATCTTCACCCATCGCCGCGTACTTCGACTCCAGGTTGTTGATCTGCGCGACCCTGGCACGAGCCTCTTTGATGTAACGCTCGTTGGCCGACCCGAATAGACTTGTGAGTAGCTTCTTCATAGGGATGAGTTCCGCTTCGCGCGCGATGCCACGTGGGCAATTTCGTCAGTCCGATAATCGGTGCATGGCATAGCAGACAATCGCGACCACGCCAACGCCCGCGATCCCGGGCCATTGCGCTCTAAGGTCTGCCCCTGCGTGTTCGCGGCAACAACAGCCGGGCTTACGCCTCCTATTCCATCCCCTCTACGCAGACGCCGCTCCTGGGGGGAGCATCTCCTCGCCACAGACGCCCCCGAATCAGGCCGCTACGAGGATCGCGATCCTCTCCCCAGAGTTTTCCACAGAGTTTTTCACAGATCGCCAGATTCTTGTGAAGATCGCTCGCCGATCGCCCCCACCTCCGCGCCATGTCGCCCCAATCAAAACGCAAAACACCAACAAAACAAGCACCTTACACCCACACACACCACCCCCAACGGGGAGTTCCCGACAGGAACCCCGGCTCTTCACAGGCCTGTGGAAAACCCGGGGAGGAGCTGTGGGAAACTCCCCCCGAAGCTCTGGAAAACCCACAGACCACAGGCCACCAGGCCCCCGAAATATGAGGTGATCACGCAACACCGCGGCCCGGGCCCCGACAACAGAGGAGCCGAAGCCAAAAGCGCGGGCCGGTATCAGAGCCCGCAAATCACTGTCAAGGAGCGGGGGCAATGCGCAGACTCCGGGCCTGGATCCACACTCACACCTCCCTCAGCGCTGCGGCCGCCGCCGCGGCCGCGCTGATGAGCGCCGCCCTGCTTGCCCTCGACCCGACCCTCGGAGAGTGCCTGGTGCTGGCCGCTCTCCCGGCCCCCGGCGCCCTGGCCGTAGCCTGGCTCAGCCCCCGGATTCCGTGGCGACTGCCCCTGGGCGTGGCCGCGGCCGCGGCCACCCTGCTCTGCCTGAGCTTTGCGTATCAACAGGCTGAGCGGGCGGCCCGCGCCCCGGCCCGGGACTGGATCGGCGAAGAGCGCCACGAACTGGAAGTGCACCTGGAGTTGACCTCCGGGCCGCTGCCCCAGGCCCGGGGCTACACCTACGACGCGCGCCTGCTCGGCAGTGACGTCGACGCGCTCAACGCCCTGCTGCCCGCGCGCCCCCCGAAGGTGCGCCTCTTCTACCCCCATGACCACCACCCGGCGGGCGCCTCCCTGCCCCGGGCCGGCGACCGCCTCCGGGCCTGGGCGCGCCTGCGCCGCTTTGCCCCGGGCTCCCGGCCCGGGGAGCGCCCGGCCCGCCAACTCATGGAGCGACGGAGCTACCTGGCCTCGGTGACCCTGCGCGAGCCCCCGCAGCTCCAGGAGCCCCAGCAGCCGGCGCCCACCCTGCGCCTGGCCCGCGCCTTAAGCGATCGCCGCCTGGCCCTGGAGCGCCGCGTGGCCACCCACCTTCAGGGCGACGCGCTGGCGGTGACCTGGGCCATGCTCACCGCCAGCCGGGGACTGATTCGCCCGGAGTTTCGCGCCCCCTTCGATCAGACCTCCACCAGCCATGTGCTGGCGATCTCCGGACTGCATTTCGGCGTCATCGCCGCGCTGATCACCTTCGCACTGCGTCTCCTCCTCGATCCCCTGGCTCGTCTCTATTGCTGGGTCCCTCGCCAGCGTCTGCTGGTGGTCCCCTCGCTCCTCTGCCTGCTGGCCTACCTGGTCGCCATCGGCGCGCCCATCTCCGCACAGCGCGCCTTTTTAATGGTTGCCCTGGCCTCAATGACCCTCCTGATCGCTCGCCGGCTCCGACCCACCTCGGTGCTCTGGACCGTGGCCGCCGCCCTCCTGATTCACAGCCCTCACCTGCTCGTCGAGGTGGGATTTCAACTCTCGATGGCCGCCACCGCCGGCATCCTGCTCTTCTATCAGGGGCGTCCCGCCTGGCTGCGGCCCCCTCAGGGACCCGACGCCCACCAGGAAAGCCGCCGCAGCCGTCGGCTGCGCGCGCTCGGCCTCTTTGTCGGCGTCTCCACCGCGGCGTCGGTGGCGACGCTGCCCCCCCTTATCGCCCTGAGCGCGGAGCTGCCGGTGAGCGGGTTCTGGACCAACCTGATCGTGATCCCGCTGGTCGGCTCACTGATCTTCCCGCTGATGGTGGCCGGCGCGCTGCTCACCTCGATCTACGAGCCGGTGGCCGGAGTGCTTCTGAACCTGGCGGGCTCCCTCTTTTTGGGCCTCCACCACGCGCTGCACCAGGTCGCCGACTGGCCCCTCAACGAGCTGCGTCTGGGAACGCCTTCCCCCCTGGAGTGGGGCGCGATGTGGGTGGCCTGCGCCCTGGCCGTGGCCGGAGGATTGCGCCTGCGGCCCTGCCTCATCGCCCTGCTGATCTGGGCCCTGGGCGCCACCCCGACGTGGATCCACGGCCATCTGGTAGACTCCCCCACCCTCAAGGTACACATGATCGACGTCGGTCAGGGCGACGCCACGCTTATCGAGATGCCCGGCGGTCAGACCCTGCTCATCGACGCCGGCGGCAGCCCCCACGGCCCCGACCCCGGGCTGCAACGGGTTGCCCCCTACCTGCGCGCCCTGGGAGTGCGCCACCTCGACGCCCTGATCCTCACCCACGCCGACCTGGACCACTACGGCGGCATCAACGCCTTGATGCGCCCCTTTAAACCCCGCATCTTCATCGCTCGCCAGCGCCCCGACCACGCTCCCACTCACCGCCTGGCCCACCAGGCCGCTCTCCAGGGCGCCTACCTTCCCCGGCTCCCCGCCACCCTCACCATTAGCGACGGCCACGCCACCCTCACCCTCCTCTCCCCACCGGACGAGATGCCCTCGGAGAACGACCGCAGCCTGGTCGCCATCCTCACCTACGCCGGCGCCACCCTCACCCTGACCGGCGACCTCGAAGAGGCCGGGGAGCGCTGGCTCCTCTCCCGCGCCTCCGAGCTGAGCCTGCCCTCCGTCGTCTACAAAGCCGGCCACCACGGCTCCCGCACCTCCTCCTCCCCGGAGCTTCTAAACCTCTTACAACCCCGCATTGCCCTGGTCTCCGTCGGCCGCCCCAGCCCCTTTGGCCACCCTCACACCGAGGTCCTGGAGCGCTTTCAAGCCCGCAACATCCAGGTCTTCCGCACCGACCACCACGGCAGCACCCGGTTGGAGGTGGAGCACGACGGCACCCTGCGAATCATTCCCACCCGCTGGCCCTGGGACCAACGTTGAAGCGAAACCGACAGTGACCGCAGACCGAAACCAACCGAAAAAACCCGAAAAAACCCGACCGGACGGGGAAAACCGACCGAGAGATGCGCATCGTCCAGTGTTTATGCGGAATTCCGGGACATCCCGACCCGCCAGATCCGCCTGAAAAACCGACCGAGAGATGCGCATCGTCCAGTGTTTATGCGGAATTCCGGGACATCCCGACCCGCCAGATCCGCCTGAAAAACCGACCGAGAGATGCGCATCGTCCACGGTGTGATGTCAACGCCGACGGCGCAGCATGACCAGACCAAGGGCACCGGCCACAATTAGCAGCGCCGAGCTCGGGGTGTATCCGCGTCCGGAAAACCGACCGAGAGATGCGCATCGTCCAGTGTTTATGCGGGAAAACCGACCGAGAGATGCGCATCGCCCAGTGTTTATGCGGAGTTCCGGACATCCCGACCCGCTAGCTCTGTGCCGAAACTGACCGAGAGAAGCGCATACGCCGGCGCTTATGCGGCACTACCAGTTCATATACCCCTGGAAAACCGACCGAGAGATGCGCATCGCCCAGTGTTTATGCGGAGTTCCGGACATCCCGACCCGCTAGCTCTGTGCCGAAACTGACCGAGAGAAGCGCATACGCCGGCGCTTATGCGGCACTACCCGGAAAACCGACCGAAAACCGACCGATGCGGAAAACCGACCGAGAGATGCGCATCGCCCAGTGTTTATGCGAAATTCCGGGACATCCCGACCCGCTAGCTCTGTGCCGAAACTGACCGAGAGAAGCGCATACGCCGGCGCTTATGCGGCACTACCAGTTCATATACCCCTCCCAAGCCCTCCATACACCGCATGGCCAGCGAACTCTTGGCTAACAGCACGTTCGAGCCCCGCAACGCACAGATTTTTCCAGCAATACGTTGCATGCACTGCCCCGGACACCTCTCATACGAGCCCAATACGCCACTGCGCCCGACCGCGCAGACAGAGCCCGGCGCCCAACACGTCTTTGACACGTTTTAAGAATCCCCCCGATATCACGTGGCTTAGGCGCTACATCGTGGCGGCCAGCCCGGCCTCATGAGTATCAGGCGCGCGGCATTTAACGGGAGCGTTGCGCCGCAGCCAGACTGTGCCACACGGAAACACAACTCCTTTTTTCCCTTTTAACCATCGCTCTCGCTCCCGCGCATAGGCATTGAAAAACGCCCGTTCCCGCGCGATCGCAGCCGACAGAATCGCCGGGTCCTGTGACGCGAAGCGAGGACTCATTTGTCCCATCGGAGCCGGTGTGGAGGGGTGACTCGTTGGGCGAACGGCCAACACGCGCTTCACGCCAACCAGACGCTTCTTACAGCGGCGTCTTTCGGCCCGAATCTCGTCTTCCGCCTCTTTCAGAAGGCCCTCAAAATGTGCGCGGACCTCACTCAACGACATATCCTCATATCCCGGTGGAGGTTGAGGCGTGAATTCTATGAACTCCGGGGAGCGCCTACCGTAGAAAGCCCCCGGTCTGGGAACCTTGACAGGCTTTCCCCAGTCACGAGGCAGAATCTTGAATCCGGGCCAGTCTTCAGCTCGCTCCACAAGCCCGGCCCGCACCGGGTTAAGCCAGGTGTAGAGCAACTTTCTCTCCTGAGCCTGGCGCTCCAGCAGCACCGTGTCGCAATAGGGTCTATCATCCCAGAAGTAGCTTCGCCGGCCGAGATCCGCGTTTCGCGCCCGAGCAATGCCGCTTAACGCGTCACGCATGAAATCGCTGCGCCGACCTCGGGCGTCAGTCACGATGAGATGTGGGTGATTGGACATTACCATCACCGCGTGGATGGCAACTCCATGACGCTGCCCGGCACGCGCGAACTCATACGCAGCAATGGCATTAATCGTGGTATCGGGGCGCAGAAAGAAACGTCGCTCAAAACAGCGACGAGTCAGCATCACAACCTGATCCTTGAGGTGCCGCCGGGGGCGAGTCATTGCATGTCTCCAGACGAAGGTGATGAATACTGCCTGGAGTATTATCGGCGGCTGGAGAGAAACGTTGCCTGGGAGGAGCGAGAATCTATGCGAAAGAGCACAGCAAACTCGCGTTCACCCGCATACCTGCTAGAGATGGTCCTTCTCTCGGTCGGAAACCTCCGAAACCTCCCGGTCGGAAACCTCCGAAACCTCCCGGTCGAACCTCCCGGTCGGAAACCTCCAAGAGCACAGTAAACTCGCGTTTACCCGCATACCTGCTGGAGATGGTCCTTCTCTCGGTCGGAAACCTCGTAACCTCGGAAACCTCTGGGAAACCTCCCGGTCGGAAACCTCCAAGAGCACAGTAAACTCGCGTTTACCCGCATACATGCTGGAGATGGTCCTTCTCTCGGGTCGGAAACCTCCCGGTCGGAAACCTCCCGGTCCGGAAACCTCCCGGTCGGCGCACCACCACCCCCTGGCTGCGGTCATTCCACACTCCAGCGGTGCCGCCTCTCCCCCTCCATAAAAAAAGCCCGCTGCGGCCCCGCTCAATCGTCGGGCCACAGCGGGCGATTCATACCTTTAACCCTTGCTGAAGAAGACGGGGTGAAGGCAGCGCTATAAACACATCAGCTCGGATCGAGCATCCGCCCCATAAAGAGGATCGTCGAGGTGCCGTGGTCGTAGACCGCGTAGTAGAAGGGGCGATCAAAGCGCACGCTGGGCGGGTTCTCCGGAATTGAGGAATCCGTGCCCGCCATGATCACCGCGGTGGCCGCAGCCGCCTCGGTGCCTTCCTCGTCGACGCTCACAAAGCTCTTGTGCAGAATCTCCGAGATGGAGAGCGAGCTCCCCGGGATGCAGGGCTCCGAGCCGTTGATGCCACCAAAATCCGCCTCGCAGAATTCGAAGGCATCCTCCATTCCCAGCTCCTTCAAGGGACCGACCAGAGAGTAGTCGCCCTCACTCTCAAAGCGCGGCAGGAAGACCTCGCCATCCCGTGTGCCTCGCACAGCTGCTGCCATCGCATCGAAGTCTTCGCGGGCCATCGCCTGCTCCCACGCCTCGAAATCGGCGCTGGCATCAGCGGGCATCCACAGAATCATCGACGCCTCATCGCCCACGTAGGGAAGCGAGGCCGCCACCGTGCTCTCGTCTTCGTAAAACCCGAACTCCGCCGCCTGCTTCATCATGGGCACGTTGACCTGACTTTCGTCGAGCAACGTGAACGCTGCGTCTTCGGTCAGATCTTCGTTAAACGCGTTCAACCAACTGCCATAGAAATAAATCGCGTTGACCAGCACCAGGCGAGTCTCTGCGCTGAGCGCCACGTCGGACAAAAGGTCTTTGATACGTTCGTTGGTCTGATCTTCAACCCACTGATTGATCTCCCGACGAATGGCTTCCGTGGCGCCCGCGAAGTCCACAAGCCGCATCTCCGCGCCGTAATGAAGCGCAAGCAGATCGAGGAAGTCCGACTCAAAACTAAAGCCCTGCTGCCCCCAGGTCTGATTGACCACGTTGAGCACCAGGGGCTCCCCGCCGCTCTCCTCGGAGGGCTCGTACTCCGAGCGGCTGGCCAGCTCCTGGTCGAGCAGGTTGAACGCCGGGTGCAGATCCTCATCCGGGAGCGTAAAGCGCAGCACCTCAGCCATCTCCGCCTTCGTGTTGGCTTCGGCTCCCCCGTAGGTCATTGCCAGCGCCAGCGAAATGGAGTGCGGCGAGACAAAAATGTTCTCACCGGCCTCCGCCTCCTCACGCAGCTGCACGAAGAGGTTGAACGCGAAGTCACGGTTGTCGGCAGCGAGCTGCTCCTGAACCGATACGTCGACCTCCGGAGCCATGATGCGGCTGAGCTCGCTGCGTACCACATCACCCGGCCCCTCCGGCTCGGGGCTGGTGTTGGGTTGCTCGTCGAGTTGGGAGCAGGCCGCAAGACTTATGGCCAGCCCGGCGGTCAACAGGTTGCGAGAGAGAGATCGAATCATACGAGGTCCTCATCGTTGGGGCGCATCAGTCGCGCATTCAGGTGTACGTTCTCTCACCCAGCACCCCCCGTGCCAGAGTAAAAAGAGCGCCCGAAAGGGCGCCTTTTTAATTTAATTTCAGCAAACTTTAAGCTCCCTACGATCAAAAACCCTGGTTCCACGCAGAGACGGCCTCAAATTTCTGAGACTTTCTTCGTCAGAACGTCATGTTTTTACGAGAATCGATCACCACCTCCCGCACCTCCTCGCCAACCTGAACGCGGTGCGGGGTGTGCGCGATCTTTTGATGATCGCGCACCTGCCCCACCGCCCCGCCGGCGCCCTCCTCCCACTCCGCCGGACGGATCGTCATCTGCATCAAGGGCACCTCCAGCAGGCCTGCCTCATCGAGTTGGCCCTCAAAGACACGCTCCCCGTCGACATCGTCGATCTGCACGGGCGCACCGGCCTCCCCCTCCAACCTCAGCGTGTAGGCCACGCTGTAATAGCTTCGCTTGCTGGTCCGACGCCACCATACATCATCGACGGCCGCGCCCCCTTCAAAGACCGGGTCGATGAGCAGATGATCATAGCTCTCATAGCCCCCGTCGAAGATGAAGGTCGCAAAGTCCGGGTGGTCTCCCACCTTCTCAAAACGCGGGTTGATGAAGGTATGGCGGTTGCCCCGGCCGTACGAATCCCCAAAACGCACCAGCGCCACATTCGAGCGCAGGTGGTTGTCGATGTAGTACGTCGGCTCATGAGCGGGCCGGGTATCATGCACGCCCTGCGTAACAACCGGAGCGGCATCAAGCGTGACCTCATCCACCGCGCGGATGTCGATGAGGTTCCCGTCGCAATGCGTCTCGGTGATGGTGGCGTCGCTAAACAGCTCGGTGCCCCGCATGATCCCTCCGCCCCGCGCGCGCCCCACAATCACGTTGTCGCGATAGGCCAGATTATGGCGCACCTGCCCGCCGCCTCCGTAGTTGGTGATGCGAAAGCCGTTGAGCGAGTCCATATCGCCCCAGCTCTCAAAGTAGCGACGGCTCTCGGTGCTCACGCCCTCCATCTGCACCAGGTTCTGAGCCACCTCCAGATCCAGATGCGCCCAGCTCACGGCGATGGAGTGGTAGCCGCTCATAAACACCTTGTTGCGCAGCACCTCCCCGGCCACCGTATCGGGCGCCGAGTGCGGCTGAATGGCAAAGGAGTTGGTCGACCAGCTGTCGACGTAGATCTCGTTGTCGGTGATGGTATTGGCCTGGCGAAGCCCGTTCTGACGGGTGCGCAGCACCAGGTTATGGTGGAGCGCGTAGGCGTTAGGCCGGGCGTGGTTCGCGTTGGTGTCCGTGATCTGCAGCGGGCGCCCTCCGCCGGAGCCGTGACGGTTGGTGATCACGTAGCCCCGATCTTTAAGGCGGTTGTGATGAACCTCCACCTCACTCTCGGGATAGCGAAGATGAACGGCGTGAATCTGGGCGGCCTGGTAGGCGATCTCCAGCCCGGCAAGCTCCACATCGCTCACCCCGGAGAGGTAGACGGCATGAAGCCCCCCGCTGGATGAAGCGCCGGAGTTGCCCACACCGCCCTCGATGATGCGCCCGTTGAACACGCGCACCCCGCTGACCTCGTTGCTGCGCACCCACACGCCGCTTGCCGCCTGGTCGGCATGCCCGGCGTCGGTGGCATCAATGCTCCCCTGACCGTAGGTGATCGTGTGGCCATTGAGATCGAGCGTGATGTCGCTGGCCGCGATCTGCACCACCGCGCTCTGCGCTCCGCTCAAATCTTCGGTAAGCAGGTAGGTCGCCCCACTCTGTTCGAGACGATAAGGCGGCCCCTCCAGGTTGCCCGGAAGCTCAATCAGCTCGCCGGCTGGCGCCGGATCGGCCGTCTGAAGTTCATGCACCACCGAGGCGATCGTCTCGCCGGCGACATCGCGGCCCACCCAGCGAACATAGATGGTCGTGTCGGCCGGCAGCTCCCGAAGATGGTGCATCTGCAAAAAGGTCGGTCGCTCCGAAGGCTCGGTACGCTCATCCAGCGCATCGGCCGAGGTGCCCCACTCCACCCAGCCGATGACAGGACGGGTGGTCTCAAAGGCGATGGTCGCCGAGTTTCGCGAGGCGTAATGCCAGGCGCCACCCGCCACAAAGTTCACCGCATCGCCCGTGCTCGCTTCGAGCAGTGGCTGGTTGAACGGACCAAAATGCGTGAGCGCGAACTCGTTAAACACCTCATAGAAAGCGTCCGGATCGAAGCCATCGGCCAGGGTGTCTTTATCGAGCGCCTGGTACGCCCGGCGCGCCGCGTCGCGCCGGGCGTCATCGATCGCCAGCGGCGCCTCCGACCACACCTCGGCCACAAGCCCACCGGGGCGCTGCGGGTCGTCGCCGCTAGCGTCAACGTCTCCCCCATCACTGTTGGCGTCACGCTCACCACCATCCATCACACCGTCATCCGGCGCTTCTGAGACATCCTCCTCGACGCCGACATCTCCCGTGCCCCGGCGTGCCTCATCGGTGCTCTCGCTTCCACACCCGCTCACCAGAGACGCCAGCACCACCACCCTCACCGCACATCGTATCCACGCACGCATGCCTCCTCCTCCACATCACCCAACATCCCCGTTCACAAGGTCTTGAACTGCCCTGATGGTAGAGTGGAAGCACTCCCCCTCCAAGGCGATGATTGCAACACTTCGTGTCGCGATTCCCCGCACGCTGCAACGACTTCGACCGCCCCACGGTCACCTCCAGATTCGTTCACAACCCCTTGAACATGTTTCAACCTGGCACTCATGTTCACGCTCCACGTACGACCACACATGTCTCGACCGACCGCATGCCACAACAACTTCAGCTGACCCACGGTCATGTTCATCGATGTTCAAGCATTCTTGAACAACACCAATTCATAAGCACCAACATGCCCCTACGGCCCTGTGTGCGCACCACGCCTCGTGGCGATGGACCGCACCAGGCAACGACTTCATCCATCCCTCGGACCTTCAACGACCGAGCTCCATGCGCCTGATTTGCAACGGTTGTAACAAAGAGTTTGAGACCTGCGGCGCATCGCCTCACTCCCGATCTGCCGGCCCGGCGAGGTCGTTCACGCTCCGCGCTACGCCCACATTCTTTCGTTGGTTCTCCGGGCCACGTTTGACCGCCTTGTCTAAAACCTTCATGGTGCGCCCAGGTTAGACTTCCTTTCCTTCCCACCCCCGAACCCATCCTTTGAGCACTTCCCGCTCGACCGATCTTGACGCGCCCGACACCGCGTCCTTCGCCACCCTCCCCATCGAAGCGCACTGGCTGGAGACCCTCGACCAGCTCGGGTACCGGCAGATGACCGCGATCCAGGCGGCCACCCTTCCGCTGACCCTGCGCGGTCAAGATGTGGATATGGTCCTTCTCTCGGCAACCTCCCCCACTCGGCAACCTCCCTCACCGAGCTCCCCCCGGAACAGCCACGCTCCCCCAAAACCGGGGAGCGCGGCACCCTACCCGGCGACACTCACCGGTGTTCCGGAGCGCTCACATAGAGCGACGTCTTCGGGGACTGGACCTGCGCCTGATAGCGTTCAAACTGAATCAACACATCGGCAATGATCTGTGCCTTCGACATCCCCATGACATCGTAGCCCTGACTGCCGTCGCTGAAGAAGGTTCGCGCTTCGTGCAGCAACTCGCCCTGCACCAGGGTGTCGACCGTGAAGGAGGGGAGGCGCCGGCTGGAGTGCTGAACGCCGTAGATAAAGTCGCGAATCTCATGGGCCGGGACGATCAGGCGAACCCCCGGCTCCTCGTCATCGGCGACAAAGCGGGCAGCGTATCCCTGACTCATAAACTCGTCGGCCAGCTCCCGCAGGGCGACGACAACGGTGTCATAGATATAGCCATCGACCTCTTTGGGGGTCGGCGTCGACAGGAGCCTGCTGAGACGGCGCTGCCAGGTGAGCCCCACCCCGGGAGTCGCCAGGGGGATGTTGCGGGTGCTCTTTTCGCTCGCCAGATCCGCGCTCATGCCTCGGTAGAGCCCCCAGCACAGCAGGATCATCACAATGGCAAAGGGCAAGGCCCCGGCGATCGTTGCGGCCTGCAGCGCGGCGAGCCCCCCGGTGTAGAGCAAGATCGCAGCGATGAGCCCGGCTAAGGCACACCAAAAGATCCGCTGCCCCTTCCAGGTGTTCGTTTCTCCGCCGGCGGCGATCGTATCGACGACCAGCGCTCCGGAGTCCGAGGAGGTCACGAAGAAGACGACGATCAGCGCCACCGCAAGGGTCGCCGTAACCGTGGAAAAGGGCAGGTATTCAAAGAACCGAAACAACCCCACGGAGACGTCTTCCAGCACCGCCCGGGAGAGCGCTCCCTGCGCTTCTGTACGATCGATGAGGATGGCGGAATTGCCAAAGACGGTCATCCACAGAAACGTGAATCCTGCCGGAATGAAGAGAATCGCAAACACGAATTCGCGAACCGTGCGCCCCCGGGACACCCGCGCCAAAAACATCCCGACAAAGGGAGACCAGGAAATCCACCAGGCCCAGTAAAAAAGCGTCCAGGAGTTGATCCACTTCCGGGGTTCATACGCATAGATATTGAGCGATTTGCGCAAAAACTGATCGAGATAAATGCCCAGATTCTGCACAAAGGCATTCATCAGATGAGACGTGGGCCCCAGGGTAAGCACAAAGATCATCAGGCTCACGGCCAGGATCAGGTTGAGCTCACTTAACCGGCGCACTCCCCGACCGAGACCGGTGACCACCGATAGCGTGGCCACCGCTGTGATCGAGGCGATCAGGGCGACCTGGACAAAAATGGATACGGGTATCCCGACCAGCACATGGAGGCCCGAGTTGATCTGGAGAACGCCAAATCCCAGGGAGGTCGCGATGCCAAAGAGGGTGCCCACAATCGCAAAAATATCGACCAGATTGCCGATAGCCCCCTCGATGCGCTCTTTAAAGATCGGATAGAGCCCGGAGCGAATGGTCAGCGGGAGATTGTAGCGATAGCTAAAGTAGCCCAGCGAGAGACCGACCACCGCATAGATGGCCCAGGCGTGGATCCCCCAATGAACGAACGTGGCGGTCATCGCTTCCCGCTGCGCGGCCACCGAAAAAGGAGCAGCCTCGGGAGGTAAGGCAAAGTGGGTAAGCGGTTCGCCGACAGCAAAAAACATCAGCCCAATGCCCATCCCGGCGGCAAAGAGCATGGCCACCCAGGACAGAAAAGGAAAATCGGGCACGCTATCGTCAGGCCCCAACTTTATCTTACCAAAACGACTCAGCCCCAGGTGGAGTACAAACACCAAAAAGAACGTGACGGAAAGGATATAAAACCAGCCAAAGCGGCTCAGGATTTCGGATTGAATGACGTTAAAGGTTCGCTCCGCTGCTTCTGGAGCGACCACACCAATGAGAAGGAACATTGCGATGAGTGCCAGGGAACCTATCGAGACCGGGCGGTTGAGGGTCAGTTTGCTCATAACGACTTTGTTACTCCGAAAAGAAAACGCCAACGCAGGGGCCAGGTCACTGTTCACGCGGGTGTGCCGAGACGACGAAGCCTCGCCGGGATGTTCTCGTAAGTCCCTTCGTCCACGTCGTCAGGCTCGCCCGCACCGAGCCCCGAGGCCCAAAACCTAAGGGAGATAGGGGATTTATCCCAGAAGCAATGTCCGCAGCGGCGAGCCCGGACCCTCCAGCCCCAGAAACCGGGCGGACAGTTTGTCTGGAGCGGCCTTCCTCCCCCATCGATCCCCGCTTGCAGGTCAGAATGGGGCCCTCTACGCTCGCCATCCCTTCCCATATCACCGGCCTCCTGCCGGACCCGGGGCTTCTAATTTCGGCGCCAACTCAATCGGCGGATCTGACGTATGCACATGCCAACCTCCCCGACCTCTTCACTCCTCACCCTCCTCACCGCGCTGACCCTCCTCACCGCCTTCGGCTGTGACTCCGGCTGCAAATCCAACTCGGGTGCCGCTAAACTCGCCAGCTACTTTCCGGCCGACACCGAAGCCGCGTTTGTCGTCCCCAACCTCGGCCAGGCGCTCCTCGCCATCGACGCCTCCCTCAACTCCGAGGCCCTCGACGTCCCCACCCGGCGCCGCCAGCAGGTCCGCCTCCAAGAACTCGCGGCCTCCTTCACCGAACACGCCTCCTTCGACCCCACCGACCCCGAGGCCTGGGCCGCCCGCGGCCTCAAGCTCGACGGCGCGCTCTTCGGCGGCATGGTCCAGGGCGCCCCCATCCTCTGCGCCCCGGTCAGCGACGCCCCGAAATTCGACGTCTTTATGATCGACACCGTCGGCCCCGCCCTCGAGCCCTCCCCCGCCGCCGGCCACCGCGAAGAACGCGTCGCAGATCACACCATCCACGCCTATGGCGAGTCCTTCGCCTGGACGCACCGCAAAGGCTCGGCCTGCGCCACCTCCACCGCCAACCTGGCGGACCCCAACGCCGAGCGCATCCCCACCACCATCCTCGCAAACTTCCTCAAGGGACCCGGCGACGCCCCCCTCTCCAAACTCGCCGCCTACCAACATTTTGAGAAAGAAGCCCTGGCCCAAAGCCTCTTCGGACTCTTTCTCCCGGCCACCCCCGCGCTCGCCAGGAACTCCCTGTGGTCCGCCTTTGTCCCCGAGGAGGGCACCGAGGCCTTCGACGCATTTTTTAAAGAAACGACCGGCATCGGCACCACCCTGAGCATCCAAAACGACATCCTGCGCTGGCGTCTCTGGATAGGCGCCAATACGTCAGCATCTGGTGAAGCCGGCACCTCCCCCCTCTCCGTCGCCGAACACACCCTCCCCTGGGCCCGCTTCGCCACCGACGAGACCCTGCTCGCCGCCCGCACCTCGATGCGCCCCGACGACCTCTGGCGGTACAGCCGCGAAGATCTCACCGAGGAAGACCGCCGGCGCCTCGACGAGCTCTTTGAGTCGGTGCGCGAAATCACCGACTACCACCTCGACATCAAAGAAGACCTCATCGACAACCTCAGCGGCCAGCTGGGCCTTTTTGTCTACCGCGGCGACGAACCCGTCGAGGGTATTCTGGGCTTCATGACCGCCCTCAAAGAGCTGCGCGCCCTGGCCATCATCCAGTTCGTCGACGCCCAAAAACTCGAGGCGCTGCACACCCGCATGCTCCGCCTCATCAGCGAACGCCCCTTCATCAACCTCAAAGAGCGCCCGCTGCGCCAGAGCGACGGCACTGACGCCCCCGATATCACCCTGGTCAAACACGCCCTCCTCCCCATCACCATCTACCGCCACGGCCAGCTCCTCATCTTCGCCACCAACGCGCTCAGCGAAAACGAGGTCGCCGCCTACCTCCGCGGCCAACGCGCCGCCCCGCCCCTCTCCCCCAAGACCTCCCCCCTGGGCGCTCCCTTCGCCTCCGCCGACCACCTCAACGCGGTGTTCGCCCGCGGCGAAGTCACGGGCTTTCTGGACCACCTCGCGGACTACCACGATTACATCCCCAGTGACGTCGAGGAGACCTCCGCCCGCATGGATGCGCTTAAGCACGGCGCCGTGCTCGACCTGAACCTCTACCCGGCCGGCGCCGCGATCCTGGAAGTGGGAGCGCGAGCGATGGGGGTGGTGGGGGGCAGTGTGGAGTTTGGGGGGGAGTAGGAGGGAGGTGATGACGAGGTGCGGTGAGTGGCGAGGAAGGGGCGTCTTCCCTCAGTCGAACGATCAATGCCCGATTCACTTCGGAGGCTCTCGTGAAGCGCAAAAAACAACCTGAGCATCTTTTCAGCAAAAGCGCCCCCACCCGCATAAACACTGCTCCTGGTCCTTCTCTCGGTCGGTCTTTCCCGATGGAGGTGGTGGCGGGCAGTGTGGAGTTTGGGGGGGAGTAGGAGGGAGGTGATGACGAGGTGCGGTGAGCGGCGAGGAAGGGGCGTCTTCCCTCAGTCGAACGTTCAATGCCCGATTCACTTCGGGGGCTCTCGTGAAGCGCAAAAAACGACCTGAGCATCTTTTCAGCAAAATCGCCCCCACCCGCATAAACACTGCTCCTGGTCCTTCTCTCGGTCGGTTTTTTCGTCGTAAACACTGCTCCTGGTTCTTCTCTCGGTCGGTCTTTCCCGCTCCCACCCTCCTGACCTCCCCCCTAAACCGGTCCTCCACCCATTTTCCTCGCCCTCACCTCCCCCTAAACCGGTCCTTGTGTGCCATCCTGTCACACTCACCTCCCCCCTAAACCGGTCCACTTGCGCCAACCTGTCACACTTACCTCCCCCTAAACCGGTGAACATGTGCCATCCTGTCACACTCACCTCCCCCCCACGCCGGTCGCTGACCGGTTTCGCTGAGGGTCGAAGTGCTTTTCCCAAAATCACCGACCCTCCCAGCCGACCCGACACCCCACCGCCAGCCCCACTCCCCCTGATTAAAAAAATCGCCAGCCACGTCGTCCGGGGGCAGGAACGCGCGTGGCTGGCGAGGTGTCGTCGCTCTGGCGAGGTGTCGTCGCTCTGGCGAGGTGGTCGTGCGCGGGGGATCAGGCCATCGTCGGCTCCGGCTGCGGCTCCGCCTCCCCGGCTCCGGGCTCCGCTCCCTCCACAATCTCCTCGCCAGTCTCCGGGTTGACGTCGGTCGGCGAACGGTGACGGCTGTAGGCCTGGGCGACGCGCTCCTGCTGGTCGAGGAGCGGCTCCAGGATCCGCGCACGCAGCGCGGCGCTGGACGCGTCGCCAGCGTCGAGGTGGTAGAGAATGCCGATGAGCACGCTGCAGGTGACCTCATGGAGCTGATGGCGCGCAGCCCGCACCTGGTCAAAACTCACGCCGGGATCCCGGTCGCGGTCGAGCTCCGCCTTAAACTCGCCAGTCAGCCGCCGCAGACGCTCCACGGCCCGGCCGAGGCCCAGCGCGTCGACGTGTTGGGAAAAGCGCTCGTCGAGCCTGACGAGCATGGCGTCGATCTGCCCCTCCTGCACCTCGAAGGCCTGCTGGGTGATGGCGGCGACGCCCTGACCAAAGAAGGTGCGATGAAGCTCGCGGGCCATCTCCACCTCCGGCGCTCCCTCATCGCCGACCATCTGGGCCTTGATGCTGCCCTCCAGCGCGGAGAGCTGCGCATCGATCTGGTTGTCGATAAGCGCCGCCTGACCGCGGGCTTTGGTGACGTTGGCCCGGGCCGTGGACCATGACAACTCCAGGGCCAGCGTGTGCTCGGAGAGCTTGAGCGCCTGCTCAAGGCGCTCCTCCAGGCCGGGGAGCGAGGCGTCCTTGACCCGAGCGCGCATCAGGCGAAGCGCGCGGGCGTAGCGCCCCGTCGGCATGCGGCGAAGGTTCATAAAGTCTGCGTTTTCCATGTCGTTTCTCCATGCGTCGACGACAACGGCGCCCTCAAGCAGCCGCGCGTCACATCAATGAATGCCTCGCTGCACCTGCAGCAAAGCGCCCCGGACGAAACGCAGATCCCCCTACGACGGTACGACATGGAGCTGACGGATCTGGTGTGCGTGAGCGCTAAGGTAGCCCGGTGAAGCGGTGGGGTGTCAAGGGGGAGGAGGGTTCGGTCAGGCTACTTTTCTGAGCCGATGCGGGGCCCCACACAGAGGCACCGTGGATGTAATTTTCGTGTATGGGGATCTTTCTCGCGCGAGAAAACTTCGTATACACGAAAACATCGTGCCAGGTGAGCGCCTGACAGGAATAAGTAGCTGCTGAACGCTCTTTTTGTTTTCGTATATGTCGCATTTTCTCACGCGAGAAAGTCCCTTATATACGAAAATAACATTGCCAGCATCAGATTCAGGCTCTATTTTCGTACATGCCGCATTTTCTCCGCGAAAGATCCCCCCCAGGGAGCCGACGATGAAAGAACTTCAGTTCCAACAGATTCTCCAAGACACCTGGTCGAACTCCCGCGATATGTACGCGCCACTACGCGTGGAAGACTTTACCTTCGAGCCAACGATAGCTGGCGAGTCCACCGCCGACGTGGTCTTCACCCTTCAATGGCGAGGAAGAACGCTCTCGTTCATGGGAGAGTTGAAGTCATCCGCGACCCCCCGCTCCATGATGCAGGCCATGGAGCGAACTCAGTATCCAGGGGGGGGCGAATCCCCGGAAACCCTACCGGCCCTGCTCCTGCCCTACCTCTCGCCGGGAATCGTCGAGCAGCTTGAGCGCGCGGACGTGAGCGCATTTGACCTCAATGGCAACTTCTTCATCCAGAGCCCGGACTTTGTCGCGATACGCGTCGATCGGCCCAACGCCTATCCCACGTCTCGCGATATCAAGAAGATTTACACCTACAACAGCTCCATCGTCGGTCGTTTTCTGCTGCGCAAAAATCGCACCTTCGAGCAGGTGAACGAAATCTACGAGAGCATCCAGGAACTTGGCGGCGGCATCAGCCTCTCCACCCTCTCCAAGGTGCTCAAAGGCCTCGCGGACGACATCCTCATCGAGAAAGAATTCGGAGCCATCCGGGTTCTCCAGGCCCAGGAGCTGATGCAGAACCTCATAGACGGATATCGCCCCCCCCGAGTCCGTGAGGAATGGAAGCTCAAGCTGCCCGATGACATCTCCGCTCAGCGCAAAATTTTCAATATGGCGCTCGGCGAGGAGGGGTGGATGTGGAGCGGCGAAAGCTCCGCCCCCGCCTACGTTGCGACCACCTCACCCGCGCTAGGAAAGGTCTTTACCCCCAAGCATCTCTCAACGAACAACCCTTTGCAGGAGTTTGAGAGCCAACGCTTCTACAACGTCATCCTCCAGCAGACCGACGACGCCTACGTCTACTTCGATCGAAGGGACAAACTGGCCTCCCCCATCGAGTCCTGCCTGGCACTCTCTCAACTCGACAAACGAGAGCGCCAGATCGCCGGCCAGATCAAATACTCTATCCTGGAGCGCTTTGATGACCGTTTTTGACGCACTCTTTCAGCAGCTCATCGTCTTGAAACGACACCTTGATCAGGCGGCCGTTCCCTTCATTCTCGGGGGCGGCATGGGCTTGTGATTAAGAGACACCTTTATGACCGGCCCGCGCTCTCCCCGTTACGAAAGGGTCCTTCCCTCGCGCTCCACCGAGGATCTCGACCTCTTGCTGTCGGCCGAGGTCATCATCGACCCGACTCAAATGAAGGATCTACGCGACATTCTAAAAAGCCTCGGTTTCACCGCAGTCGTGAACTACATGCAGTTCGAACACGAGCTGACCGTGGGAGGTCATCGCCAGACCGTTAAGGTGGATCTTCTCGCTTCGCCCCCGCATGAGGACCGCCTCAATGACGTTAAAATCACCGCCTTTCGAATACGGCCGAAACAAACAAAGAAGATTCACGCGTATTTGACTCGAGAAGCCGCGGGTATCCACATCTCTCCAATAACCCTCGATGTCAGCTCGGGGCTCCAGAGCACCGCTCCTGCTGAAGTCCAGATCCCTTCAAGTCTCAACTATCTGGTTTTGAAACTTCACGCCTTCAAAGACCGGCACGACATCTCCGATACAAATCCAGACGGCGGTCGCCATCACGCCCTGGATATCTTTCGCATCGTTACAGACATGCGCCAGTCGGACTGGAAGTCAGCGCAACACCACACGAGCACAGAAAAGGAGATGGAGTACCTACAAGTCGCCGCCTATCTGCAACGGCGCTTTTTTAGCAATGTGTCTGCGCTCGGTGCCGTTCGGATTCGTGAAAACCAGAGCTATCAGAACGAACGCGCTACCTTTGACACCTACTTGCCCCTGGTCCTTAACGACCTCGACGAGCTCTTTAGCGATGTCGAGAATCCTGCTGAGGACGTGTTCGCGAGATGGGGTTTGCGGCAATGAAAGCCTGAGCGTGTGTCTCTGCGTGCAACGAGCTTTTTAGTGACCCACGGTCACCTCTCAAACTGACCCACGGTCACCTCTCAGCCTCTATCTTCGCGCACTTCACACGACCCACGGTCACCTCCCAAACTGACCCACGGTCACCTCCCAAACCGACCCACGGTCACCTCTCAAACTGACCCACGGTCACCTCCAAAGCAGACCCACGGTCACCTCTCAGCCTCTATCTTCGCGCACTTCAGACGACCCACGGTCACCTCCCAAACTGACCCACGGTCACCTCCCCCACCCCATTTTGAAACCGACCGCAGGTCTCCTCAATCCTATCCCGCACAACCCGAGCGACATCATGATTCTCATAATGCTACTCTCGCTCGTCTCGACCTACCGCCCCTTTTCTCCCGGCCTGAACGTTTTGAAACAGGAGCCCCGATGCTGAAAAAAATCGCCAAAAAAGCCAACGACGCCGTCACCCGAGTCAAATTCGGCAAGCCCCCCGAGGGCCCCGGACCGGCCTCGCTGGAGGAGGCCGAGCTTGTCGGGCTGCACGGCGCCCCCCTGCCGACGGAAGCCTACCGGGGCAAGGTCGTGCTCTTCGTAAACGTCGCCAGCCGCTGCGGGCTCACCCCGCAGTACGAGACGCTGGTGAAGATTCGCGAGCGCTTTCACGACCGGGGATTTGAGATCGTGGGAGCCCCCTGCAACCAGTTTCTGGGCCAGGAGCCCGGCACAGCCGAAGAGATCGAGAGCTTCTGCGCGGTGACCTACGGCGTGGACTTTCCGCTCCTCAACAAGCAGGAGGTCAACGGCGGCGGGCGCAGCCCCCTCTACCAGTTCCTCATCAACAGCGAGGCCGGCGGCGGCGAGAACATCAGCTGGAACTTTGAGAAATTTCTGGTGGATCGGGAGGGGGAGGTGCGCTTTCGCTTCGCGCCCTCGGTCCAGCCGGACGCGCCGGAGGTGATCGCGGCGATTGAGTCCCTTCTCTGAGCCCGACGCCACCGCGCATCCTATCGCATAAAAGAGCGGCGCCCCGGACCGAGGCGCCGCTCTTTTGCGATCGTAGGTTTACGTCTCCGCGCGCCGACGAGCTCACGGCGCTGCCAGGACTACCGCGGCGCCTCCAACACACGCGCCACACTCACCCGCAAACGCCATAATCGTCCCAGCCCTCGACCTCGTTGCAGAACCCACCGTCGGCACATGAGGTAAAGCGGTCGCAGAGGATCCGGCACTGATTGCTCACACAGGTCAGGCCAGCCCCGCAGTCATCAGCGCTGAAACAAAAATCACCTTCGGCTCTGGAGCCCGCCCTCTCGCAGATGGCGACCTCCGTGTGTTCCGGTAGGTTGAGCACCAGGCAATCCAGACCATCCAAACAGCCGGTTTGATCGACGGGATCACAGCCCTGGGTGCAGTACTTTGGTTCACTGCCATACGACGTTAAATTCACGCACCGACTACCGAATCCCGGGCAATCCCAGTCCTCATTGCAGTACGAGCGGCAAATCGAATCGGAGTACAGGACCTCACACGAGCTACCGGCGGCGCATTCGCCTGACTCACAGATAAACCCATCGGGAGTGGGACTTGCCACAAGGGGCACACAACCGTAGCCATAAACACTCCCTTGCCACCCGCAGCGCTCATCGGAGGCCGGGCAGCCCAACTGCCGCACGGGGTCACAACCGCTTTCGCATTGGCCACCGTCGCAGTAGCCCCCGGGGCATCCCCCACAATTGAGGGTATTGCCACAGCCATCCTGGATGCTGCCGCACGAGATCCCCTGCTCCTGGCACGTCGTAGGCGTGCACCCGCACACCTCGGGCTCGCCACCGCCACCGCAGGTTTCAAAGGCCGGGCATTCCTCGCACTCCAGCGTGTTTCCGCAGCCGTCATCGACGCTGCCGCAGACCACCCCGGCGCTCTCACAGGTGACCGATGGGGCGCACACGCATTGGTTGGCTTGTACGCTGCCCGCCTCAGCGCAGGCCTCGCCGGGGTCACATCCCCCGCAGTCGAGTTCGCCGCCGCATCCATCGTCGATCGTCCCACACTGCGCGCCGACACCCTCGCAGGTTAACGCAACGCAGGCCTGGCAGAGATTCGCCTCCGGGGTACCCGCCTCACCACACGTTTCAAAGCCGGGGCAGCCTCCACAGTCGAGCTCGCCACCGCAGCCATCGTCGATCGTTCCGCACTCCGCGCCCAGCTCTTCGCAGGTATTCGGCGCACATTCACAACGATTCTCGGCGTTGCAGCTCTCCCCTTCCGAGCACTCGCCGCACGACAGGGTTTCGCCGCAGGTCTCGATCGTGCCGCATTGCGCACCTTCGGCGGCGCAGGTGGTTGGCTGGCAGGGCTCGTTGGCCACCTCGGGAGCCAGGCATAGTCCCGTGTTATTAAGCACGCCGTCTTTGCAGATTGCCGGTGAGGGACAGTCCGAAGTGTCATCACAGAGAAGAAGGCATGTCCCGGCACTCTCCCTGGAGGAGAATTCGACGCATATCCCCTCCTGCGAGGCGATGGAACACGTTGGCCGCGCTGGATCGCATAAGGGCTGGCACTGCCCAATGTCAGGATGATTATAAAGCATACACATACTCCCGATGGTGCAGTTGTTCTCCGATCTACATGTTCCAAAATCATCTTGCGGTGGAACAGACGAGCAAATACCCAGCTCCTCTCCATTGGGCAGAACTTCGGATTCCCCCCTCCAATGCGCCACGTTGCAGAACATGTCCTCTCCGCAGCTACTCTCACAGGTATCTTTCAGGCAAATCCGACGGCAGCGTCGTTCGTGGGGATACTCAACACCAGCCGAGCATATTTGCCCCAGGGCGCAGTCTTCGTTGACCGTGCACGGCCCCTCCTCGTCCGGGGCTTCGGCGATCATGTCGCAAAATTGCGGTACGCACTCTTCATGCATGAGGTTCGTGGGATGATCGCAATCGACCTCCACCACATCAGGTCCTGAATCGTCCACATCCGGCTGACCCGTGTCGAGATCCGAATCCGGCCCCGTATCTTCGTCTTCAATGACGATGATCGGCGCCTCCGGCTCGGGCGCGTCTTTTCCGCAGGACAGCGAAGCCAACGCGAGAACGCCCACCAGCACACCATACATCCACAAAACCACCGACTGTCGGGCCTGACGTATCATGTCTTCCTCCCCAAAAAATAAAATTATGCGCGCAACAAACGCGAAAAGAATCCCTCAAACCACACGATGAAATACCCATTTCTAGCTATCCGGAGCATCCTATGTCAAGTCAGCTCGATGTGGCGTGGCGTCGACGCCTCGCGTTGCACATCTGCAGCTTACCTTCGCGGATGAAAGCTCCCCAAATACGCGCATCGACGCAAACCGGCCCCCCCCGCATAAACACTGCACTTGGACCGTCTCTCGTACGTCTGCAGATCGCGTTTTGAGCCCCGCCATCCGCGATGCTAGCCTCGGCAACTTACACGCCATCCCCCAGACCCACTCCCATTCGCAAAACACATGAATTTTGACGAACCCGCCATTCGCCAGCACATCGCGCAGCATCTGAATGTGGCCGCGGACACCATCGCGTTCATTCGCGGCTTCGAGAACATCGTGTTCCGCCAGAGTTTCGTCGCCGGTGCGCCCCGGGAGCCTGCCGCCCGTATCCTGCGCCTGACCGAGCCCTCTCACCGCTCTCGTGGGCAGCTTCAGGCCGAGGCGGCCTGGGTGCTTGACCTGGCTGAGCGTGGTGTCCCCGTCGCACGACCCTTGCCCTGGCACGAGGACGACCTCATCGAAGAGCTCGTCGTTGATGGCACCCGCTACTGGGCGATGGCCTTTGAGCTGGCGCCGGGCAAAGCCGTCGACTCCCGCGATGCAGAGGTCTGGAACGCTGCGCTTTTTGAGACCTGGGGAGAAACGTTGGCGCTTCTGCACCTGAGCGCGCGTGACTATCAGGTGCCGGCCGGCCAGCCCCGGCGCCCGCGGTGGGATGAGGATGATTTGATGGGACCGGAGCGCTACCTCGCCCCGGCCGATGAGGCGGTGATCGAGGCCTGCCACGCGATCTTTCATGCGCTTAGCGCGCTCCCGGCCGACGACGCTGATTTCGGTCTGGTGCACAACGATTTCCATATCGGCAACTTCTTCGTCGACCGGGGCCGCATCACCCTCTTTGACTTCGACGACGCCTGCTACCACTGGTTTGCCAACGACATCGCCACCGCCCTCTACTCGCCATGCTGGTGGTCCCAGGAAGGGGACGTCGCCGAGCAGCGCGACTTTGCCCGATCGTTCACCGGCCGCCTGCTGCGAGGCTACCGCCGACACCGCGAGCTGCCCGGGGCGTGGCTGGAAGCGCTTCCCTTGTTGCTGCGCTACCGGGACGCACTCACCTACACCGTGATCCATAAGCGGATGGACGTCAGCGCCCTCGATGCGCGTCTTGAGCGCGAGCTGGCGGCCTGCCGAGCGCGGCTGCTCGGTGGGCCCGCGCGGGTGGAGATCGACTTCCAATCGTTCTAGGGCGAGTGTGATGTTTCTCAGTCTCTGGGTCCCTTCTACTGGCCTGGGAGAATTTGCGCTCACCCGCATGAGTTCTGAACTTGGGCTGTCTCTCGGTCGGCAATTGGGATGGAGATCGCGCAATTTATGCAGACTAAACACGCCCCGCACAAACATTGCGCCTCCTGAATGCTTCTCACACCTCCTGCCTCCCCCAACGCCCCCACCCCAACCCGCCACATCCACGCTTCGACCCTCCCTCGGCACACCCATTGCAGACCACACGCTCGGCACCCGCCCTCCCCGCACACCGAGCTTCCATGGACTCAGCCTCCCCCCAAAACCCGCCGGTTCTGCCTCCCGACCAGCTCCGAGCTGCGCGGCGACTCTTCATCGCCAGCGCCTGGGCCTTTGTGCTGGCCGCGGCCCTGGGAGCCCTCTTCCGCTTCGGCATCGTCCGCGCGGATTTCGGGCCCTTGCAGGCCGGCGATCTGCGCCACGCCCACTCCCACCTGATGCTGATGGGCTGGGCCACGCCCGCGCTGATCGCGCTCATCACCGCCCGCGCCCCCGCGCTGGGCTTGCAGCTCCCCCTACGCGCGACCCTGGCCACCGGGTGGGGGGCCTGGGCCCTGGCGCTGCTGAGCACGCCGGCCTTTGCGCTTTATGGCTACCGGGCGGCGGCCATCGGTGAGGCGAAGATCCCCATTGCCGCGGCCCTGAGCGGGCTGGCGATGGGGGTGTGGTACGTCTTCGCAGCCCTTGTCTGGCGCGCGCTGTGGCGGGCCCGCGCAGCCGGCACCGGCCACCCGGCGCTCCGAATATTCTCGGTGGCGACGCTGGCCCTGGTCGTCTCCTCGGCCGGGGCCTGGGCCCTGGCCGCGCAGATGATCACCGGCCGCGGCACGGTGCTCTCTCAGCAGCTGGCCGTGCATTTTTTCGTCGACCTCTTCGGCATCGGCTGGCTTTTGGGCGGCGCGCTGGCGCTGCTGCGGGCGGAGCTCCCGGCGACACCACGCCCCTTTGAGCGGGGCGCGCTCGGACTGCTGGCCGCCGGCGCTCCGCTCCTCTTTTTGGCCGGTATGCCGCCGGCCGCGCTCCCCCCTCTGGTCCGCGTCATCGGGCACCTGGCCGCCGCCCTGAGCGCCGCGGGCCTCATCGCCCTGGCCGCGCCGATGGGGCGCCCCCTGCCCCCGGTGCTTCGCTCACCCCTGGCCCTCCTGCTCCTGAGCGCCACGATGCTGGCCGCGCTCGCCAGCCCCCCGGTCGCGGCCTGGGGACAGGTCAATGGCCTGCGTCTGCTCTTTTTACACGTGGCCTTTGCCGGGGCGCTGACCCTGACCCTGATCACCCTCGCCACACGCCGGGGCCTGGCCCCGGCCGCTTCCCCGCGGCTCTGGGGCCAGGCGATGGCCGCGCTCCTGCTGACCCTGGTACCATTGACCGGAGCGTGGCCCTCCTTTATCCCCGGCGGCTGGGAGACGCGGGCCGCCCTGGCCGGCGCCCTCATCGCCCTGGCCCTGAGCGCCGGGGCCACCTTCCACGCGACCTTCCTGGCCAGATCCCCTCGCCCATCCCGAGGCCCCGCATGAGCACCGAACTCCCCGCCCCCGTGCCGCCCACCGACGACGCGACCTGCTCCCCGCGCGACATCGCGCTCAAAAGCTTCTTTCTGGGCCCCCAGGCCGAAAACGCCGAGTGGCTGCGCCAGGTCATCAATCAGGTCTTCGAGAGCTACGTGCGCTGGCGCCGGGAGGTCTACCCCGATGACGGGCGCGCCATCTCCCAGGCCGACCGCCGCTCGGCCGACTTTCAGGAGCGCCGACGACGCTTTGGGCGCGAGCTCCTGAACCTGCTGGGCCGCTTTGAGTCGGAGGTCCCCAAGTACAGCCCCCGCTACATCGGGCATATGTTCTCCGAAACCTCCATGCCGGCGATGGTCGGCCACGTGCTCACCCTGCTGCATAACCCCAACAACATCTCCGGCGAATCCTCGCGGGTGGGCGTGCGCCTGGAGAGCGAGGCGATTGGGGCGCTGGCCGCCATGTTCGCCATGGCCCCCGAGCAGGCCCGGGGGCACTTCACCAGCGGGGGCACCGTGGCCAACTTCGAGGCGATGACCCGGGCCCGCAGCCGCCTCTACCGCTTTCTCTCCCGGGGGGCCCGCGCCCGGGCCTGCGGCACCCTCCCCACCCTGGGTCTGGTGGAGGCCGCCCACCTGGGCTGGAGCGTCTACGACGAGCTTGGCGAGACCTGCCCCGAGCCCGACGACGACCCGGGACTTCGGGAGCTGATGGAAGGGGATCTGCTGGCCGCCAACCCCTTTATGCTGGCCGGCCAGCTGGAGCGCTGCTTTGAGGAGCCCTACCGGGGTCCGGTGATCCTGGTCGGCGAACACAAGCACTACTCCTGGGTCAAGGGAGTGGAGCTGCTGGGGCTGGGCCGCGAGGCGCTCTGGGCGGTGCGCCTCAATGAGGAGGGCACGCTCTCGCTGCCCCACCTCGAAGCGCGCCTGAATCAGGCCCGCGCCGCCGGCCGCCCGGTGCTGATGGTGGTCTCGGTGGCCGGCACCACCGAGCTCGGCGCCTTTGACCGGGTCGACCAGGTCCAGGACCTTCTGGACCGCCGCGCCCGGGAGCTCGGCGAACACATCTGGCACCATGTCGACGCGGCCTACGGGGGCTTCTTCGCCGCCAACGTCTGCGCCGACCAGCCCGACTGCGTGCTCAACCCCGGGGTCTGCCAGGCGCTGCAGGCCATTCACCGGGCCAACTCCGTCACACTCGACCCGCATAAGCTGGGCTATGTGCCCTACGCCAGCGGGGCCTTCATCGCCCGGGAGCAGCGGGAGTACGCCGCCCACCAGGTCGACGCCCCCTATTTGGCATTTGACGAGATCGCAGACCCCGGCCCCCAGACCATCGAGGGCTCCCGCTCGGCCGCCGGCGCCGTCGCCACCTGGCTGACCGCCCGCACCATCGGGCTCGACGCCCAGGGCTACGGCCGCATCCTGCGCCGCACCCTCCAGGCCCGTGCTCGCCTGGAGGAGCGCCTGAGCGCCACCGCCCACCCGGTGCGCCTGCTCCCGGCGACCTCCAACCTGTTGGCCTTCTGCGTGGCGCACCCTGGCGAGTCTCTGAGCCGGGTCAACGCCCGCAGCGAAGCGATCTTTGAGCGCTTTGGCCCCGGTGGCCCCGGAGACTTCTTCGTCTCCAAAACCACCCTGACCCTCGACGCCTACGGCGCCCTGCTCAACCGACACCTGGAGCGCTGGGAGCTGGAGCGCGACGTGGATCGCCTCACGGTCATCCGCCTCAGCGTGATGAACCCCTTTATCGACGCCCGCGAGATGACTCTGGAGCTCTCCCAGGGCTTTGCCGACGCGCTGGCAACCTTTTTAGACGCGCACCCCCGCTGAACGCGCCCGGCGAGTTCAGCGCAGCTGCACCAGCCCCAGTCCCTCCAGGGCCATCGCCACGGTGAGCACGCTCAAGGTGGCGATGAGCACCCGGCGCAGCGCCCCGGAGGAGACCTTCGCCCCCAGGCGCGCGCCCAGGTTGGAGCCGAACATCACCCCGGCCATCGCCGGCACGGTCACGGCCACATCGACCACCCCGGCCATCGCCAGAATCAGCGCGCTGACCGAGGCGGTGGTGCCCACCATAAAGGTCGAGGTTGCAGCGGCCGCGCGCAGCGGTACGCGCATCATCGCGCTCATCATCGGCACCTGCACCGCTCCGCCGCCGATGCCCAGCATCCCGGAGGAGAGCCCGGCCAGCCAGCTCAACGCGATGCCGCGCTTCACGCGCTGGGGCACATACCCGCGCGGCGCGGCGCTGCCGGGCTCATCAAACTCGGTGGCCATCCCGAAGGGGTCTTTGCCGCTGCCCGGGGCCACCAGCTCGGCTTCTCCCGGAGCCCCGACCAGCGCGGCGATCACCAGCGCCAGCGTCCCGGCAAACACCAGCTTCAGGGTCTGCACCGGCGAGTACACCACCAGGATGCCGCCCAAGATCGCGGCCATCGCCGTGGAGATCTGCAGCAGCAGCGCCAGCTTGATATGCACCAGCCCCCGGCGCAGATACTCCGCGCTGCCGTTGAGCGAGTTGAGCACCACGCAGATCGCACTGGCCGCAATCGCCGCCTTTAAGTCCACCCCGAGCACCAGCGAGAGCACCGGCACAATAAAAACTCCGCCGCCAAGCCCCACCATCGAGCCCAGACCCCCGGCCAGAAAGCCCGTCACAAAAATCGCCAGAATCAGCGCCACCGCACTCATCAGGCCCCCTTCAGCGCCAGCTTCAACGGAATCGAGAGTGCGACCACCAGGAGCACCAAGAGCGCCAGCATCCCCTGCATCCAGCGGCGGCTGGAGAGCCCGCGCCAACCCAGGATCACCAGCCCCAGCCAGGGGCCGCTCACCAGCAGCCACACCCCCAGCGTGGTCAGAGCCGAGACCTCCAGGCGGCCCAGCGCCCCGATCAGCTCGGTGGGGGCCCACAGGCTCCCGCGAATCACTCCGGTGAGCATAAACTCCAGCGCCACCCCCAGCAGCGCCATCGCCATGCCCGCCATGCTCAACCACCGGTAGAGCACGCCGACGACCAGTGCGTCGTCGCGGCTCGCTTTGCTCATAGCCATAAGGATCCTTGCCTGCGTTTCAGGGGCGCCCCCCTTACCAGGGCTCAACCTAGGAGGCGGACACCGGGGCGTCAACGCGCTCCAGGCTCCTCACCTTCCCGCCGGTGTCTACGATCAGCTCGACCTGCGCCGTGCAGACTTCGACCGTGTCGGGGGAGAGATGCCAGAGACGCCTTGGTACAAAGATGCCATCATCTACGAGGTCCACGTCCGCTCGTTTTACGACAGCGACGGCGACGGTATCGGCGATCTGCCGGGCCTGACCCAGCGCCTGGACTACCTCGAAGAGCTCGGCGTCACCGCCCTGTGGCTGCTGCCCTTTTACCCCTCTCCGCTCAAAGACGACGGCTACGACATCGCCGGCTACACCGAGGTGCACCCGGACTACGGGACTCTGCGCGACTTCCAGACCTTTTTGCGCGAAGCCCACCGCCGCGGGCTCAAAGTCATCACCGAGCTGGTGCTCAACCACACCTCCGACCAGCACCCCTGGTTTCAACGCGCCCGCCGGGCCCCGCGCGGCTCGGTGGAGCGCGACTTCTACGTGTGGAGCGACACCCCGGATCGCTACCGCGAGGCCCGCATCATCTTCAGCGACGTCAAACACTCCAACTGGACCTACGATCCGGTCGCCGGGCAGTACTTCTGGCATCGCTTCTATGACCATCAGCCCGACTTAAACTTCGACAATCCGCAGGTGCGCAAAGCGGTCTTCGAGATCGTCGATTTCTGGATGAAGATGGGCATCGACGGGCTGCGCCTGGACGCCATCACCTACCTCTACGAGCGCGAGGGCACCACCTGCGAGGGGCTGCCCGAGACCCACGCCTTTTTGCGCGACCTGCGCGCGCATGTCGACGAGCGCTACGAGGATCGCATGCTCCTGGCCGAGGCCAACCTGTGGCCCGAAGACGCCGTGGCCTTCTTCGGGCAGGGGGATGAATGCCACATGGCCTTTCACTTTCCGCTGATGCCCCGGCTCTTTATGGCCGTGGAGATGGAGGACCGCCAGCCCATCGTCGACATCCTCGACCAGACCCCCCGGCTGCCCCCGGGCTGTCAGTGGGCGCTCTTTTTGCGCAACCACGATGAGCTCACCCTGGAGATGGTCACCGATGAGGAGCGCGACTTTATGTACCGGGCCTTTGCTCCGGAGCTGCGCATGCGCGTCAACCTGGGGATTCGCCGCCGACTGGCCCCCCTGCTGCGCGGCGATTCCCGCAAAATCCGCCTGCTCTACGCGCTCCTGCTCTCCCTGCCCGGCACGCCCATCGTCTATTACGGCGACGAGATCGGCATGGGCGACAACTACCATCTCGGCGATCGCAACGGCGTGCGCACCCCCATGCAATGGTCCGCCGATCGCAACGGCGGGTTCTCACGCGCCAACCCCCAGAGCCTCTTTTTGCCGGTGATCACCGACCCGAGCTACCACTACCTCTCCACCAACGTGGAGGTGCAGGAGAACCAGCCGGCCTCACTCTTGCGCTGGATCAAACGCCTGATCGCGCTCCGCCAGCGCTCCCCCGCGCTGCGCAGCGGGGAGCTCACCATAATCCCCTGCACCAACCACCGGGTGCTGGCGATGCGCCGCACCACCGACGATGACGATGCCCTGATCGTCATCAACCTCTCGCACGCCGCCCAGCATGTGCATCTGGATCTGAGCGCCGCTGGCGAGCGCTGGCCCGTGGAGCTGTGGGGGCGCACGCAATTTCCCCCCATCCAGCAGGAGCGCATCCGTCGCTACGCCCTCTCGCTGGGGCCCTACGACTTTTACTGGTTTCGACTCAGCGAGCGGCCCCTGGATGAGAGCACCCTCAATGAGCCCACCACCGATCGCGGCCCGCTGGAGGTCCGCGAAGACTGGTCCTCGGTGTTTGAGGGGCGGATGCGCGGCCCCTTCTTGCGCCGTCTGACCACCTACCTCCAGCGCCAGCCCTGGTTCAATCCCCGGGCCCGGCGTCTGGAGAGCGTCGACATCCATGAGCGCATCCGGCTGCGTTGGGAAGAAGGCCTCACGCTGATCTGCCTGCTGGAGGCCAACTTTCTCGACGGCGAAAATGAGCTCTACATGCTGCCCATCGCCTTTGGCACCGACCAGCGCGCCGAGCGTATCCGGCAGCAGTCCCCCCATGCCCTCATCACTCAGCTGCGCCTGGAGCGCACCCGGGAGCTCGGGGAGCTCTACGATGCCACGGTCAACACCGCCTTTGTGAGCGCGCTGCTGGGATACGTGCGCAAGAACTGGGTCATCAACGGCCAGGAGGGCTCGTTTAAAGGGCACTGGGTGGAGCGTTTTCAGGATCTCTCCCCGGAGCGCCTCAGCGCGCTGCCGGTCAAGATCCTGGAGGTCAATCACACCCATACCTCGACCGTCTTTGGCGAAGATCTGGTCGTCAAACTCTTTCGCCGCCTGGAATCGGGGCGCTCGGTCGATGTGGAGGTCGGGCAATTTCTGCTGGAGCGTGACTTCCAGGGCGTGGCGCCCTTTGCCGGCCACCTGGACTACCACCGCGGACGCTGGGAGCCGACGACGCTGGTCACCGTGCACCGCTTCATCCCCCACCGCGCCGACGGACTGACCTGGTTTTTGGATCACGCCTGCGATCATCTCCGTCGCCAGGATCCCGCCCGGGAAGTGGAACCGCACGCCTGGCTCGACGGCGTGCAGGCCCAGACGCTCATTGAACTCAACCCCGATGAGGTGGAGCTCAACGAGAGCGATCGCACGTTTCTGGAGCAGGCCAGCCTGCTCGGCAAGCGCGCCGCCGAGCTGCACGGCGTCCTGGCCAGCGGACTCCCGGAGACCCCCTTTGAACCCGCGCTCTTTTCGACCTCCTATGAGCGCACCCGTTACCACTCCATGCGCACTCTGGCGCTGCGCACCATGCGCCTGCTGCGGCGCCACCTCAGCGAGGGAGATCCCCATCAGGCCATGGCCCGCCTGGTGCTCGACCAGGAGCCCGAAATCCTGGCGCGCTTCAAAACCCTGATCGGCCGCGGCCTGGGCGGCCTGCGGATCCGCATCCACGGAGATTTTCACCTCGAAGAGGTGCTACGCACCGACGACGACTTCATCGTCATCGACCTCGAAGGTCACCCCTGGCTTCCCATCGGGGAGCGGCGCATCAAGCGCACGCCCCTGCGCGACGTGGCCACCATGCTGCGCTCCTTCCACCACACCTGCCTGCTGGCCTGGCAGCGCGCCTGCCGCTCTGAGTGCGAGGGCAATGACGACGATGAATCCCGCTCGCTGCATCTCTTTAAGGCCGCGCAACGCTGGTATGCCCTCTGCGCCCACGCCTTTCTGGCCGGGTACCTGCCTCCCGCCAACGAGGCGGGATTCTTACCCAACACCCCCGAAGGAGTCGCGGAGCTTCTCGACGTGATGCGCCTGCAAAAAGCACTGCGCCAACTGGAGCACGACCTGGAGCGCGGCGAAGCGATCGAGCTCTCCTTGATCGCGGTCACCACGCAGCTGGTCGCCCCCTGAAACACATATCGCGCCGCCCCCGGGTTTATCCCGGGACCGGGACGGCCCCCCCCTCAGCGTGCCTTAAAGATCGTGACCGCGCTGCCGGCCCCTTCCGTCGCGTCGTAGACGTGCACGTGGATCATCAGCTCGCCACGCGAGAAGGTCGCGATCTCTCCCTGGATATCACCATCCTGGATCAGCCCATCGTCGATCATCTTCTCGATCATCACCGCGGTGGGCTGAAGCTCCCATCCCCGCGTGACCAGAGCCTTCTGGTAGAAATCGATCGTCGCCTTGCGGCTCGCCGGCGTATCGAAGGAGAGCATCAGATAGTCTTTCTCGTCTCCGGTGCCCGCCAGGCGAGAGGAGCGCACACATCCCGGACAGGCCGGAATATCGTCCTGGAGCTCCCCCAGAAACTGCACGCCCGGCGCGTCGGGCCGAAACTTCGTCAGATCCACATGATCCTGGCTGTACACAGCAACCACCTGGGTGCGCGGGTTCTCCGGGGTGCGGAAAGCCTCTACAAAACGCGTGGCCCGGACGGCCTCCTGCACCGCTTCCTCATTGCCGGCGACCTCCATCGCCACGCCGATCACGTCCTCCAGCGTCTCGATCTCGGCGTGCAGTTCGGCCCCGTTGAGCGCGATGTAGCCATCGGTTTCCTCGACCGGCACCAGCCCGCCGCCAAAGAAGTCGGTGGTGGCCTCCAGAAACTCCGCTTTGACCTCGGGGGCTCCCTCCTCATCGAAGATGCTCATCGGATCGACCGGATAGGTATACACCCTCTTATTGAGGCCGACTTTCACCATCTCGGCCTGCAAGCGCAGGCTCACTTCCAGCGGCGTCTCCTCGGTTTCATCGAAGGCAAAATACACCAGGTTCCCGTTCCAATCATACGCCCGGGCGTTATCCAGCCCGGCCGACTGGAGCGCATCCACAAAGCGCTCCTGCCCGCTGCGGTGCGTCAGACTGAGCCAGGCAATATCGGCCTCGGCCTCATGGACCCCCTCGGGCGATCCCACCACGACCACCGCACCGATGGTGGCGACCAGCAGCCCGCATCCCGCGATCTTGAGCCAGGTTTTTAGCCAGGAGTTTTTCATCGCATCACCTTCGCCGGGGCCGGCTCCCGCAGACGCGGAGGCTCCCCGGACCAGACCGGATCAGAAGTTGGGCACATTGTAGCGCTCGTTTGGCAACGTGGAGCGCCAGAAATCAAGCAGACGACTGTAGGGCTTGCGAATCTCGGCCGAGGTACGCGCCACCAAGAACGCGCGCTGCTCCGGGTTCAGTGGCCCCTCCGGCGTTGGCGAGACCAGCGAGGTGTAGCTGGTCCCCAACTCCAGGGTGTGACCGGTGGTAAACTCCACCGTCGCCCGATGGCCGGCGCTGACCTGCCCGTAGCGAATCCCGGCGCCAAAGCCCGCCGAAGCTCCCGAAATCGCCACTGCCGTGCCAGCCACCGCGCCGATGATATCCCCCAGCGACGAGGGCCGTCCCCCCATGCTGGTAGTCAGCGCATCGAAGTGCAGCGTGTCGTTGACCATCATCGTGGCCACATGCGCATTGCCCACGATCTCCGCAGGGTTGCTCGTGATCTTACGAGCCATCCTGCCGTAATCGCCATGGTTGGGGATGCGCTTGCCCGTGAGCCCGGCCATCATCGGCTGAGCATAGAGGCGAGATTGCCCCCAGTGACCGGTGGCTCCCAGGTAGGCTGACTCCAGGGTGCGCAGCCAGTTGCCATGCGACCCGAGCCCGGCCCACTCCGAGCGCGCGCTCATGCGGATATCCTCGTCTTCGGCCTGGTAGACCTGCTGCCACATCTCGGTGGCCGCGTCGCGCGTCACATGAGGTTGGGCGCGGGCGGTGCGCCCCAGGTTCATGATGCCGATAAAGAGTGTGATGAAGATCGGAATCGTCATCACAAATTCGGTCATCGAGGTGCCGCGCTCATCTACGAGCAGTTTTCGAATCGCGATCATCATTTGGCCAGCCCCTCGATACGAGCGCTGTTAAGCCCCTGAACGGCCAGCTCAATGGCAATCACCTCGTCAAGCATCTGACTGAAGGCATCGGTGCCGCCCAGGGAATGCGGATGGTCAATGAGCTCGGTGCCCGCCAGGGCATCAAACGCGTGGGTCACCGCGGTGACGTAGGCCAGCGTGCCAGCCGAGTCGTTAAACGCATTGGCCAGGTCAAAGCCTCGCAGCGCGTTCCACTCGCCGGGCAGCGCGACCGGGCGCATGCGCGCCGTCCAGCGCGGCTCCCAGAGGTTGGGGCGTTCGTTCTTCTGAAAGGCAAACTCCGAACGTGCCAGCTTCCAGATCCCACCGGCGCGCGGACTACGCGCGCGGTAGTCCGGCCCCATCACGCTGTAATTCTTGCGGCGCTTCGCATCGTCCATCATTGAGGCGTTGGGGCGGAAGCCAAACATCAGCGTCGAGGTCCGCAACTGCCACTGCGCCGGACTGCTCACCGACTCCAGAATAAAGGGCTTCCCTACCGTATCGGCCCCGGCGCTTCTCCAGACCCGCAACGCCGCGCTGTTTCCGCCGCGGCGCCCACGCCCCATGCAGTTCTCCCACCAGGTCCGCGCGAGAATCGCGTCGGCGGGCCGTACGATATGCTTGGAATCAACCATCGTGCTGAAGAGCGTGGCCACGGTCATCGCCATGATGCGCGAGGCCTTCATCGTGCCCGAGCCCCGGTTGCGCCCCTCGGCAATCGCGATCCCCGACTTCAGCGCAATATCGGCCGCATGCCAGGTGCGATCTTCGCCGGTGCGCACCCGCTCGCAGGTGTCACTCCAGTTGCCCCGGCGCACCGGGAGGTTGGAGGCGTGGCGCTGCCGCGTATCAAAGGGCGGCGGCGGATACCCCACCGTCACCGGCGCCCGGTTGTAAATCCCCCGGGCCACCCCTTCGGTCCACGCCCAGAAAGGCGTGATCGCGATCATGTAGCGCTGATAATTATCAAAGGCCTTGAGCTCGCGGGCATAAAAACGACTGGTCAGCGAACGCGAGCGCCAGGTGTAAATATCGCTGGGCAGGGGCAGCGAGATCAGGCTGTTGATCGGCGGCGGAAGCCACCAGTAGTCGGGCGCGCCCCACTCGGTACGCGTGGGCCAGCGTTTCACGCAGCCGACAACCGGCAGTCGAATCATACACTTGCGGCTTTTACTGTAGATCCGCCCCCGATCCCGACGCTCATAGCTGACCAAACTGGCAGCCCCGGCCGCGGCCTGGGCCACCTGACTGCAGATCGAGGCCAGCGGGGGCACCACCACCGAGGCCGCACACACCGCCACGGCCAGATAGGTGGCCATCATGTCGATGTTGGAGAGCCACTGGTTGATGTTGATGTAGGTGTTGACCATGCCCACGGTCATGCGCTTACCCACGTTGGTGTACGCGACCATGTTCATGCTGCGGGCCTGGATGCTGGCCTGACTAAAGGCCGCGGCATCGGTGCTATGCTGCACATGCACGTTGTTGGAGGCCGTCTCCCCGGCATCAAAAATCACCAGCGCGCTGAGCAAAATCATCAGACAGGCTGCCAGCGCCAAAAGCACCATCGCACCGCCTTCATCGCGATGCATTGCCTCAAATCGTTGCTTCATCATCGTCCGCCTCCCTTCACGGCGTATGGCGGTTCACGCCATGGGGTTGCCTGGGAAAGACATACTCATGCTCCCATGTACGGTAGTAGCCACGCCGGCCGCCCATCCCCACAAAGAGCTTCGGTTCACCAAAGAGCCCCCCGACCAGCGGCATCGCCAGGTAGTGGTGAAACTTAAAGCGCACCCCGGTGGAGTTGCCGTCGTGGATCACCCCGATGCCATCGCTTGAGGCAAGCCCCTCGCCCATCTCCGTCATCATATACGAGAAGAGAAACTTGCGGACCGCGCGCCGATCGAAGCCGTCGGAGTCAAACGCACGCGCCGCGCTGAGCTCGGTGGTCGGGTCGTTGCCGCCCACCGGGAAGAGCAGACTGGCCAGCCCGCCGGCCGAGACGTCCAGGGCAAAGCGCACATACATCGCCCGCGCCATCGCTTCGGCCTGCGGGCTGATCTCACGACCGACCATTTGAATGTCGCCGGCCACCACCGGCGCCATCACCAGGGCCACCGCGATGCGCGCTCGCTCATTGACCTCGGCCTGATCGACCCCGCTGCGCCCGGCGTCGGCCTCGGGCTGCCACACCCAGGCGGCGCGCGCGCCCTGATAGCCGGCCACCTGCATCAACGCCGCGGTCAGGTTGACGATCGAGAGCTGCAACAGCCCGAAGGTCAGCAACAAAAACACCGGAAAGACCACCAGCGTCTCCACAAAGACCGCGCCCTGGGTCGGCTTAAATCGCCGCGGATTCGACACGTCCCGGGCCAGCCCCCGCTTCACCAGCGCACCCGCCCCGTAGACCAGCCCCCACACCAGCGCCGCGATCCCCAGATGCAGCACCCCACTGAAGGCCACCGACGTGCCCACCTGCGTAGATTCGGCCGCACTGGCCCACATCAGCCGCAGATGCTCGCCAGGCAGCTGCCAGAACAGGAGCCCGGCAGCCACCGCCACCAATCCCCCCACATGCAGCCCCACCTGCGCGAGCATCTCCCCCACACGCTGGGGCTCTCGCCGATAAATTTTGGGACCACCCCCTGGCGGTCCGGCCTGAGCTTGAGCTTCGTCTCTCACGATGAGCCCTCCCTGCCTTCGCCCCGCCGAGCCGCGCGGAACCCATTCATTTTTTCGCAATGCGATCTTTGTGTTTTTAACGAGTGAACTTGTACGGAAGTGTATAGGCTCGCACGCACATGAGCAACCGCTCAGGTCATCAAAAATCCCCCTCAGGGCTGGGGCGCGATCGGTCCAAGACCCGGCCCTATCACCGAAATCTGGGCCGACGTGGCAAAGCCCTCCCCGGGCCGCGGTGCCTCCTGAGCCTGCTCCAGAAAACGCTCCGCCCACCAATACACATCGCTCTGCGCGATCACCTGACGCATCTGACGCATCCGCGTGCGCCGGCGCGCCTCATCCATCTGCACCGCCCGCGCAATGGCCCGCGCGGTGGCCTCCCGATCGTAGGGGTTCACCAGCACCGCCCCCTCTCCCAGCTGCGCGGCCGCCCCGGCAAACTCGCTGAGCACCAACGCCCCGTTCTCATCCACCTGACAGGCGCAATACTCCTTGGCCACCAGGTTCATCCCGTCGCGCAGCGGTGTGACCAGCGCTACCACCGCCAGCCGGTACAACGCGGCCAGCTCCACCGGATCGACCCGATTGTAGAGGTAGCGAATCGGCTGCCAGCCCGAGGTGCTAAAACGCCCGTTAATCCGCCCCACCACCCGGTCGAACTCCCGCTTAAGCGCCTTGTACTCCACCACGTTCTCGCGGCTGGGCACCACCAGCTGAAAGAACACCACCTGCTCTTGCAACTCCGGATGGCGCTCCAGCATCAGCTCATAGGCCCGCAACCGGTGAATCAACCCCTTGGTGTAATCCAGGCGGTCGATCCCCAGGAGCATGCGATAGGGCCCGATCTCATCCTGAAGATCCCGCACCCGCCGCTCCACCTCCTCGCCACTGGCGCGCTCGGAAAACGCCTCAAAGTCCATCCCGATCGGAAAGGCCCCCGCCTCCACCTGCCGACCATCCTCGGCCACCAGCAGCGCCTGGCCGCCCTCATGGCGCAGCACCCCACACATCCCGAAGGCTTCGGCGCAGCGCACAAAATTGCGCACATCCCGGGCCGTCTGAAACCCCACCAGGTCGTGGGCCATCAACCCCCGCAACAGCTCCCTTCGCCAGGGCAGCTTGGCGTAGTTCTCCAGCCCCGGAAACGAGATGTGTAAAAAGAAGGCCAGACGCCCCTGATGACCCCCGTCCCGCATCCGCGCGGCCACCTCAAAGAGATGGTAGTCATGCACCCACACCAGCCCCTGAGTCCCCACGCAACGCATCGTCGCGTCGGCAAAGTGCTGGTTCACCTCCTGATAGCGCTCAAAATCGCGGGCCACAAAGCTGCACCGGTCGGCAAACCCGTGAAAAAGCGGCCAGATCACCGAGTTGGCAAAGCCCTCATAGTAGCCCTGATACTGATCCCGACTCATCACCACCGGCTCCAGCGCGTACCCGGCGCGCTCCCCGGCCGCCGCCAGGGCCTGCTCCCAGCCGCCGCCCTCCTCCTTCACCGCCCCGGGCCACCCCACCCAGCAGCCCCCCTGACGCTCCAGAATCGGCCGCATCGCCGCCACCAACCCCCCCGCCCCGGGCTCCACCTTCCACCCCGGACCCTCCTGGCACATCACCACCGGCAGGCGATTGGACACCACCGTCAACGGCCCTAACGCTGTCATGCTCGCTCCTGGTCTCTTCCCGTTTCCTGCGATGATTTCAGCCCCCTAAACCCTAGGCACCGCCGACTCGCGACAAGAAATCCCCGCGCCCCCGCTCCCGCCTCTCCCCACCCTCCCTTTAACTTTCCCTCGCCTATACCCCGTGTTAGCCTGCCCCTCTGGTCGTTCGGGACCAGTTCACGAAGTAACGCTGCATGAGATGCAAGGAGAACGATGATGTTGAAACGACTGCTGCTGAGCGCCCTGCTTGTCTCGGGTCTCTCCCTGACCACCATGGCCTGCTCCGGCGATAGTGATGATGACAACACCCCCGTGGTCGACGCGGGCAACGACACCGGTAACGTCGAAGAAGACACCGGCGATGTCGACGAAGACACCGGCGACGTCGAAGAAGACACCGGCGATGTCGACGAAGACGCCGGTGACGTCGAAGAAGATGCCGGCGACGACACCCATACCGGTGAGCTCGAGAATCCCGACATCACCGCCGAGAGCTGTGAGGAAATCGAAGCCACCACCTGCTTCTCCAACGGCGAATGTGCCGAAAGCGAAGTCTGCTTCGATGTGAGCCGGGGCAGTGGCGTGGCCTGCTGCGTGCCCGGCACCCGCGGCACCCTGGAGCCCGGGGATGACTGCTCCCCCACCAACGGCCAGCTCGAATGCGCCTCCGGTCTCTGCCTGCAGTTCGACACCGCCGAAGGCGAAGTCAGCGTCTGCTCGGCCGACTGCACCGAAGACGCCGAGTGCCCCGAAGTGCTGCCTTACTGCAGCCCCTTCCTCGGCGTTTGCTCCCCGCCTCCGGCGGAGTAAGCCTCAAACCTTAAGCCCCGGTAGGGGCTTAAGGTCCCGGTCCTATGACCAGGCTCAAAACGCCCGCTGCGCTCGCGCAGCGGGCGTTTTTTATGCGCCGTGCCCACCCCGCCCCGCACTGCCGGCGCTGGCCCCCGGCCGCCTTTCATTGTAGCGTTCCCTCCATACTCAAGCGCCTCGCCACGCCACACCTCACGCCCGAAACTCGTGACGTCCTACTTCCCGAGAGACCGCGGGCAGGACCATCGCGCCGGCGCTGCACTCCCGTTGCGAGGCCCCTCGCCACGCCACACTGAATACGCGGGGCACCATCAGCGCCCCGGCGCACTGCCCATGGAATGCTGGATGAAAAACCTCATCACCTTCGCCATGCTCACCATCGCCCTCACCAGCACCACGCTCGCCTGCAAATCCGACGCGAGCACCACCACAAAGTCGGCCGAAACCACGGCTGAACAAAGCGCGCTCGCCGGAGAAACCGCGCCCCCCGAAAAAGCCGCGCCCCCCGAAGAAGCCGCGCCCCCCGAAGTAGCCGTGACCGACGAAACTCTGGGGGCACTCAACGATCCCGCCATGGCCACCATGGACTGCGCCGAGCTCAACGCGCCCGCCTGCGCCTCCAACAACGATTGCGACTCCGACCGCGTCTGCTTCACCTCCGACGACGCCCCCGACGCCGCGCGTTGCTGCGTGCCCGGCACCCGCGGCTCCCGCCAGGTCGGCGAGCTCTGCGACGAGGGCGTGGGCTCCCTGCAATGCGCCAGCGGCATCTGCCTGTGGCAATCCACCATTGAGGGCCATCGCCGCGTCTGCTCTCTGCCCTGCACCGCAGACGCCGACTGCCCCGAGGTCCTGCCCACCTGCATCCTGGGCGTGTGTAACTCCCCCACCGGCGACTGAAGCGTCCGAACATCGGCGCGCCTTCGTCACCAGCTCATGGCGCACATCGGACGCTCCCGACGTTCACCGCAACGACTGACCCGGAACGCATGGAGGCCCCCGTGGCACCAATCATCATCGCCATCACACTCTTCGCTCATCTTATCTTGCCGCCCGCGCTGATCGCCTGGGTCGCGTTTAGCGGCTCCAACTCGCGTCTCTACTGGCTTCTTGTGGCGCTCTTTACGGCGGCCTTTCTCGCCACGATGCACGTCGCCGGAGCCGGCTGGAGCTGGTTCGGCCTGTTCTGGCGCTGGCTCTTTCTGGCGCTCTTTATCCTCGCCATCGGACGTTTTCTGCGTCAGCGCTGGAGCGCGCTGCCCTGGCTCCCCCCCAAAAAGGTCAAGCCCTGGCTGGGGACCCTGCTCGTCGGGCTACTCGCCGCCTACCTGCTGACCTCGATTCCCTACCTGGTCTCGGCCGGCTCCCACGACGGTCGCACCACCGAGCTGACCTGGCCTCTTCCCGACGGCGACTTCTTTATCATGCACGGCGGCGGCAACGAGGCCGTCAACCACCACTACAACGTCCCGGCCCAGCGCTACGGCCTCGACATCGTGCAGCTCAATGATTACGGCGTTCGCGCCCGGGGCCTCCTGCCCCCAACACTCGACGCCTACGCCATCTACCGCACCCCCGTGCTGGCTCCCTGCGACGGCGAGGTGCTCGCTGCACGCAATGACCTCCCCGACCAGAAACCGATGGAGATGGACCCCGACAATCTCCTGGGCAACCACCTCACCATCCACTGCCACGACCTCACCATCGTGCTGGCCCACCTGCTGGAGGGCACCCTGCGCGTCGACGTCGGCGACCACGTCCGCGCCGGCCAACCCATCGCCGAGGTAGGCAACACCGGCAACACCTCCGAGCCCCACCTCCACATCCACGCCGTCGAGGGCCGCGTCACCGACCACGATGAGCTGGCGTTTAAGGGCAAGGGCCGGTCAATGACCTTCAGCGGCCGCTTTTTGCAGCGAAACGATCGTGTGGACGTCCGCTGACGCGTTTGCAGGGCTTTTTTATGCCTCGGGGGCCTTAAAGGGTTCGAACAACCCTCGACGCGGAACCCGACCCTCAGCAAGGGGGGGCACGGCCCCTTTGAGTTGGGGGTCGACCCCGCCCCGGGGGGGGAGTTCGGGCGGGTGGATTGTCGGTACCCTCGGACTCGTAGCTCGTACTCGTAGCTCGTAGCTCGTACTCGTAGCTCGTAGCTCGTACTCGTACTCGAGCTCGGACTCGGACTCGGACTCGGACTCGGACTCGGACTCGTAGCTCGGGCTCGTAGCTCGGGCTCGAACTCGGACTCGTAGCTCGTACTCGGACTCGGACTCGTAGCTCGTAGCTCGTACTCGCAGCTCGTGCTCGCAGCTCGTACTCGTACTCGAACTCGTAGCTCGGGCTCGGTGAGTGTCAACATAGTTGCCGCCTCATCGAACTACGCACAGCCCTCCATCTCGAGCCTGGAGCGCGTGAGTTTTGAGGGGTTCAGATACACCTCAGCCGGGGACTCCCAACAGCGGACTGCACCGGTCCAACGCTGGGGATGGCGGCGTTTCGCGGCCTCGTAGACACGACGGCGCGCGGCGAGTTGGGCTGTGTCGTGGCCGTGATGCCGCGCGCTCGGGGTGACAAAGCCGATGGCGCTGTGGAGGTGCTCGTCGTTGTACCAGTCGCTGAATCCGTCGACCCAGGCCTGCGCTTCTTCGCGTGTTTTAAAAGGCTTCTGGGGGTACTC
>NZ_QHKO01000010.1 GCF_003260125.1 Lujinxingia litoralis
TACCCCGCCACGCTCGACCCTCGGTCACGCATATACCCCGCCATGTTCGTCCCTGGGTTGAACATCACCCGCATAAACACTGGACTTTGTTCAACCCCCGGGCGTGCATATACCCCGCAACGCTCAACCCCCGGCCGTGCATATACCCCGCGAGCGACTCCCCCACGACCTCCCCCACCGGTCCCTGGCGAGCCCCCTCCCCCCCGGGGTTGAACACGCTTAAAACGTGTCCGAAAGAAACTCGTCGAGCATCGTCGTGATCCGCTCGACTTCCTCCTCGGCCTCATCCGCTTCCGGATCAAGCTCCAGAAGCTCGGCGAAGGCCACGAGCAGCGGCTCGATCTGATCGAAGTGCAGCTCGGAGGGACGCTGCCCAAACTCCAGCAGCTCCCAGGCCTGCGCCAACGCAATGCCCAGCCCCTCTCCAACCTCCTTGATCCCCACTTGCCCGGTGGGCACCCGCAGGGTCTCGGTGTCGAGATCGAGTTCCTCGACAATCTCCTGAATCTGCGTCAGAAGCTCGGTAGCCAGGTCCACCAGCCCGTCGACATCTTCACTGTCGAGCACCTCCCCGGCGGCCTCAGCCCACTCCTCCATCTGACGATGAATGACATCCAACCCTTGCTGCAAACGCATCGTACTCGCCCTCTTCTACGGCTCCTGTTGCACTCTTCCCCCGTCGGGGGCCGGCAGTGTCTCATCACGGGCCGCGCGCCTTGTCAAACCCTTCCCTGCGAGTCAGAGATTTTTCCGCGGAAGAAATGCGACGCCTCCCCGCAACGTTGGCCCCAGAAGAAGGCCAGAGCAGGCCTATGCGGCCGTCGATCCTCCCCGATCCCTCAGGTGCAACGATGTTATTCAGCCCCCGCAAGCCCCGCATGCCTCACCCCGACGACGCCCTGCCCGGCCGTGATGAGCCGGCCTTCGAGATCCCCGAGACCCACGCCGTACTCGGCACCCCGCTCCAGCCCCCCTTCCCCAACACCACCGAAGCGGCCCTCTTCGGTATGGGATGCTTCTGGGGCGTGGAACGCAAATTCTGGCAACTTGAGGGCGTCTACTCCACCCAGGTCGGCTACGCCGCAGGATTTACCCCCAATCCCACCTACCGCGAAGTCTGCAGCGGAGAGACCGGCCACAACGAAGTCGTCCGCGTAATCTTCGATCCGGAGCGCCTCAGCTACGACGACCTTCTCAAGGTCTTCTGGGAAGGCCATGACCCCACCCAGGGCATGCGCCAGGGCAACGACGTGGGCACCCAGTACCGCAGCGGCATCTACGTCTACTCCGACGCACAGCGCGAAGCCGCCCAGGCCTCGCTTCAGGCCTACGCCACAGAGCTCGCCAACGCCGGCTACGGCGATCCCACCACCGAGATCCTCGACGCCCCCGAGTTCTACTACGCCGAGGATTATCATCAGCAGTACCTTGCCAAAAACCCCGGCGGCTACTGCGGCGTGGGAGGCACCGGCGTGAGCTGCCCGAGTGGATGGCGCGACTCGGAATAGGGCTCGTCCTCTCCCCCCGCATACCCCTCCCTCGTCGTCCCGGGGTCGAACATCACCCGCCCCGCATACCCCTCCCTCGTCGTCCCGGGGTCGAACATCACCCGCATAAACACTGCACCTTGTTCAACCCTCGGTCAGACATCTACCCCGCACACCCTCGCCCGGACTCCCCTCACTGTCCCTCCCCAGGCGCTCCCCTCCCAACAAAAAACGCCGCGATCACTCGCGGCGTTTTCTGTCACGCTCTGGCGCTCAACTTACTTCGTGTAAATCTCCACGAAGCTCGGCTCTTCGGCATTGTCCGCACGGCGGCGAGCCGTCAACGTATCGCCGGAGGCACACACGTCGTAGACCGCCTCGCCGGCGGTGAGCACACCTCCTTCCAGCGTGTAGGCTCCGGCCGATTCCTCGCCATAGCTGGCGCTCACAGCACATTCGCACTGCTGTCCGCTCGCATCGAGTTCGCAAGTCATCTCGACGTTCGGATCCACAGCGCCGGCCGACTCCGTCAACATATCGCATCCCAGGCCAAAGGTGCACGAGAAGGGCACGTGCACCATCGCCTCCACGTCGATCGTGATCGCGCGCGCAAAGTTATCAGCCGTGATCACCAGCGTCCCGTCCGTCTGAACGTCCATCGACTCAATGGTGACTCCGGCACAGAGCTGCCCCAACTGCCCGGCCAGATCGAAATCAGTGCAGGCATTGCCAAAGTCCCAGGTCCCGATGATATCGCCACCGCAGGCATCGTCCGGGCCAAAACTCGCATCGCACACCGGAGCCGGGTCGGTGCCGCCGTCAGGCTCACCGGTGCCGCCGTCGGGCTCACCGGTGCCGCTGTCGGGCTCGCCGGTACCACCATCGGGCTCACCGGTGCCACCGTCAGGCTCACCCGTGCCGCCGTCAGGCTCACCGGTGCCGCCGTCGGACCCATCCGGGGAATCCGCATCCGGCGTCCCCCCGTCTTCGTTGCCGCCGGCATCGCCCTGGCCGCCGGCGTCACCTTCACCTACGTTAAAACCGGCGTCGGTCGAGCGTCTGCCTCGGGTATCATCCTGTCCACAGGCCACGATCATCGTCGCCGCCAGAAGCAACGCCCAGGTCTTCATCCAAAATCTCATTCCATCCTCGCTCTGTCGGGGCACCTCGGCCCGCTTTTCAGCCGAATCCCCTCAACGGGGGATATGCCGCATCTTCATGGTTGAACGCGCTTTTTTTACGCTACCGTCCCCCAAAAACGCAACCACGCCCCGCTTCGCCCCTCCTCACCCCGCGAACGCGTGTTCTCAGAGGCAAGAAACAACAAGGGGAACGGGCACTTGCCCGCTCCCCTTGTCCTGACTCCAGCCATCGGCTGGCTCGCTCCCCCGACATTCGCCGGGGGAGACGCCTGTTCAGAAGCGCTCGCGCAGCAGCACCGAGGCCAGCTCATTATCGGTGTTGAAGACCTCGTTGACCTTCAGCCCCATGTCGCTCAGCGAGTACACATACTCCTCGCCCTCCTCGCCACTCATAATGATGCTGCGACGCATCCAGGAGTACCAACCCCAGTAGTCCTCCTGCACACAGCCCTCCTCAAAGCCCTGACGCACGCAGTTCGAGTTCGCCACCAGGTCGCCGTGGCTCACTCGGCCAATCTCGGCAATACCGGCGTTGGCCTCGTCCTGCTCCGCATCGATCTCAAAGAGCATCAGACCGGTGAAGCGCTCCTCACCATCCCAGATGTTCATCGGCACGCTCAGCACTCCCAGACGCTCCTGGTAGGTAAACGCGTGGTGGTTCCACATCGCCTCACTGTCCGACGACCAGCCGCCGGTGGAGATCACGTGGTGATGCTTGCGCTGCGGATCGCTCATGTCACTGACATCAAAGACCTGCAGGTGCACACCGCTCATCATGCCGTTCTCATCGCCGTCGCGACCGATGGCCAGCAGATAGTCATCACCCAGCGGGTGCAGGTAGGTCGAGAACCCGGTGATATGCAGCTCACCAAGCACCTGCGGATCGTTCGGGTCGCTCAGGTCCAGCGTGTAGAGCGGGTCGGTCTCGCGGAAGGTCACGATGTAGCCGCGATCGCCGATCATACGCGAAGCATAAATCCGCTCGGTCGGCGCCAGATTGCGCACCGAACCGGTCTCCACCAGCTCGCCGGCCTCCTCCTTAAGAATGATGATGTGGTTACCGCCCTGGTCGACCTGCTCGCCGGTGTCCTCATTCCAGTCCCAACGGTTGTCGGTGGTGGCCACACGCAGGTGATCTTCGTACTCGCTGAACGAGAACTGGTTGAGCAACCACCCGTCGACCTTGCCGCTGGCCCGATACTCGGGCTGACCATCGGCGCTCAGAGCAAACTTGTGGATATGCGACTCGTTCTGAAGGCCGTTGCCTCCCCACCACCACCACCAGCGGCTACTCATGGCCACGTAGAGGTTGTCGCGCGAGGCGTAGACCTGCCAGCCCGAAGCCATTAGACCGGTCGAATCGACCGCGGTGGACTCCTCATCGAGCTCAAAACTCGAGATCGTCAGCACACCCAGCTGCTGCGTCTGATCGGTCAGGTAGAGGTCGTCGCACTCATAAAGTGCCTCCTGGACCACCACTTCATCATCCGCGCCGATGACGCGCTTGCGCGGGAACCAGTTCTGCACGTCTTCCGCGGCCAGCTTCTCGGCCAGGTAGGCGCGCACGATCGGCCGCGCCTCTTCCCGCATCGCCTCCAGCTCGGCTTCGGTGGTCTCCCCATCGCGCTCCGGAAGCCCCTCCAGGGGCTCGTCGTACATGTACTCCCAGATGTTGATGTTTCGAAGACCGCTATTGCTCACCAGGTAGACCTTCCCGTCGATCATCCGGGCGCTGGTGTAATTGCCCTCAATATCAACCTGTTTCTCCACCTGGGGATTGGCCCGGTCCGACACATCCAGAATGGTCAGGCGAGTACCGTAGAAGTACTCCACAACCTCGTCCGGACGCTCTCCGTCGGGAGTCGGCCCCACGTCTTCACCATCCTCCACATCGCCGACCGCGTCTTCATAATAGTAGTTGCCCTGCCAGATGGAGCTGAACACCGCGACGCGATCCCCCTCCAAAAAGAGGCTGTGCGGATAGGATTCCTGCGGAAAATCAAACCGCCCCACGCGCTCGGTCTGATCTGCCGGCCAGCTCTTGAGGATCTGCAACGAGCTATCGGCCACCGTGTAGATGTAGTTTCCGTCGGTCTTGACGATGTCCGGCTCATCCACGCCGGCTTCCTGGACGTTGGTCTCGGTAAACTCCGAGGGGCTATCGCCACCGCTCGAATCATCGCCCTCCGAGGGGACGCCGGCATCGAAATCCGGCTCTCCAACCTCCGGTCCCCACCAGTAATTGTTGTACCGGTTCTTAAGCACCTGTTCGGTGAGCGAGTCGATGACCTCGCCACGCACATCCTCACAGGTCTGAGCCTTGGTCAGGCGAAAGCTCGTGCTGGCCGTGGCATCACCGCGGCGAGGCTCCTCGTCAGGGCCACAGGCCGCCACCATCGTCACAGCTCCCACCGTCGCGGCCACCCGCGGCCACCAGCGGCGCCATTGTTCAGATTTCTGACTCTTTTCCATCGCTGACCTCTCAGTTTTTTTGAGTTCGCATCACCGGATTCATCGAGCGTTGTCCTGCAGCGGCCTGATTTCTGGGAGTTTCCCGGATGCCTGCCTCGACTCTCGACATCTGCTCGGCCACTTCGGGATACTTTTAAAGCAAAGGCGATGCCAGATCTGAATATGGGCTAAACATCGCTCGTTTTTCTCTTACGGGTGGCCACGGCGCCCCGGTCATCGCCGGCAGTGATCGCGCTCAGGCTCGCGCATCGCCAGCAGCGCTTCAAAGTAGGGAGCGGCCTCCTCACAGGTGAGTTCGCCATCGGCATCGGCGTCCAGATTCAACGCTCCTCCCAGCCCGTCGATGCGGGCCATCTTAAAGACACTGAACGCATCGTTGGGCTCCACCGGCGGCGAGATCTGGCAGAGCGATGCCGAGGCCCCGTACACCTCGGCGTGGGTATGCGTGGCGCTGCCGCCCTCGATCAGGTTGGCGTGGGTGAGCTGACCGAAGTAGCGCACGATCTGGCGCTGCCCCATGTAGCGCCGGCATCCACTGCCGGCGATCTCCAGGCTGACCCCGGGCTCGCCATCGGCATCGGCGTCCACGACCCGCGGGTCCTGCGGGTCGGAGGGAATCGCGTCGCCCACCGGGTCCTCCAGCTCCAGCCCCCAGAGCCCCACCTCGGTGGCCGAGGTGTAGGCGCCACCCGGGGTGGGACGCGTGACAAAGCCGCGATCGATCTCCGGCGACTGAATGGTCGCGATCACCGCCGGCGGAACCAGGGGACGCAGCCCGGCCACCGGGCTCAAATCCAGCGCGCAGAGCCTGCGCTGCTCTCGCAGCAGCTCCCCATCTTCCTCGATCCTGACCAGGTAATACCCCATCGAGACCTGCTCCTGGCCCAGCACGCAGCTCGATGCGCGGTGGGCCTGCAACCACGTCCCGCCCAGCGTACCCGCGCCCGCGCCATCGCCCAGGCCCACGTCTTCGCCGGGGCCCACGTCAACCTCGCCGGCATCCGGGAGCACCTGCTCCTCAAAGCTCCCCGAGCCCCGCTCCACCTGGCAGCCGCTCCCGAGCCCCCCCACAACCCCTCCGGCGATGAGCAACGCTCTCCACAGCATAACTTCTCTCACGACAGCACCTCGACTGCGGCATTTCGGCGCGAGACCAAAGACACCTTCACCTTTAAATTCAACCACTTAAACCACAACCACACAACCACCCATGAAACCTGCTCAGTAATGCAGCTCAAACCCTACCGCCCCCAGCCACCCACCGGAGCTAAAGCCCGGAAAGCCCGGGTTACCCGTCTGAAGCCCCTGCGCCTCGGGGTAAGGCTGACCGGTGCGCGGGTCCCGGGTATCGTCGGGGAGCTCATCGCAGAGCGCCTCCACCCCGGGCCCGCAATCCGGATAGCTACCCAACGCCCCTTTGTCGGTCGTGCGATACAGCAGGTGATGCGCCTGCACGTACCAGGCGGCGACCACCTCACGTTGCCAGATGTCAAAGCGGTGCTCAGCCCCCAGCGAGGCCAGCGCCCGGTGGTTATCCACGTAGTTGGTACGCCCGGTCTGAGCCGGCACCGGCGAGGGCACAAAGCCCAGTCCGGCGCGCAGTCGAGTGTCGGCGCTGCTCTGCCACTGGGCGCCCAGACGCCCCTCCAGCGTGTCGTCAAATCCCGCCTGCTGGCCATGCGTATCGCGGTACCCCGACCAGAAGGTGTAGCGGGCATCCGCCGTCACAAGGAGATCGCCCGGCTCCCAGGCCAGCCCCAGGCGCAGCGATGCCGGCGTAAACGTCGGCACCCAGTCAATCGCCTGTCGGGTATCTTCGCCCGACGACGCACCACGCACCTGCACCTCATTCCCCCCCTTGATGGCAAAGGCCACCGAGCCCCGGTACACCAGCCCCAGACGAACATCGGCCGGCAGCTTCAGCGTCGCACCGGCGAGTATCCCCCAGGCATTGGTGGTCTGAATGTCAGCGTTGAGGCCCACATCGCTCTGATCAGCCGGGTCGCGCACAAAGGCCTCCGTCGTAGCGCGAGCCCCCGGCAGGTAGGTGCCGCCGATGCCAAAATGGAGCCGCTCGGTGATCTGGCGCCCCACCCCGGCCTCGATCACCGGGCGGCGCAAACGCTCCCCCACCAGCTCAAAATGCAACTGGTTAGAAAAGGCTCGCTCGCGTTCATCCGCGAAATGCGTCTGCATGCTCAAGAGCCCGTTGGTCGGCAGCATCACCACCGCGCCGCCACGGGTGCGAGTACCCCCGAAATCGGTCACTGCGCCGATCACCACGCCATAGAGCGGCGCTACCTCCAGCGTGTCGGAGCGCTCCCGACGCGTCTGATCGGTGGGAAGCGCCGGCCCGTTCCCACCCAGATCGGGGATGTCGTAGCCCGCGGGCCGCTCTTTGAGCAGGATCTGAGCCTGCCCCAGGGTTGCAAATGCCCCCAGGCGAATGCCGGTACGCGCCCGGGCCAGCTCAGCCACGTTATCGTAGACCGCGGCCGGGCCTTCAGCCGACGCCGCCTGGGCGCCGGCCATCGCCGCCGAACGCGCCCCTGAACCGTACACATCAAAGGGGCTGGCCAGGGCGGCCGGGGCCGCCAGCAGCGCGGCGGCCAGCGCCAGCGCGCCGAGCACCGAAGATTGCTCACTCGTTCTCACATCCACCTCAAACTACGCATCACCATTCATCGACCCACGTCTTATCACGCCGGCGCATCGACCCTACTCCACCGGCCTGCGCGCGACCAAGGTCACCCACCCGAGCTGGTCCGCGATGTTCGTCCCTGGGTCGAACATCACCCGCTTAAACGCTGGTGCATTCGCCCCTCCGCCCTTTTCCCCACCTCGCACCACAGAGCAACAAAGCCCCGCGGTGCATACGCATCCGCGAGGCTCGATTCTCAGGCGTTTACCGAGCATTAGCACCGGCACCAACCCATCTGCATCCATCACGTCTTAGCGCGACGAACCCACTTCGCGCTTGAGCACGACTTGGTCGCTGGGGGCCAGCACCGTGCTATGCGCCTCGGCGGTCACGACCATCGCAAAGCTGGGAAAGGGCGTAGTGAACGACACCTGGCCCGTGCGATCGTCGGCCAGACGAAGCTGCCCCACATTGTAATTGTAGTTGGTCCCATCCGGCGAAACCCACACCACGTAGGTCGCCGCCGACTCATCGAGCTGGCCCGGCCGCGGCAGGTGCGCCACCGAGAGCGACACCACTCGGTTGCCATTCTTATCCGAGGTCACCTCCACGATGCCCTCGGCTCCGGCGGTGCGCTGACCCGACTCCATGCGGTACTCCGACGCCCCCGAACAGGCACTGAGCACCAGACCAAGCGCCACAACCACCAGCACTGCCATCGACTTCAAGCTGCGAATGTTCATCACTTCACTCCTTCATAGGTATGTTCTGGGGCATGCCCATCCAGACAACGCACGCATATCCCGGGCATCGACGTACACCCGATACCACTCAATATACCAACACTTCGCGAGTCCTTCGGCACCAGCAAAGACCAGGCAGGCACGATCCTGCCATACTCCGCGACGCGGGTCGACCTTAACCGCCAGACCCGCGCCCCTGGTGCCGAAACACGCGATGCTGCGGCAACGGGTTCGCAAGGTCTGGAGAGCGTGATAACCTCCCTTTCGACACAGGCCCTGCCCCCCCGACCTCTTCCCCGGCACCCTATCCATGGCTCATCCTCAGTCCGCCAACACGACCCCCTCGACCTCCCCCGCGCCGCTGAGCGCCGAGTCTTTTGATCCCGCGATCTGGGCCGACCTCGCCCCGGGACGCCGCGCCCCCCTCGATGCCGTCGAACGTGACGAGGGCTACCTGAGCACCCCGGATCACCAGCAGCTTTACTGGCAGAGCTGGCGCGACCCCGAGGCCCAACCCCGCGCCCTCGTCGCCCTGATGCATGGCTACGCCGAGCACAGCGCGCGCTACGACCACGTGGGCATCGCCCTGGCCCGGGTGGGCTACCAGGTCATGGCCATCGACGCGCGCGGCCACGGGCGCAGCACCGGGCGCCGTGGCCTGGTCCGCGACTTCGAACACTACGTCGACGACCTGGAACTCCTCATCGAACGCGCCACACAGCGCTGGCCCGCGCTCCCGCTCTTTGTGCTGGGGCACTCCAACGGCGGCCTCATCTCCCTGCGCCTGGCCCTTCGCAAACCGGCGGCGGTGCGCGCCTTCATCATCTCCAGCCCCCTGCTCGGTGTGGCCCCCGATCTCTCCCCTCTAAAACAGAAGCTCGGTGTGCTTGCCAGCCGGCTCCTCCCCACATTGAGCATCCCCTCCGGGCTGGATTCGGCGTTTTTGAGCCATCTTCCCGACGTGATCGCGCACCACGACCGCGATCCGCTCAACTTCTCCACGGCCACCGCCGGATGGTTCTCTCAGGCCCTCGACGCGATCAAAGATACCCGCGAACGCGGCGCCGAGATCGAAGCCTCTTGCCTCTTCCTGGTCGCCGGCGACGATCGGGTAGTCAATGCCGCCGAAACCGAGAGCTTCTTCCACACCATCGGCTCCCACGACCGCCAGCTGGAGATGCTGCCGGGGCTCTACCACGAAATCCTCAACGAAAAGCCCTGGCGCGATCTCCTGACGCAGGCCCTCTTCTTTATGGAAGCTCGCCGTACCCCCGCCATCGACTGAGGTTGCCGTGACCGCTCTTCGCACTCGCCACCCCATCATCTTTGCGCTCCTCCTCCTGGGGCTGGTGATCTTGAACGCCTGCCAGGACGAGCGCTTGCGCGAGGGCGAACGCCAGACCGTCGACGCCATCTTTAAGAGCGGATTGGAGATGGGCGACGATCCCTTCGTGCGCGCCGAAACCCTGCGGGCGCTGGAGCTCCTCGACGACCCGCGTGCCATCCCCCTGGCCGAGCCCCTGCTCGATGACCCCAGCCCGATGGTACGAGTCGGAGCCCTGCGCCTGCTGATCCTCCACGATCATCCTCGGGCTCGCCAGGAGGCCATGGCCGCCTACAACCGAGCCGACGACGCCGAAAAACGCCTGATCGTGTCCACCTCCCTGGACCTGGGCAGCGAGACGCTACGCCGCACCATGATCAGCCGGGCGCTACGCGCCGACGATCCTCGCCAGCGCAGCCTGGCCTTTGAAGCCGGCCCCCTGGCCACGGTAGAGGCCCTTCAGCAGGCCGGCGATGAGACCACCCTGCGCCGCTCAGCGCTGCCGGAACTGGGCGGGTTTGTCGAAGATCCCGATCCCGACATCGCCGCCCGGGCGCTCTCTCGACTGACCGAAGCCGGCCAGTCCGACCGCGCCCTGGCCTTCGTCGAACGCTTCGCCGATCCGAACCAACCACTGCAGGCTCGCCTGGACGCCGGACGCATTCTCGTGCGCTCCCGGGCAGAACTGGCCCGCCAGGCCTTCGCCGATCTGCTGAAACGCGCCGGCGTCTACGACGCCGAAACCCTGGGGCTTCCCCAGCGCAAGATCGCCCCCGAACTGGTGCGCGTGGCCGCCCTGGGGCTCACCGCCCTGGGTGACGAAACCTACGTCGCCCACACCCAGGAGTACCTTCAGGGCGCCGAGATCGAACCCACCATCGAGGTGCTCAGCGCACTGGCCTCCAACCCCTCCGACGACGCCGCCGTCACCCTGCGCATCGCCATGCGCGACGCCCGTCACCCGGTGCGCCGGGCTGCCGTCAGCCTCTACGCCTCCCGCGAAGATGCGCGCGCCGATGCCCTGATCAGCGCCCTGCGCAGCGAAGACTTCGAGACCCGCAGACTCATCGCTCGCCAGCTTATCGACCGCTTTGATCAGGCCTGGCGCGAAACCATCTCCACACGCCTGAACAACCCCGACCAGGCCACCGAAACCCTGCGCATCCTGCAGATGGTGCTGCGCACCGACGACGATCTTCAGACCATCATCACCCCTCTGGTCCCGCAGCTCGAAGCGTTGGCCTCATCCACCGATGCACAGAGCGCCGCGCTGGCCTCCTACCTCTTGCTGCGCGTCGAAAGCGACGGCGCGGTGCTCGAGGCCATCCGCACCAGCTCCGATCCTCAGACGCGTCAGGCCTACCTGGAGTACCTGGCCACCACCGAGACGCCTCGCCAGCACCTCGATGAGTTTCGCGCGCACCTCTTCGACGACCTCTTCGTGTTGCGCCTCTTTGCCGCCGTGGGCATCTGGCGCGCCTTCCCTGACCAGGTCCGCGCACCGGCCTCCTCACCCGCCGAAGCATCCCCCACGCCGCCCTCAGCCGCATCGGCCCCAACCGCACCGGACCAGCCCGCGCAAGATGAACCCGCGCCGGACCAGCCCGATGAGTGAGCCCGAAGCGCCCTTATCCCGCCGGGTTAGCGCGCGTTGATCGCCCAGTCGTACTCGGAGAAACGCACCGCCGCGCCCTCCCCCAGCGCCTGACGCGTGGCCTCATCGCGCACGTAGCGCGCCAGATACGCCTGCACCGAGCCCGCCGACTTAATAAAGTCCTCGGCAAACCAGTTGAAGAGCTGACTCGTCTCCACGCTCCCTCCCTCCACCTTCCGGGTGGTCGCCGGGATGAACTCGCGCGCCGCGGCCTCCAGCTGCGCCTCCAGCCTGCGGGCCCGCATCGGCTCCGGGCGAAGACGCGGGCAGCTTTTAGCCGCACACACCAACACAAAGTGAATGCGCGGCTCGTTAAACCGGGCCCGGATCACCCGGGTATGCTCCAGTTCATCCAGCGTCATCTCTTGACCGGCCACCCGGTGACGGCGCTCTTTAAAAAAGCCCTCCGAACGCATCACCGACTCCAGCGGCCAGAGTTCCAGCACCTGCTGGAGCACCAACGCGTTGTAGGCGTTGATGTAAAACGCCAGCTGCGCCTCGCGGCTCTTCCCCCGGACCTCGGCATCGCCAATGGCCGCGACATAAGCGTTGAGCTTCTGGCGATCCGCCGCGCTGGCATGCCAGCGCGCGTAATCCACCTGGCCGCGTCCATCCACATAGCGCCCCAACAACTCGCCAAAGAGCGCCGGATCGATCACCTCGCCATGCGCCGCCGCGGCCTCCCCGGACGCCGCCGGCGCCCCTCCCTCACCGGGGGCCTCCTGCGCCCACGCTGTACCTCCTGTCACCAGACTCGCCACCAGGGCGGCCGCGCTGAACCATCGTCGCATCTTCTGCTCCCCTTGCTCGGGTCTCTCTCCCTACGACCCTCTCCCGGGCCTCGTCCTCGTGCCTCCAGGATACCCCCGGAGCACCCTCGGCCCAACACCACCCTGGACGCAGCTCTTCCCCCCGGCATTCATCCGCCCCTCCCTTAAAAAGCCGCCCCCCAACCCCCACCCCACAAAAAAAGCCTCGCCAGCCCTTAAGGGCGGCGAGGCTTTCTAACCCCGGGAGTGGGCCCGGGCAATCGGGCGCCCACTCCCTGAGAGCGTTTAGCGAAGCTCGAACTTGTACTGGGTCGCGCGACCGAAGTTCTCGGCGACGTTCTCCCAGTTGACCACGTTCCACCACTGGTCCACGTACTGACCGCGGTTGTTCTGGTACTTCAGGTAGTAGGCGTGCTCCCACACGTCGAGCGCCAGCACCGGAATCGCCGTGAACTGGGTCTGCTTCTGGTGGTTCTCCGCCGCCAGAGTCACCAGCTGCTCGCCACCGGGCTGCCAGGCCAGAATCCCCCAGCCGCTACCTTCCACGGCCTTGGACGCCGCACCGAACTGCGCCTTGAGGTTGTCCAGGCTGCCAAAATCCTTCTTGATCTGCGCGAGCAGATCGCCCGAGGGATCTTTGTAGTTATCGGCCGGGGTCATGTTCTGCCAGAAGAGGCAGTGATTGAAGTGACCCGAACCGTGGAAAGCCGCCAGGCGCTCCAGATCACGGATCTTGCCGAAATCGCCGCTCTCGCGAGCTGCGGCCAGCGCCTTCTCCGCGTTGTTGAGGCCGTTGACGTAGCCCATATGATGCTTGCTGTGGTGCAGCCGCATCGTCTGCTCGTCGATGAAGGGCTCCAGCGCATCGTAGGCGTAGTTAAGCTCGGGAAGGGTGTGATTTCCAACCATGGACAGCCTCCTAAAAAAGGGTCATCAGGATTCAGTGGGATTCGACAATTCCGCGCTCCCTCAACACCGGCCGTCGCACTCCGAACGCCCCGAAACTCGGGGCGTTCGACGACTCGTACCGACCGCATTTAGCACGCGCTACGCGGGCAATCACGCGGCGACCAGCGTCAAAGCTAGCGCGAAGATAGACCGCACCTCGCCGAAGTCAAGCAGCCCCTCGAAGAGAGAGGCGCCAACCTCACCTCAGGGCAACGCGCAATAACGCGTGCTCACCTCGACGATCCCCTCCAACCCCCGGCGCTTCAGCGAGAGCGCGCCATTCTCACAGCCCTCCACCGGCCCCAGAAACACAAACCCCGAACCAAACCCGATCACCTCTTCCTGCCCGGACTCATCCAGCCCCAGCACCTCCAGGGGCTCATGCGCCATGGGCTCCGAGGCACAGAGCGTGACCGCCGAACTCAACGCCAGACGATCGGCAATCAAATCGAGCTGATCGACAAAATCCAGGGTGCAAGCGCTGGTAAACATCCCCTGCGTCCCAAACGCCTCCACCGCCCGATAGAGCCGATTCGACGGGTACGCCGCCCCCAGCGTGCTCCGACACACCGAGCGCACCGCCTCCCCCTCCTCATAACTCACCCCGGAGGGCGGCCCGGCGATCACCGCCAGCGAGATCCCCTCCGGGCTCTGCGCACGGGCCAGCAACGCCTCCACCAGCGGCGAAACCTCGCGGCGATCCTCTCCACTCCACGCACACGCATCCCGCGGTGCCCCCTCGCCACCGGGCGCCGGGCCGGAACAATCGTCTTCGTTGCTGACCACCAGCATTAACAGGCGCGCATCTTCCCGACGAAACGACGCCAGCGCACGGGAGGAACCCAGCACATTGGCGTCGATCACATCCAACGCCTGCTGAAAGCCCCCGCCCTCCTGGCCCTGCTGCACGTTGCAGCTCGCCGCGCGCACCCAACCCTGGGTGCCGGAGTACGCCACCTGCATGGCGTTATCCTCGCACCCCTCCACGTCACGCACGATCGGGGCCAGCCCCGCGCCGGCGCGCGCATCGGTGGTCACCACCCCCACCCGCACATCCAGCGCCCCCTCCCCCTCCAAACGCTCCAAAAACCCGGGCATCGCCGCGGCCAGCGCCCGCTGATACGAGACCATCTCGCCGGCGTTATCCATGACCACCAGCACATCCAGTAGCTCCGGGCGCTCAAAGCGATCAAAGAGCTCACTGCGCTCAATGCCGGCGCGACACTCCTCGGGCAAGAGCGGATCGCCCTGATACCCCGGGTTGGGCCGGCTGCACCCCGACACCCCCACCGTCAACACCACCCCCGCCCAAAGCATTGCCCATCTGCTGCTGGCCATCTTCGCTCCTCATACCTCGGCTGAGCGTCAAGGGGCTCAACCGCGAATCTTATCGGCCACCGCCGCGATCTCCCGACGCCCTTCCAACACCGAGAGCATCTTCGAGAACACCTGCTTGGAGGCTCCCTTCAAACGCATGGCCACTGCCTCCCACGACTCGAAATCCCACATCATGGGCACGACCCCGGGACTCGCCATCACCGCATCCACAAAGGCCGCGGCCTGCTCGCCAGCGATCTCCGACTCGCCGGCCAGCGCGGCGCACACATAACTGAGCATCGCCCGGACCGCCGGCCAGCGCTCATCCTCGCTGAGCGCGCCTTCTAAAAACACCCGGGCCGGCTCCCCGCCCTCGATCTTCAAGATCTCTTCGGCAAAGGCTCCGAGCCACTCGGCATCGACCTTATGACGCTGCGCCTCGGCGATATGTTCAAAGGCCGCGCTGCGCTGACCGTCAATCACCTCGGCCACTGCCAGCGCCCCCAGCGCCGAGCCGCGATCCTCCGGACCCTGGTCGACCAACTGCTCCAACACCAGCCGCGCCTCCTCCACCCGGCGACGCTCCAGCAAGAGCACCCCCAGGTTGTACTGCGCCTCCATATTCTCAGGCCCCACCTCCAGCGCCCGACGCGCCCAGCGCTCGGCCACCTCGGCATCCCCGCTCTGGTAGGCCGCCATCGTCGCGCCGTTGAGCATACTCACGTCGTCGCCGGCCCGATTCACCGCCTCCTCAAACGCCCGCAACGCCGCCTCACTGCGCCCCAACATCAAGTACGACTGGCCCAGCTGACTCCAGCCCACCGCGCTCTCCGTCTCCAGAGACACGTACTCCTCAAAGGCATCCACCGCGTCTTCAAAGTCCTCCAGCACCTGATGGCAAAGACCCAGGTAGAGCCAGGCCGAGGTGTTCTCCGGATCCTCCTGAAGCACCCGCTTAAACGCGTAGGCCGCATCCTCCACCCGCCCCGCCTCAAAATACGCGGTGGCCGCCATCTCCCAGACCATCGCGTTGTCGCCAGCCAGGCGCGCGGCGATACCAAAGTAATGCGCGGCCTCGTTGAACTCCTCGCGATCAAAGAGAAGATGCCCGAGCCGAAAGGAAACATCGACGGCCTGCACGCCCTGCTCCACCGCCTGGCGGTAGCAGTCCATCGCCTGATCTTCAGCCCCCATATCCAGGTACATATCCCCCATAAAGGCGCGATGCCGGGGCTCCGCCGTGCTCACACTGCCCAGCGCGTCGAGCAGCGCGTTGGCCGCCTCAAACTCCCCCTTCACAATCAGCGCCTCCACCTGACTCAACTGCAGAGAGACGTTCTGCGCATGGTGCGTTAACGCTCGCCGCAGCACACCCAGGGCCTCCTCGCAGAGCTGACGCCCCACCAACAAAATCGCGTAGATCAACGCCGCGTTAAGATCTTCGGCGCCCTTCTCCGCATAGTGGGCGTTCGCCAGCTTCAGTGCCTCCGGATAATGATCGCGCTCCAGCGCTCGCCGCACGTCGCGGGGCAGCGCGTCAAGGCCCTGCCCCAGCAGCGCCTCCAACGTCATCAGAGCCGGGGTGGTCTGGCCATCTTCCTCAAGATCGAATTCGTCTCGCATCGTCCACATCGCGCGTATGCCTTTGCCAGCGGTTCCTGACCCCGGAGCACAGACGTCGACAACAGACCTTGTGCCGCACTCCAGGGCGTTCAACTCGCACGCTTACCCTAAGTTTTGCGTTCCATAAAGCGCACTGCACCCCCACCCGTAGATCCAGCCCCTCTTTCCCCTCCCGGCACCGCAAAATCCCCCCCTTACATCCCTTGCAGACACAGGTTTCAGTCCTAAAACGCCTTCGCACCCGATGCAGACGCGGGTTTCAGTCCTAAAACGCCTCCGCACCCGATGCAGACAGGATTTCTCGGGAAAAATCGCCTTCGCACCCGATGCAGACAGGATTTCTCGGGAAAAATCGCCTTCGCACCCGATGCAGACGTGTTTTCTCGGGAAAAATCGCCTTCGCACCCGATGCAAACGCGATCTCAACCCGTGCGGTCGCGTTCGCAGGCCCTGCGAACGTGTTTTGTGTGGGGAAATCGGGCGCGCACCCGATGCGAACGCGATCTCAACCCGTGCGGTCGCGTTCGCAGGCCCTGCGAACGTGTTTTGTGTGGGGAAATCGGCGCCGCCCCCCGACGCACGCAGGGGGCATCAGAAGGCAAACACGTCCAGATCGTATTCGGTGGCGCCTTCGGCGCTGATCGCCAGGTAATAGGTACCGGAGCTGGCGGCTTCGAACTCAAAATCGACCGCCCGGCTGCCGACCTCTCCTACCGCCGCGCGGGCGCCCCCGGCGTTGAACACGTCGAGCACCACGCCGGTGGCCGAGCCGCGGTTGATCACCATCTGACCGAGCACGCTCTGGCCGGCCTCCACCTCAAACGCAAACCAATCCTCAAGGTCACCGCAGAGCTGGAGATCGCGTCGGGAGAGATCCAGAGGCAGGTGGGCGGCGGTGGTCTGGGTGTGATTGCCGGCCAGAGCATCGACGTCGTGGCAGGTGCGTTCCAGGGCCAGGGAGTAGGTGTTGGGGCCCTCGGTGCTCTCCACCCGCAGGTAATAGAAGCCCGACTCGGCGGCGGTGTGACTGAGCTCCTCGTCATCATCGCTCGACCAGCTCCGGACCACCCCTTCTCCCCCGAGCGAAGCCTCGGTGGACTGCGCCGGGCTAAAGAGGGTGAGGTCCAGATCGCCCTGGGCGTGGCTGAAGGTCACCAGGACGTCGAGCTCATCGCCGCGCAGCAGCTCCACGGCGTAAAGGTCCACGTCGTCGGGCTCACAGATGGCGAGCTCCGTCCAGCCCACAAAATCCTCCTCCACCAGGGTGGCCATCGCCGCGGCGTCGTTGGGTTCCAGTGCGGCGTCCGCGCAGCTGGCTCCCTCCACAAAGGCGCGGATGTGGTAGGCGATTTCGTCGCCCGAGGCGCGGACGACATAGACGCCGGGGGAGTCGAGCAGAGCCACGGCCAGCCCGTCGCAACCGGCGCTCTCAAAGCTGGCCTGCCCCTCGACAAAGGTCAGCTCCACAGTGGCCCCCGGCGAATGCGCGACGACGAGTTCGACGCGCTCTCCGGCGGCGACCTCCACGCGATGATAGCGGGCCTGCTCCTGGCAGATGCGATGATCGCTCCAGCGCCCGGTGTCGATGGCCGCGGCCTGCTCCGGGGAGTTTGCCGCCAGCCCGTCATCCACGCACCCGCGCTCATCGGGGGAGTACGCGTGAAAGCGATAGTAGGCGTAGGGCGGCGCACAGGTCACGGGGTCTTCGGCGGCGGCCGCGTCGGCCTCCACCGCGCAGATCGTGTACGAGAGGACCTCCGACTGCCCGGCGGCCAGCAGGGGGTTGGGGATGGCCGCGCGGATGGTCTTACCCTCAAAGCTCATCGGGCGGCTCTCAAAGCGAGCCTGCTCGTCGAAGGGATCGTCAAAGGTCCAGTAGAGCACGGCCTCGGACCAGCGGGCCTGACCGCCGGCGATCTCAGCCTCCACCAGATAGTCACCCACGCCGCGCCGGGTGGAGAGCTCGGTATGCGCGATCGGCCCCTCGATCTGGCAGGCGTCCGCAGTCGGCGAACCCGGGGTCTGCCCGGGGCGCTGGATGATCACCGTGACCAGGTGCTCGACCGGCTCGTGCACAAAGTCTTCGGCCACAAAGACCACGGTATGCGCGCGCTGCTGGAGCTGCGCCGGCGAGGGCTGCCATTCAAAGACGCCCTCAAAGGCTTCTACTTGCTCAAAGCTCGCGCCCTGGGGAGCGGAGGCCGCGGGCATCGAGAGGCTGACCTGATTGGAGTCGTCATCGCGCACCTGCACCCTCAGCCGCACCGGCTGACCGCCGCGCGGGTCGTAGAGTTCGCTCTGGCTGGTCACAAAGCGGGGCTGCCCGTTGCCGGCCAGGATGCGCACATGCACCACCCGCTCCACCACCTTCTGGGCGCTGTTGGTCGCCGAGAACACCAGGCGACGCGTGCCCTCCCCGGTCACATCGCTGGCGATGGGATCCCAGGTAAAGACCGCGGCGTTACTAAAGGTCTGAAAGGTCGCGCGCTCGGGCTTCTCAGCCACCGCAAAACTCAGCGCCTGCCCCTGGGGATCGCTCCCGGTGAGATTGATCTGGATGATGTCCTCACCCACGGTGTAGGTCTCTTCCGAGCGCACATCCAGGGTAAGGATCGGCGCCTGAGCCTCCGGGGCGCCTTCGGCACAGCCGATGCTCGCCAGAAAGAACGCGGTGATCCAAAAAGAAACGAATATTTGCCAGGTGCGCATCGTCTACTGTCTCGCAAAACGGGATCCATCAGCGGTGCGCCCACGCTAGCAGAAGCTCCGCATGCTCAAAAGCGGGGGGAGCTCCGGGCCTTCTCTAGGGCTCAGACGTTCTTACTCCCGGGCATTCCACCAGGAGCCCTCGCACCACTCAACCCCTGCCCCCCGCCCCGAACCTGAGGAAGAGACGCCGTGAAAACCCCGCTTATCCGCTCGATTCGCCCGCTCTCCATGCTGAGCCTGCTTGTGATGTTGCTGGTGGGCTGCGGGAGCCCCCAGTACGTGCGCGACACCGAGGAGCCGCGCCTGGATGAGTACACCATGAGCCTGCGTTTTGACCGCCAGGACCTGGACCGTCTCTATCAGGAGAACATCGACGAGCTCCTCACCAGCCGCATTGTACGCCAGTGGGATCGCGGGGAGTCGCCGGTGGTGGCGATCTTCCCGATGCGCAACGAGACCAGCGAGCATATCGGCCCGCAGCTCGACACGCTCCTCTCGAAGTTCGAGACCGATCTCGTCAACCAGACCGCGGCCTCGGTGGTCAGCTGGGAGAGCCAGCCCGATCTCCTCAACGAGGTACGGCGCCAGCAATCCGACGCCTACGACCCGACGCGTTTGGCCGCCTACGGCCGGCAGATGGGCGCGCAGTACTTTGTAACGGGCAAGGTCTACGATGTGGCCGAGCGCATCCACGATGAGCGGCGAGTGCAGTATTTTATGTTCGTGCAGGTGATTAACGTGAGCACCGGTCAGATTCATTTTCAGAATGAGTCGGAGATCACCAAAGGCCTGATCCGCTGAGCGCTTCCCCCACCCACCCTCTCCCGGGTTCCTTCGCACCGCCGAGCCTGCAGCTCGGCGGTGCGCCTGCTCTGCTCCTTCCGTCCCCTCGCCGGCCCCTGTGCCAGGTGCTCTCATGAACGCCACCTGCCCCCCAGCCGCGTTTTCTGTCGCGACGAAGGCCCCTTCGGGGCCGGTGCTGGCCATGCTCACGCTCGTGCTGGTCATGCTCAGCGGCTGCGCCTCCTACACCCAGGATCTGCGCCCGACCCGCCAGGCGCTCACCGGAGGCAACCCCCAGGCGGCCATTGAGGCGCTCAACCAGGCGCTCGACGTGGACCACGCCGGCGAGCTCCCAACGAACCTCAAGCAGGACCGGGTACTCTTTTTGCTGGAGCGGGCCACGCTCCTGCAGGCCACCGGGGACTACGAGCAGGCCGCCCGCGACATGATGTACATCGACGACCACCTGGAGTGGGTCGACCTCTCCGGGGCCAAAGCCGCCCAGGTCATGCGCTTTATCTACAGCGATGACGCCGGCCAGTACCGCGCCCCGGCCCATGAGCGCCTGCTGCTCAACACGCTCAACCTGATCAACTTTCTGGCTCAGAAGCGCCTGGGTTCGGCCCGGGTCGAGGCCCGGCGCTTCGACCTGCTGGCGCGCTACTTCGTCGATGCCGACAGCCGCCAGCTGATGCCGGGCATCCTGGGGCTGGGCTACTACCTCAGCGGCGCCACCTTTGAGGCCTCCGGGGAGTATGATGACGCCGCGCGCTTCTACGCCCGCGCGTACCTCTCGGGGGTCTGGCCCGAGGAGCATCCGGGGCGTCTGGAAGACCTCATCGCGCTGACCGGCTACCGCGGCCGGGATCTGACCGACTTCGACATCACCGAAGATCATCCCCTCTTTACCTCAGCGCGCAGCCGCGAGCGCCTGAGTCGCGCCGAGTACCGCGCGCGCCACCAGGCGGGCGACGCACTGGTCGTGGTGCAGAGCGGGCTCTCTCCCTACCGCAAGGCCGAGCGCGTCGGACTGGGCTGGGCGCTGGGCTACTCCCAGCACTCCCCCTACGCCGGCGCCTACCTGGACGCCGACGCTCGCCGGCAGGCGCTGAGTCTGCAGGCCAGCGGGGCGCTCAACTCGCTGAACTTCCCGGTGCTCACCGACCACGACTTGCCCCCCCGACGTCAGGTGGGCGTGGTGATCGACGATGCCGCCCTGACCGGGCACGCCCGCGTCGATCTCTACAGCCAGGTGCACGCCAGCTGGACGATGGTGGGGGCAACCGCGGTGGCCGCAGCGATCTCCCGGGCGGTGGTGCGGGCAGTGGCCGGCCAGGCCAGCCGGGCGGCCACCGACGCCGCGCTCCGGCAGGGGGGCTCCGAGGCGGCCGCCGCCGGGGCCCTGGGCCTGCTGGCCGGCCTGGCAGTCCAGGGCACCATGAGCGCCCTCGATACTCCGGACACCCGCAGCTGGACCACGCTGGCCGCCGACATCGACTTATTTCGCATAAAGTTACCCGCCGGACGTCATACCGTGGCGGTGGACATCGGCCCGATGCGCGATGAGCGGGTGGTCGACGTCCTCACCGACGAATTTTTGCTGCTTAACTTCTCGGCTCTGCGCTAGCCGCTCTCTGGTCGAGTGTCCCTGAGGGGGCCTCGGCCCCTGCCTTTGAGGACCTGTGATGCGACGCACCCTGCCCCTGCTCATCGCCACCCTGATCTTTTTGATCAGCGCTCCGGCGCTGGCCCTGGACGGCTACAAAGACCGTCGGGGCTCCTATTTTGGTCTGGGCCTGGGAGGAGGCGCCGGCTCGGTCTTTGTCGAAGATGAGGCATTGAGCACGGGGCTTGATGATGGCAGCGACCTGGGCCTGCACCTTCATGCCGCGGTCGGCGGCGGCGTCACTCAGAACCTGCTCTTTGGCGCGGAGCTCAACACCTGGATTCGCACCACCGATGTGTACGGCCAGTCGCTGAACCATCAGCACTGGTCGCTCAACGCGGTGAGCACGCTCTTTCTGGTCAGCGGCCTCTTTGCCGAAGCCGGCGTGGGGCTGGCCTACGGCATCAGCGACGCGGCGCGCCCCGACGGGTTTGAGCGCCGCTATCAGGAGATGGGCCTGGCCCTCAAAGGCGGCGTGGGCTTTGAGTACTTTATCAACGGCACCATCGCGCCGGGCTTTCGCCTGGGCTACACCCGCCATTTCTACTCCACATCTGACTTCGAGACGCTGACCGGCGGAATCTCGATCCGGTGGTACTGAACCCACTTTCCCCTGGCCGCGGGCGCGTGGTGGCGCGCCCGCGGCCAGGAAACGATGGCGCACCGATCGCGCATGTACCCCGCGAATGTTCGTCCCTCGGTCGTACATCTACCCCACATAAACACGCGCCCTTGTTCGACCCTCGGTCGTACACATTCCCCGTGAATGTTCGTCCCTCGGTCGTGCATCTACCTCGCAACTGACGTCGTGAATGTTCGACCCTCGGTCGCGCATCTACCTCGCAACTGACGTCGCGCGCACATCCCTTCCCCGCATAAACACGCGCCCTTGTTCGACCCTCGGTCGTGCATCTACCCCGTGAATGACGTCGTGAATGTTCGACCCTCGGTCGTGCATCTACCCCGCATAAACACGCGCCCTTGTTCGACCCTCGGTCGTGCATCTACCCCGCAAATGACGTCGCGCGCGCATCCAGGGTCTTCGGTCACGAACATCTCCCGCAGGCTGCTTCAAGTCTCCCGCCCCCCCCCCCCTGGTGCAACGCTTATCCGATAGCGCGGCGCGCCCACGCCACACGCGTGTCGGTTGACGCTGCTTCGCCACGTACTCTCGACGGGGAGCCACACGCCCCCTCGACCGCTTCAAGGCGTCGGAAGTCCGCAGTTCGCCAGAGACGAAAGTAGACGTGGACTCCGAATCGACTATATTTGAAGTAGAGTAACGGCAGCGGGTCGGAGCAGTTACACTGTAATTTTCTCCGACACGTTGAATATGGAACGCTTTCTGCACGTTAAATGCAGTGAAGGGCAGCCCGGTAACTCAGGGCCGTACTCGAGGCCAGATGTCTGGATAACTCACGCTCGCCAGGCGCGCAGGTGTCCCCAGCCGAAGGATAAAGACCATGCTGCCGGATTACATCATCTACGATCAGCTCAAAAAAGAACGGGCCCGCCGCGAAGAACAGCGCGAGCAGCGCCCCCAGCTTGATATCCCCTCGCCCATGCCTTACTGGCCGGAGCAGGAGCGCGAGAGCCCCAAACCCTCTGAAGATCGAGCCGAGCGCGGCGTGGAGATCTTTCAGATGTGAGTGCCGCTCCTCGCTGCTCGGCGAGGAGGCCTCATGCCCTTTAGCGACGTTCAGGAGCTCATCCCCAGCGGTGGCTTCTTACAAGCGCCCGAGACTCTCGTGTCTCGGGCGCTTTTTTGTGTTCGCTCGTCCGACAGGCCCGCCCCTCAGTCGCACCTCACCCGCATATTCACTCGCTGATGTTCAACCCTCGGTCGTGCATTTACCCCCCGGCGCGGCCTCCCCCCCACGCCCGCCCCCAGGGGTGGTGAGCATCACCCGCATCCCCCCCGGCAATGTTCGACCCTCGGACATACGCATACCCCACTGCGATCGTCCCGGGGTCGAACATCACCCGCATAAACACTTACTGATGTTCAACCCTCGGTCATGCATATACCCCGTAACGCTGCCTGCGAAGGCTCTCCTCACGCCCCCTTCTGGCTCCCCGCGGCAGATTGACGCATCGCATCATTGGCGATGACCCGGCACAAAAAAACAAGCTAGAACTTTCCGTTGACATCACAACTTACACTTCTATCATCGCGACCTAACGATCGTTAAACTAACAACCGTTAGGTATCTGCCCGCAGTTCCTCTCAACCTCCCCGGCAACCCGTCATGCCCCCTCCATCCACCTCTAATGAATCGTCTCTCACGCTGATGGAGAGACTCCTGTCCCGCGGCTTCAACGAAAACGCCGCCCGCATCCTCATCGCTGCCGCTCACCTCTTTGGTAAAAAGGGCTACACCGCAACCAGCGTGCGCGAAATCGTGAAGGAAGCCGACGTCACCAACCCGGTGCTCTACTACTACTTCGAGAGCAAGGAGGGGGTGTTTCACCGCCTGCTCGACGTCGTCCAGGATGCTCTCCACAGCGCCATCGAAGAGGCCATCAGCATCCATCAACGGGTACAGGACCGCCTGGAGGCGATCATCACCGCTCTCTTTGCCGGCCTGCAGTTTGCGCCGGAGCTGATTCGCTTTGTCTACTCGGTCCTCTTCGGTCCGGTGCAGAGCCGCCCCGACGCCAACATCTTCGCCTTCCAGGAAAAGCTCCACGAAATGCTCTGTGGGGTCTTTGAAGAGGCGATCGACCGCGGTGAGTTCGCGCTGCGCCCGAAACGCACCATCGAATTTCTGAGCGATCAGTTCATGGGGGTGGTCAACAACCACATGATGTTCGCCTTCGCCATCCTTGAGTTTGGCCCCTGCTCTACCCAACGCGATCAGCTGCTCAACGACTACATCGGCCCCGACGCCCGCCGGGGACTGCTCGACTTCTTTTTTCATGGCGCGGGAACACTCGCCAACCAGGAGACCCCATGACACTGACGACCTCTCCCATCCCCCCTCGCCGGGCGCTGGCTGCACTGGCGCTGACCCTGGCCCTGGTTGGCTGCAACTCCGAAGCCGCCAACATGCCGGCCGCCGAAGAGGTGGAGTTGCCCCCCACCCCGGTCAACGCGATTGAGCTGCAGGCCACCGACTTTACCGACACCTTTGATGTGCTGGGCACCGCGGAACCGGTCGACTCGGTACGCCTGATGGCCGAGGTCCCCGGGCGCATCCTCAACGCCTATGTCGAAGAAGGCGAAGAGGTAAAACGCAACCAGAAGATCTTCCGCATCGACGTGGAGCTCGATGCCGCGCGCATCGACCTTATGAACACCCAGGTCGACGCCGCCGATCGCGAGCTGCGCCGCCTGCAGCGCCTGCGGGCCGAGGGGCTGGCCACGCCCCAACAGATCGACCAGGCGACCACCAGCCTGGAGAACGCCCGCCAGAACCTGCGTCAGGCGCGCATCGGCGTGTCCAAAAACCGCGTGACCAGCCCGCTGGCCGGCCACCTGGTCAACCGCAACGCGGAGCCCGGAGAGTTCGCCAACCCCGGTCTGGCCCTGGCCGAAGTCATCGTCTACGACACCATCGTCGTGCACGCCCAGGTCCCGGAATCCGAGCTGCGCCACCTGGACAAGAGCGCCACCATCGAGGTGCATATCCCGGCGCTCGACAAGTCGTTTGAAGGCACCATCCACCGCGTCGGGCTGCGCCCGCTGGGCGCGACCAGCACCTACCCGGTCGAAATCCGCGTCGACAACGCCAATCTGGAGATCCGCCCGGGCATGCGCGCGAGCCTGCGCTTTGAGCGCGATCACCACGAAGACGTGGTCATGGTCCCGCGCGAGGCCATCCTGGAGGGCTACAACGCCCGCGAAACCATGGTCGTCTCCGCCGATGGCACCGCCGAGCTGCGCCAGGTCGAAGTTGGCCCGGGCAACGCCACCCACATCATGGTCACCCGCGGGCTCTCGCCAGGCGACCGCCTGATCGTGCGCGGACACCGCGCGCTGGTCTCGGGCACTCACGTCAAAGTGGTCCCCGATCCCCACGCCTCCGCGCCGAGCACCGACACCAACGCGTCGAAAGCCGACGCCGAAGCCCCGAAAGCCGACACCGAGGCCCCGGCCGCTGAGGACAAGGAGACGCTATGAAATTAACGCGTTTTTCCATCGATCACGCCGTCGCCGTGTACGTGCTGATCGTCTGCATCATCATCGGCGGCCTGCTCAGCTACCGCAGCCTCCCCCGGGAGGCCGCGCCCGATATCGCCATCCCCATCGTGATGGTCTCCACCCCCTACTTCGGGGTCTCGCCGGCCGACATTGAGACGCTGGTCACCAAGCCCATGGAACGTCAGTTCCGTAACCTGCGTGACCTCAAGGAGATGACCTCGACCAGCGCCGAGAGCGCCTCGCTCATCGTGCTGGAGTTCGACCCGGAGGTCGACATCGACGAGGTTCTTCAGCGCATCCGCGTGGAGGTCGACAAGGCCAAGCCCGATCTTCCCCCGGACGCCGAAGACACCGAGGTGGTCGAGATCAACTCCAGCGACTGGCCGATCCTGGTGGCCAACGTCGCCGGTGATATGGACCCGGTACGTTTGAAGGCGCTGGCCGAAGATATGCAGGAAGATCTCGAAGCGCTCCCCGGGGTGCTCCGGGTGAGCCTGGCCGGGGGCGTGGAGCGCGAGATCCACATCCTCCTCAACCCCGACCGCATGCGCCAGCTGGGCGTCTCGGCCGATGACGTCATCAACGCGATGCGCTCCGAGAACGTGAACCTCCCCGGGGGCTCCATCGACATCGGCGCCATGAAGTACACCGTGCGCGTGGCCGGAGAATTCGAAGAACTCGAATCGATGCGCCACATCGTGATCAAGTCGCCCGAGGGCAACCCCATCTACCTGCGTGACATCGCCGAGATCGAAGACGGTTTTGAAGATCCCACCACCTTTAGCCGCCTGACCACCTGGCAGGAGAACGCCGCCGGGGAACGCGTCCCGGTGACCAAGACCAACGTCAGTCTGGCCATCGTCAAACGCAGCGGTGAGAACATCGTGGCCATCGCCCAGGATGCCAAAAAGGTCATCGATCGCTACGACCGTGTGGCCGGCGAGAGCGTACAGATCACGATCGTCAACGACATGTCCAAGAGCATTGCCGCGACGGTGCGGGAGCTGGAGAACAACATCATCAGCGGCATGATCCTGGTGCTGCTGGTCCTCTTCTTCTTTATGGGCGGCGCGCGCAACGCGCTCTTCGTGGCGGTGAGCGTGCCGATGAGCATGTTGATCACCTTCCTGGTGCTCTCGATGCTGGGGGTGACGCTGAACATGGTCGTGCTCTTCAGCCTGCTGCTCGCGCTGGGGATGCTGGTCGATAACGCGATCGTCATCGTGGAAAACATCTACCGCCACGCCTCCAGCGGCAAAGATCGCGTCACCGCGGCCTACGAAGGCACCAAAGAGGTGGGCTGGGCGGTGATCGCCTCAACCGCCACCACGGTAGCCGCCTTCTTCCCGATGCTCTTCTGGCCCGGGATCATGGGCGAGTTCATGGGGTATTTGCCCCTGACGGTGATCATCACGCTCTTGAGCTCGCTCTTCGTGGCGCTGGTCATCAACCCCACGCTCTGCGCCACGCTGCTTCACGTCAAAGAAGGCGTCAGTTTCGACGAAGACACCGTGCCCGACCTGTGGATCTACCGCGCCTACCGCAAGACGCTGGAATTTGCGCTGGCCCACCGCACGATCGTGACGCTGATTGCGCTGGCGGTGTTCATCGGCACCTTCGTCATCTTCGGCGCGGTCTCCCGCGGGGTGGAGTTCTTCCCCAAAACCACCCCGGAGCAGTTCAGCGTGGAGGTCACGCTCCCCGACGGCACCAACATCGAGGAGACCCAGCGCACGCTGGCCGGGCTGCAGGGACCGATTGCCGGCGCCCCCGATCTGGTCACGGCCTGGATCACCGACACCGGCACCCAGGGTGGCGGCCAGGCCGGCGGCGGTGGCGAGGCCCCGCACTACGGTCAGATCACGGTGGAGTTGAAGTCGATCGAGGAGCAGCCCTCCGACCCCAACCTCTTTATGGACGAGCTGCGCCAGATCTTTGCCCAGGTCCCCGGCGCCGAGATCATCATGCGCACCCAGAGCATGGGTCCGCCCACCGGCGCCCCGGTCTCCATTGAGATCGCCGGCGACGACCTCTCCGCGCTGGCCCGGCTCTCCCAGCAGGTGCTCCAGACGGTGCAGACCATCCCGGGGGTCATCGATCTGCGAGATAACCTGGAGCTGACCCGTCCGGAGATCCACGTGGAGATCGACCGTCAGCGCGCCGCGGTACTGGGGCTGAGCACGCACTCGGTGGCCCAGACGGTGCGCACGGCCATCAACGGCACCGAGGCCGGCGTCTTCCGCGAGGCCGACGAGGAGTACGACATCCTGGTGCGCCTGCCCGAGGAGCGTCGCGCGTCGATCTCGGACATTCAGCAGCTCACCGTGGTCAACCGCGACGGGGTCCACATCCCGCTGGTGGAAGTGGCCAACGTGGTGGTGCGCGGGGGCAGCGGCTCGATCCGGCGCAAAGATCAGGAGCGCGTGGTCACCATCTCGGGCGACGTCGCCGACGGGTACCTCCCGGCGGTGGTCCTGGCCGAGGCCCAGCAACGCCTGGGCGACATGCAGCTGCCGGCCGGCTACGAGATCCGCTACACCGGGGAGAGCCAGGATCAGCAAGAAGCCGCGGAGTTTTTGGGCCGCGCGCTGCTGGCAGCGGTGTTTTTGATCCTCTTGATCCTGGTGACCCAGTTCAACTCGATCGCCCAGCCCTTCATCATCATGTTCACGGTCTTCTTGAGCCTGATCGGCGTGCTCTGGAGCCTGATCGTCACCCAGGCGCCCTTTGGCATCATCATGACCGGCATCGGCATCATCAGCCTGGCCGGGGTCGTGGTGAACAACGCCATCGTGCTCATCGACTACATTAACCAGCTGCGCGCCCGCGGCTGGGATCGCCGCGAAGCGCTGATTCAGGCCGGCCTGGTGCGCTTCCGCCCGGTCATGCTCACGGCCATCACCACCATCCTGGGTCTCTTGCCGATTGTGCTCGGCGTGAGCATCGACTTTATCGATCAGTCGGTGACCTTCGGGGGCGCTTCGGTGGAGATGTGGGGGCCGATGGGTGTGGCGGTCACCGGCGGACTGCTGGTGGCCACGGTCCTCACGCTGGTCGTGGTGCCGGTGCTCTACTCGATGTTCGACAGCCTCTCGGACGTCTCCCGGCGCATCTTCAACCGGGTGGCCGCCGCCGGGCTGATCCTCTCGGTGCTGATGCTGGTGGTGCCGGCCATCGCCTCGGCCCAGGGCGCCCCGGCGACTCCGGCCGACGAGACCAGCGCCGGCGAGGAGCTCTTCCCCCAGGTGGACGACCCGACCACCATTGAGCGACGCTCGCTCGATGATGCCGAGCTGGAGAGCGCGGTGGAGATCGCGGTCGGGCGCGCCCTCTCGCTGCAGGAAGCCCGCGAGCTGGTACGCACCAACGCCTTCGATGTGCAGCTGGCTCAGAACCAGGTCGACTCAGCCCAGACGGTGATTCGGCAGGCCTACAGCGCGCTCTTCCCCAACTTCTCGGCGAGCGGCAACTACACGGTGAACCAGGAAGAGGTCGTGCTCGACTTCGGCGATGGGCTCCCGGCCGGCATTGAGGTTCCCCCCTCGGTGGTTCAGCCCAAAACCAACTACAACTGGAACCTCGTGGCATCGATGCGGGTGAACTTCCGCTCCTGGCCGCTGATTCGGCAGGCCTACGCCCAGCGCGACCTGGCCCAGGCCCAGGTCGAGATGACCCGCGAGATGCTCGACCAGGCCGCGGTGCAGACCTACTTCAATCTGGTGATGGTCCGCCGGATGATCGACATCAGCGTGCAGCAGGCCCTCTCGGCCCAGACCATTCTGCGCTTCACCGAGGCGCAGGTCTCGGCGGGAACGGCCACCGAGTTTGAGCTCACCCGGGCCCGGCTGCGCGTGGTGCAGACCCAAAAGGAGGTCGATCGGGCGCGTCAGCAGTTCATTCAGGTGCGCAAGGCCTTTGCCGAGCTTCTGCAGACCGACGACGACTTTGATGTCGACGTGCCCGAGCGCCCGACCCAGGTGCAGGGCGAAGACCTGCTGGAGCGCGCCGAAGAAAACCGCGCGGCCTTTGAGGTGAACCGCCTGGCGATGGAGGTCGCCGCTCTCGGCGTGGAGGACATCTTCTATCAGTACCTGCCGGCGCTCTCGGCGTCCTTCCGCTACGGCGGCGGGAAGTCGACCGCGCTGATGCCCGGCGATCCGCGCTGGACGCTGACCCTGGGCGCGGAGTGGACCCTGTGGGATGGCGGGCTGCGCGAGGCACAGCTCAAACAGGCCCGCGCCCAGCAGGTGGCCGCCGAGCTGCGTCAGGAGCAGACCCGTCACCAGATCGCCTCCGAGATCGACCAGGCGCAGGCCGACGTCGACGCCGCGCACCTCCAGCTGGAGAGCAGCGTCACCGAGATCGAATTGGCCCAACGCGGCGTCGACCAGGCCGAGACGGCGTTTCGCTACGGCGTGGCCACCCAGCTCGATGTCATCAACGCCCAGGATCAACTTCGTCTGGCCCAGCTCTCGCGCATTCAAGACGAGCTGCAGCTGGAGCTGGCCATCTACAACCTGCAGACCCTGGTCGAAGGTCTTCATCAATAAGCAGGAGGAAGACCTCGTTGCTCGCCCGGCCTGAACGAGCGCTGCGCTCGTTCAGGCCGGGCGCCCCCCCCAACCCATTCTCCAGAGGAGTAAGCGCGCATTTTGACCCTTGTCACACATTTGGCTACACTGTGGGAGGCCCCTGCCGCATCCCCGAGGCAGGCATCCAGGCGACGCTACGACATGCCATCGTCCCCCGGGTTCATTCTCCCGCACGCATGATCTCACAGACGAATCTTAGCAAGGCGTTACTTGAACCCGAATGCTACGGATCGGACAACCAGACACTGATGAAGCCAGGGTTGAGGAAGAGTCGTTATCTCCTCGCCACAAAAACTCCTCGCCAGAACGCGGCGCTTCGCTGCCCCGGCGAGGCCAGCCCCCCTGTCAAGCCCCCGAAGCCATTCGGAGGCCTTCTCGCCAAATTGTTGTAGAAGTAAACTCCCACCACCCTCGCCAGACTTTGTGCGATCTGGGGTCTTACCACTACTCATCCGCTCCAAGGCGATTTCTTCCTCAACTGTGGCTTCATCAGTCTCACTCACCGCTCCCCCGTAGCTACCACCCATGATGGAGGATGTTATGCGTACCACTGGATGGCTCAATCTGTTCGTTGTGCTCGCTGTGGCTCTCTCGCAATTTGCCTGCGGGGAGCCCACCCGTGAAGATTATCGCGACGAAGCCGCCGAGACCTTCTGTGACCGCTCCGACGATTGCGGAAACGTGGGCGAGGGTCGCACCTACTCGAGCTACTCGGACTGCCTGGTGGAGAAGAAGGCCGACTTCAACGATGTCTGGCCTGCCGATCAGTGTAGTGGCGACAGAATCATCGAGTCTCAGTTCGACCGCTGCCTGGATCGCATCAAAGTCTCGGCCTGTGACGGCAGCTGGCTCGACCAGCTCTCCACGCTCAACGAGTGCCGAGCCGGCAATGTCTGCGCCAACTAAGTCGCACTGAATGCCGCTTAATTAAAAAAGCCCGCTCGATACCGAGCGGGCTTTTTTATGCACAGAAACCTGACCGAACACCGACCGGCTCAGCCCTCGACCAGCGCCGGCGCATCATAAAGCGCCCTACAGAGCGCCAGCGCGCGCGGCGAACGAACGCGCCAGTCCATGAGGTTCATCGCGTAGCCAATCGTGAGTTCTTCGACCGGATCGGCCCAGCCCAGCGCGCCGCCCATCCCGGGGTGTCCGAAGGATTCGGGATTTGGCGAGAAGAGGTGGCGCTCTTCTTTGCAGAAGCCGTGGGACCAGCCGATGGGCTTTTGCAGCACAAGATCATTTTCGGACCACCCCAGGCGGCGGTACGCCGGCCGCAGGGTGTGGGCTTTAAGGTAGCGCGTGTCCTCAAACTTGCCCTTCTGCGCAAAAGGCAGATACGCCCGGGCCACCCCGTGGGCGCTCCCGGTGGCTGAGGCCCAGCCGAGCACCGCGCGACGCGCCGGCACCTGGTTGTACACGGTCACATCATCGCCGGGGATCTGGGGGTTGAGAAAGGCACGACGCATCACCGAGCCGGGGCGAATAAACTGCTGGAGCACCCGGGCCTCGGTGGAAGCCCGCTGGGTGATGGCGTTGGTGAGCATCTTGACGACCCGGGCCGGTTTTGCCGGGGGATAAAGCGTCGCGATGCCGTCGTCGAAGGCCTCGGGCGTGCCCAGGTACACGTCGGAGCCCAGGGGCTCCAGGAGCTCCCGGCGCAAAAACTCGCCAAGGTCCTCTCCCGGGCAGATGCGCTCGAAGAGTTCCCGGGCGTACATCCCAAAGGTGATGGCGTGATAGCCCTGCTCCTTGCCCACCTCCCAGGCCGGTTTTTGCGACTCCAGCGCTCCGAGCAGGATCTCGGCGCGAGAAGGGTCGGTGACGTCTTCCATCGTCAGCGCGGTGTCCAGACCGGCCAGCCCTCCGCGGTGCCCCAGCAACGTGGCCACGGTCATGCCCTCTTTTCCGTCGCGGCCAAACCCCGGCCAGTACGACTCCACCGGAGCGTCCCACTTCAGTTGCCCGCGACTCACCAGGAGGTGGAGCGCCATGGCCACAAAGCCCTTGGTCACCGAAAAGAGCACCACCCGGGTATCACGCTCCCAGGGCCGCTGCGTCTCAACATCGGCCAACCCGCCCCACAGGTCCACCACACACTCGCCCTTTCGATAGACCGTAAATCCGGCACCGATCTCCTCGCCGCGCTCCAGCTGCCGGGCGAAGGTGCGGGCCACCGGTTCAAAGCCGTCGGCGTAACTACCCCGCGCCGGATAAGGCGCCAGGTTGGGCATTGTCGGAGACGTTGTAGAGGGCGTCGACTTCGTAGCACTTTGAGTCATCGCAACACCTTGAGGCAGAATGTCTAAAACTTAAGCGAACATCGAACCAGCGTGGCTCTCATCGACCGAAGACTAGCCGCCGGAGCCTGCCGAGAAAAGGCAAAGGACCATCACACGCCGAACGCATCCGGGGGTTGAACATCTCCCACGATTTGCGCGCTCTTGACGTTCGTCCGAGGGTTGAACATCTCCCACGATTTGCGCGCATAAACAGGGGGTTGACGTTCGTCCGGGGGTTGAACATCTCCCACGATTTGCGCGCATAAACAGGGGGTTGACGTTCGTCCGGGGGTTGAACATCTCCCACGATTTGCGCGCATAAACAGGGGGTTGACGTTCGTCCGAGGGTCGAACATCTCCCACGATTTGCGCGCTCTTGACGTTCGTCCGAGGGTCGAACATCTCCCCTACGGCAAGACCGCCTCGGGCAGAAAAATTACGAGGCGCTCTCCCCCTCTACCGGCGGAAGATTCTGCACCGGTCGCGCCTCCCCGCGCAGCGCGTGCCCGCTACGTTGGTAGGGCGTCCCCAGGATACGGCTCAGCGCGGTGCGCGTGCGCGTCGACAGATAGCAGCTCACAAAGTCCACCGAGGTGCGCGGGTCGAGGTAGGGGTTCTGGGTTCTTCCCAGCTTCACCAGCATCAAGACCTGCTCGGCCACGCTGACCGGACAGCCGGCGATGCGCATCACATCGCTCTTGCGCGCGCCCAGAAACTTCGACTCCACCTTGAGCATTTTTTTAAATATATCGTCGACTTTAAAGCTCTCCGGATTGAGCTCGGAACGATCCCGATACAGGCTCTCGATCTGGACCTGCTGCCCGCCAATCTCCCCCTGGTAGGTTGCACAGTCCCCCATAAACACGACCTTCTCACCGGGTTTGGCGTCGATTTCCCCCTCGTAAGCCCCGAAGACAATGTGCATCGGCGGCATCTTCGCGTCGGTGGCCTTGTCATAAACGCGAAGAATCTCAATGGCCTCTTCCAACGCTCCGGGGCAACCTCCCCAGCAATAGTCTTCGGTTTTACCGGGCGGCCGCCCGGCGTAGGCGCGAATGTTGGTGCCTTTAAAGTAGTCTTCGACCCGTACCAGCCCCACCTCGAAGTCCGCCGCCCGCTCCTTTGCCTCCTCCAGCGAGACATCGCCCAGGATGCGAATCTGGGAGAGATCCACCGGCCCGAACCCCCGCTCGTGAGCCAGACGAATATGATCGACGCTCATCGGATCGATGCCGATGATGTGGCAGCAGACCGCGTCAAAGGCCACCTGGTTATTGCCCATCACCATCATGTTCAGCCGGTAAGGAAGCGGCGTGAGCATGCGTCCCTCCCCGGCAATGATGGCGTCGGTCGCGATAAACTGCGGCTGAGTGATGTACTGCAGATCGGCGACCTTGGCGTTGAGCGCGTAGTCGTGATCGATAAGGCGGTGGCGGTCATCCTGCAGGCCGATGTAGTTCTTCATGCTGAAGGTGACCGTCGTCCAGGGGTGCGCCTTGAACTTGGGGCAGTTCACAAAGAAGTCGGCCCGGGCCACCGGCTCCGGCGTGTAAAATGAATCGCGCAGCCTCCCCTGATGAAAGAGCGGAATCTCCACCTGAGTGGACTCCTCAAAGTGGTAGAGCTTGACGTCCCCCACCCGCCGGGCCATCTCGTAGTAGCCGGCGTTTTTAAAGGTGTAGCGCGTGGGCACGGTGATGCCGCTGCGCTCGCCAACGGCCAACTCCTCGATCTGAGTGCCGCGTTTTTTAAGCGCGCGCAGGATGCCCTCCACAAACTCCGCCCGGGTGTAGGCGTGCGGAAACATCTCCCCGGAGGCCACCACATTGGGTTTGACCAGGGTGCGCCCGTGCGGCTGCAACCCCATCGTATCGAGCCCCTCCACGGCCAGACGCTCAATGCGCTCCGGGTCGTATTCGGCACAATGCCTTAAGATGACGGTCGGTTGGTGGGTCGCCATAATCGATCTCCAGCGCGCAGGAGGAAGCGCGAACGTTGACGTTTGCAGTCGGGATGTCGAGTCATGGACGTCGACACCAGCGAGAGTGTAAACGGTTGACTCGTTGGGTCCAATCCCGACACACCCCGGGCCGGGCCTACCCGAAAGGATAGCGAACACAAGGGTAACAAAAGCCGCCCGAACAACGAGATAGACCGCATAAACACTCGCTGATGTTCAACCCCCGGTCGAGCATAAACACTCGCTGATGTTCAACCCCCGGTCGAGCAAAAAGACCGCTGATGTTCAACCCCCGGTCGTACAGAACCTCCGCTTAAACACCCACTCGTGTTCAACCCCCGGTCGTACACAAGGACCGGCCGCCCCCCTCTGTACCTTCCCCAACTCCCGTTGTATGCTCCGCCCGATTGGGCCGTTTGCCACCCTTGTTTCGTGCGCTCGCCATGCGGCGCACGCCTGGATAATGTCGTTTGTAGGACCTCTTCTATGGTGATGGATATCACCTCCAGCCGCGCCCCGGCGCCGGCCACCCCGATGCCCACGCCGGCGTTTAGCCCGGCCGACCTCCGCCATGCCGCCCACCGGGTGCGCGAGACCGCCATCGTCGTGCAGGAGCCCGGGCAGGGCCGGGTCGGCGTGGCCTTCGACCCGCGCTCCGCCCCGACCCAGGCCGGCTACGTGCACCTGGCCACCCTGCCACCGATGTACCCGGAGTGGCTCGGCGACCGGGCCTTCAGCGAGGCCCACGGACTGCGTTTTCCATACGTAGGTGGGGCGATGGCCAATGGCATCACCAGCCCCGAGATGGTCATCCGACTGGCCCGAGCCGGCATGCTCGGCTTTCTGGGCACCGCCGGCCTCTCGCTGGCGCGCATGACCGACTACCTCACCCGCACCCGCCAGGCGCTGGAGCCCCAGGGGCTTTCCTTCGGCGCCAACCTGATTCATTCCCCCCAGGAGCCCGGCCTGGAGATGGCCACCGTGGAGCTTTTTCTGGAGCACGGGGTGCGCCGCGTCTCGGCCTCGGCGTTTATGCAGCTGACACCGGCGGTGGTGCGCTACGCGGTCCACGGGTTGCACCGCGATGCTCACGGTCGGGTGCGGCGCTCAAACTTCCTCTTCGCAAAGATCTCGCGCCCCGAGGTGGCCGAACCTTTTTTGAGGCCCGCTCCCCAGAAGATGCTCCACGAGCTTCTCCAGCAGCGGCTTATCAGCGCCGAAGAGGCCCAACTCGCCGCCGAAGTTCCCCTGGCCAGCGACCTCATCGTGGAATCGGACTCCGGCGGTCACACCGACCAACGCCCCCTGGGTCCGCTCTTCTCCAGCATCGCCCGGCTGCGCGACCGCACCCAGCAGGAGCACGCCTTTGATGCCCCGGTGCGTCTGGGCGCGGCCGGCGGCCTGGGCACCCCGCAGGCCGTCGCCGCGGCCTTCGGGCTGGGCGCGGCCTTTGTGCTCACCGGCTCCATCAATCAAGCCAGCGTCGAGGCCGCCCAGTCCCCGGCGGTCAAAGAGATGCTGGCCACCGCCGGCCTGGCCGACGTCACCATGTGTCCGGCCGGCGATATGTTTGAGATGGGCGTCGAGGTCCAGGTCTTAAAGCGCGGCAACTTCTTTGCCGCCCGCGCCCGACGTCTCTACCAGATCTACGCCTCCTACCCCTCGATCGAGGCCATCCCCGAGCAGGAGCGCCAGGCGCTGGAGCGCGAAATCTTCCAGCATCCCCTGGCAGAGATCTGGCAGAAGACGCGCGCCTACTTTGAGACCCGCGACCCCGACGAAATCGCCCGCGCCGAGCGCGATCCACGCCATCGTCTGGCGCTGGTCTGCCGCTGGTACCTGGGGCTCTCCAGCCGCTGGGCCATTGCGGGAGTGCCACAGCGCCGCCTGGACTTCCAGATCTGGATGGGTCCGGCCCAGGGTGCCTTCAACGACTGGGCGCGCGGCAGTTTCCTGGAGCCGGTGGGCGCCCGGCATGTCGATCAGATGGCGCTCAACCTTCTGGAAGGAGCCGCCCGCATCACCCGCGCCGGCCAGCTGCGCGCCTTCGGCGCGGCGATCCCTCCCGACGCCTTTGACCACCGCCCCCTCCCTCTGGCCTGAGCCAGGCGCCCGGCGCCCCAGATCCCGCGGCGCCCGGCTTACCCCCCCAGTGTTTGATGTCGCGACTTGCTGACCCCCGGTCAGCTCAAACTTCGCAGTAGGTCTTATGCCTGTTATCCCCACGTCTTCTCCGGCCCCCTCTTCGCCAGATGCCTCCGGTCCCCACGTTGGCGACCACCCGCCGGTGGCCATCGTCGGCTTGAGTGCTCTCTTCCCGGCCTCGGCCTCCCCGGGGAGCTTCTGGCAAAACATCATGGAGGGCAACGACCTCATCACCGAGGTGCCCCCCTCGCACTGGCTCATCGAAGATTATTTCGATCCGGAGCCGGGAGCGGCCGACAAGACCTACTGCAAACGCGGCGGTTTTTTGCCCGATGTCGACTTCGATCCGGTGGCCTTTGGCATCCCGCCGACGATGATCCCGGCCACCGACACCACCCAGCTCCTCGCGCTGGTCGTGGCGCGCCAGGTGCTCGAAGACGCCTTTACCGGCCAATTCGAGCAGATGGATAAAGAGCGCATGAGCATCATCTTAGGGGTGACCGCCGGCCAGGAACTCCTGATTCAGGCAGCCTCCCGCCTGCAGCGCCCGCAGTGGTTGCGCGCGCTCCGGGAGCAGGGCATCGCCGAGAGCAAAGCCCAGGCCATCTGCGATCGCATCGCCGCGCAGTACACCCCCTGGCAGGAGAGCACCTTCCCCGGCCTGCTGGGCAATGTGGTGGCCGGGCGCATCGCCAACCGCTTCGATCTGGGGGGCACCAACTGCATCACCGATGCCGCCTGTGCATCCTCGCTTTCGGCGCTCTCCATGGGGCTCAACGAGCTCTATCTGGGCCACTCCGATGTCGTGATCACCGGTGGGGTGGACTGCTTCAACGACATCTTCATGTACATGTGCTTCACCAAAACCCCCGCCCTCTCCAAGAGCGGCGACTGCCGCCCCTTCGCCGACGGGGCCGACGGGACGCTGATGGGGGAGGGCATGGGCATGTTTGCGATGAAGCGCCTGGCCGATGCAGAGCGCGATGGGGATAAGGTCTACGCAGTGATTCGCGGGCTGGGCTCCTCCTCCGACGGGCGCTCCCTCTCGGTGTACGCCCCCCTGCCCGAGGGGCAGGCCAAAGCCCTGCGACGAGCTCACCAGCGGGCCGGATTCACGCCCGAGACCATTGAGCTGGTAGAAGCCCACGGCACCGGAACCCGCGCCGGCGACGCGGCCGAGTTTGAGGGCCTCCGTCTGGCCTTTGCTCCCGAAAGCTCCGCGCAAACGCACGACGAGGCCGCCATCGAGCCCTGGTGCGCACTGGGCTCGGTCAAAAGTCAGATCGGCCACACCAAAGCCGCCGCCGGGGCCGCCGGCCTCTTCAAAGTGGTGATGGCGCTTCACCACAAGGTCTTGCCCCCGACGATCAAGATCGGCGAACCCAACCCGAAGATGGCGATCGACACCAGCGCGTTCTACCTCAACACCCAGGCTCGCCCCTGGGTCCGCAGCTCCGACCACCCGCGTCGCGCCGGGCTGAGCTCCTTTGGGTTTGGCGGAAGCAACTTCCACGTCGCCCTGGAAGAATACACCGGACCGGCCGCCAGGCCCGCCCGGCTGCGCACCCTTCCCACCGAGCTCTTTGTCTATGGGGCCTCAGATCTTAAGGCGCTCCAGACCCGTCTGCACGACCTCCAGTCCGGCCTGACCTCGCTCCCCGATGACGCCGGCGACGCCCGCGAAGTGCTGGCGTTTGAGGCGCATCAATCGCAGACGATGTTCGACCCGGGGTCAGACATCCGCCTGGCGTTTGTGGCCGCATCGCTTACCGAACTCATCACAAAGTTAACGCAGGCCCGGGAGAAGCTCGCCACGGAGGGCCCCTCCTTTACCCTGCCCGGCATGTGGGCACGCAGCGGCGCGGGGGTCGCGGGCAAAGTGGCCTTCATGTTCCCCGGACAGGGCAGTCAGTACGTAGGCATGGGGGCCGAGCTGGCGATGACCTTCGAGCGCGCGCGCCAGGTGTGGGATGAGGCCGCCGGGCTGGGGCTCCATAAAAAAGTCTTTCCGCAGCCGGTCTTCTCCCGCGAGGCTCGCCAGGCCCAGGAGCTGGCGTTGCGCGAGACCCGGTGGGCTCAGCCGGCCATCGGCGCCGACAGCCTGGCTCGGCTGGCGATGCTACGGGCTCTGGGGCTGGCGCCCGATATGGTCGGGGGACATTCCTACGGGGAGGTCAGCGCACTGCACGCCGCCGGCGCCTTTGACGCGACCACCATGCTTGAGGTCGCGGCGCGCCGCGGCGAACTGATGGATCAGGCCGCGGCCACCACCGAGGGCGCGATGACCGCGGTGCGCCTGAGCGCCTCGGAGCTCCGGGACCTGCTCCAGGACTGCCCGGCCCCGGTCGTGGTGGCCAACGACAACAGCCCCACCCAGGTCGTGATCTCCGGCTCGGTCGAGGCCATCGAAGCCGCCGAGGCCTTCCTCGACGAGCAGCTCATCACTTTTATGCGCCTGCCGGTGGCCACCGCCTTCCATTCCCCGATCGTCGCCGACGCCGCTCCCAAGTTCGGCGAGTTTTTGCGCGACCGCGCCATCGCCCCGCTGAACTGTGCGGCCTACGCCAATGTGAGCGCGGCGAGCTACGCGCCCGATGATGCCGAAGCCCTGCGTGGCAGTCTGGAGGAGCAGATCACCAGCCCGGTGCGCTTTGTTGAGATGGTCCAGGCGATGCACGACCAGGGCGCCCGCATCTTTGTGGAGGTCGGCCCGCAGGCGGTGCTCACCGGTCTTGTGAAACGCATCCTGGGCAAAGACATCGAGGCCATCGCCCTGGACACCAAGGGGCAGCACGACGTCAGCGCCCTCTTCTCGGCGCTGGGCCAGCTGAGCGCGCTGGGACTTAAACTCGACTTTGCGGCGCTCTGGGAGGGTTACGCCCCGCCCCAGGATCCGCGTAAACGCCCGCGCTCGAAGTTCACCATCAAGCTCAACGGCGCGAACTACCAGCGCCCCTACCCGCCCCCCGGCGGCGCGGCGGCCCTGCCGGCGCCCAATCCAGAGCCGGCACCCAACCCGGCGCCGACACCGGGCGCCCCGACGACGACTTTCGAACGCACGACGCGCCCGGCCCCCGGGCAGACGAAGGATAAAACGACCATGAGCGAGCACACGTACGGATATGATGCGCCCGGAGTTCCGGCGCCGGGTGGATCCCAGCAACAGGCCGCGCCGAGTGGCTACAGCGCGAGCCCCCTGGGAGCTCAGCCGACTCCGGCGCCCGGCCACGCCCCGCAACCCCAGGGGCCCGGCCAGGGCGCCCACGGCCCGCTCCCCGCCGGCGGCGCAGCGGTAGCGCCGGCGGCCGCGCAGGCCTTCGCCGAATATCAGCGCTCCATGGCCGAGAGCCACATGGCCTACCTGCAGCTGATGGAGCGCTCGGTGGCACAGGCGCAGCTGGCCTACATGCAGGCGATGGAGACCTCGTTTGCCCAGTGGTGCCAGGCCGGCGGCCAGGCGCCCGCTAACACCGCGTTCGCCGCTCCACAGGCCGCTTATGTTCAACCCCCGGTCATGCAACAGGGCTTCGAGGCGCCTCCCACGGTCGCGCCTCACCCGACGAATGGCGTTGCCCCCCGGCCTGCCCCGGCACCACAGAGTGGCGCCTACGCGCCGACGACTTCGCCGGCTGCGCACACCGCGGTAGCCCCGGCAGCATCGCTTTCGACCGCTCAGAACAACGCCCATGTTCAACCCCCGGTCGTGCAAAACCACGCCAGTTCAACTCCTTCGGCGCCTCCGGCTGAACTCTCCCACACCTTCATGAGCGTCGTCGCAGATAAGACCGGATACCCCGCCGACATGCTCGACCCCGCCATGGCCCTGGAGGCCGACCTCGGCATCGACTCCATCAAGCGCGTCGAGATCCTCTCCGCCGTGCAGGACAAGGTCCCCAACCTCCCGGAGCTCGACCCCGGCAAGATGGCCGCTCTCAAAACCCTCGGCGACATCGTCGCTTATTTGGAAGGCCTCACCGGCACTCCGAGCGCCACTGCGACCGCTCAGAACAACGCCCATGTTCAACCCCCGGTCGTGCAAAACCACGCCAGTTCAACTCCTTCGGCGCCTCCGGCTGAACTCTCCCACACCTTTATGAGCGTCGTCGCAGATAAGACCGGATACCCCGCCGACATGCTCGACCCCGCCATGGCCCTGGAGGCCGACCTCGGCATCGACTCCATCAAGCGCGTCGAGATCCTCTCCGCCGTGCAGGACAAGGTCCCCAACCTCCCGGAGCTCGACCCCGGCAAGATGGCCGCCCTCAAAACCCTCGGCGACATCGTCACTTACATGGAAGGCCTCACCGGCGAGACCCCCGAAGGAGGGCAACGCCTGGGAAAATCTGAACCGTCGGCGGTAAGCGTCGCGCTGCCCACCCGCTACGCGGTGGAACGCGTGGCTGCGCCGTCGGCGGGCCTGACATTCTTGAGCAACGCCCCGGTGATCCTGATCGACGATCTGCAGGGGGTGGCCCACGAGTTGGCCGACCTCCTGAGCGCCCGGGGCTACCGCGTGGACGTCGTCTCTGAACTCAGCGACAGCGCGGCGCAGCCGACGCCCATCCAGGTTCTGGATCTAAGTGGTCTGCGCCCGGTTGACACCATTGACGATGCGCTCCGCCTGCAACGCCGTGCCTTTCACACCGCACGCGCGCTTGCCGGCACCGCGCTGGAGACCTATGCGTTGATTCAGGATACCGGCGGCTCCTTCGGACTCCACGACGTCACCCCGGGGCCCCAGGCCTGGCTCGGCGGCCTGAGTGCCCTGGCCAAGACCGCCGCGCTGGAGTGGGAGTCGACCTCGGTTAAGTCGATCGATGTCGCCGCCCGCGGGCGCGACCCCCAGGCGGTCGCGCGGCGCCTGGCCGGCGAGCTGCTCAGCGGCGGCCCCGAATTAGAGGTCGCCCTGGCGGCGAACCTGTTGCGCTACACCCTCAAAGCCGTCGAAGTCCCCGCATCCACCACCGGCCCCCTGCACCTGGGAGCCTCGGATATCCTGGTAGCCTCTGGAGGCGCCCGCGGGGTCACGGCCGGCTGCCTGGTGGAGCTGGCCCGAACCTCGCAACCCACCGTCATCCTGCTGGGCCGCACGCCGCTGGAAGATGAGCCGGACTGGCTGGCTTCTGCCCACAGCGACGCCGACATCAAACGCGCGCTCCTTCAACAGGCGCGCGACGCCGGCCAACGCCCCTCCCCACGCGAGATTGGCCGCAACGCCTCGAAGATTCAGGCGCAACGCGAAGTTCGCCAGACCCTCGCACAGCTCCAGCGCGCCGGCTCTCAGACCCGCTACCTGGTCGCCGATGTACGCGATCGCCAGGCCCTGACGCGCGCGCTCGACGAGGTGCGTCGAGACTTCGGCGCCCCCACCGCCCTGCTGCACGCCGCCGGGGTACTGGCCGATAAAACGATCGCCGAGAAGTCGGACGACGACTTCAACTTCGTGTTAGACACCAAGGTCGACGGACTCCGCGCGTTGCTGGAGGCCTGCGCCGAGGATCCCCTGCGCTTTATTGGCGCGTTCTCCTCGGTGGCCGCTCGCACCGGCAACATCGGCCAGGTCGACTACGCCATGGCCAACGAAACCCTCAACAAGGTCGTCGCGGCTGAAGCCCGCCGACGCGCGGCGGCCCATCCAGATCGACCCGCCCCCCTGGCCCGCGCGCTGGGCTGGGGCCCCTGGGATGGCGGGATGGTCGACGCCTCCCTGCGAGCCCACTTCCAGGCCCGCGGGGTCTCGCTGATCGACCTAGAGGGGGGCGCCCACGCCTTCGTCCATGAACTGCGCGCCGATAAAAACGGCGCCGAAATCGTCCTGGGCGACGGGCTGCTGGAGAGCGACCTGCGCGCACGCGCCACAACCTTCATCAGCGCGCGCACTCACGCCTTCTTGCGCGGCCACAGCGTTCAGGGCCACCCGGTCCTCCCGGCGGCCATCGCACTGGACTGGCTCCAGAGCATCGCCCAGCAGGCCCTAAGCCACCACGCGCCGCGGCCCCTGCAGGACTTCAAGGTGCTGCGTGGCGTGACCCTGGACGACTTCGACCAGGCGCAAAACGCCTGGAAGTTCACCCTCCAGGCGCGCACCGAACCGGGCCACGCCGGCCTGCTTCTGGAGGTCCTTGATGCGCGCGGAAATCGCCGTTTCAGCGCCAAAACAAAGGCCGATGTTCAACCCCCGGTCGATCCGCTCCCCATCCCGGAGCACTTCGACGACTCGCAGCTCTCGGTCGAGACCATCTACCAGAAGTGCCTCTTCCACACCGAGGGTTTCCGCCTGATCCACGCCGCTGATGGCGTGGGCTCGCCCCGGGCCTGCGCTACGCTCCTGCGGGCCAAAGATGCCGGCTGGCAACAGACGCTCTGGGCCGGTGACCCGGCCCTGGTCGACGGCGCCCTCCAGCTCGCACTGACCCAGGGTGTGGTAAGCCAGGGCCGGGCCAACCTCCCCACCGCGATCGCCACCTTCGTAGACCTGGGACTCGCCAGCTGCGACGGCCCGGTGGAGTTGCTGGCGAGCACCCGCGACATCAACGCCCATCGCGCCATCTTCGATCTCGATCTGCGCTGCGCCGACGGCCAGCTCGCCGCGATGATCCGCGGCCTTGAGATGTACTTTCGCTCCGAGCAACTTCTATGAAGCGCCCCACCCCGGTGGCCATTGTCGGCCAGTCCTGCATCTTCCCCGGCTCGCTCTCCCCGGAGGCGTTCTGGCAGAACCTGCTGGCCGGCCGCGATCTTCTTAGCCCTCCCGCCCCCGGGCGCTGGCGCGCCGAGCCCGCCCGGGCCATGGGCCGGCCCGGCTGGAACAACCCCGGCGGGTATGTTCGCGGCTTTGAGACGATCTTTGATCCGCAAGCCTACGGCCTGGATGCCGAGCTGCTACGCCACCTCGATCCCCTGGTGCAGTGGTCGGTGCATACCGCCAAGATCGCCTACGAGCAGGCCCGCAACCGGGAGCAGGGCCGCCTGGCCATTTACCTGGGCAACCTCTCCTTGCCCAGCGAGGGGATGGCGCGCCAGGTCGAGGAGGCCCACCTGCCGACCCCGGCCCGCGAGGCGCTCGCCAGAACCCGCAGCGACGCCCACCGGCGAGCCGGCCACTACAACCGGCACATGAGCGGGCTTCCGGCACACCTGGTCGCCCACGCCCTCGGCCGCCCCGAAGCCCCGGCCATGGCCCTGGACGCGGCCTGCGCCTCCTCGCTCTACGCCATCAAGCTCGGCATGGAACGCCTGCGCGCGCGCACAGCCGACCTGGTGCTGGCCGGCGCCGTCAACCGCGCCGATCCCCTCTTTTTGAACATCGGCTTTCAGGCCCTTCAGGCCTTGAGCCCCACCGGCCAGAGCCGCCCCTTCCATCGCGATGCCGACGGCCTGGTCCCCACCGAAGGTTGCGCCTTCATCGCCCTCAAACGCCTGGACGATGCCCTCGACTGTGGCGATACGATCCTGGGCGTCATCCACGAGGTGGGCCTCTCCAACGATGGGCGCTCCGACGGCCTGCTGGTCCCCAGCAGCGAAGGCCAGATTCGCGCCCTGCGGGCGGCCTACGCCCGCTGCGGCGTGCGCCCCGAAGATCTCTCCTACATCGAGTGCCACGCCACCGGCACCGCGCTGGGCGACGGGCGTGAACTCCACAGCCTCCAGGCCCTCTTTCCCGATCAACATGATGAAGCCCTCCCCATCGGCTCGCTCAAGAGCAACATGGGGCACGCCATCACCGCCGCCGGTATGGCCGGCCTGCTCAAGATCCTGGCATCCTTTAGCGCCCACCAACTCGCCCCGACCATCCACTGCGACGCCCCCCTGGAGAGCCTCGACCACAGCGCCTTCCGCGTGGTCCGGAGCCCGGAGCCCTGGGACACCCCCCGCAAAGTCGCCGCCCTCTCCGCCTTCGGTTTCGGCGGCAACAACAGCCACCTGCTCGTCGAATCCTGGACGGGCAAGTCCCCCGCATACCTCGCACAGCGATCCGCAAAGGGCTCGTTCGACCGCATAGAATCTAACTCATGTTCAACCCCCGGACGTGCAGATACCCCGTCGCCAGTCTCATCCGGCGCTGAAATTGCCGTCGTCGCCCTGGCCACGCTTTTGCCAACCGGGCAGTTGAGCCACACGCTTCTAAACGCCGACCAGGTCGATAACGCTCCGCCGGAGCGGCGCCGCCTGAGCTCGATCGACATCCCCCTGCAGGGCCTGCGCTTTCCGCCCCGCGATCTGGAGGTCTCCGCCCCTCAACAGCTGGCGATGCTGCGCGTGGCAATCGATGCCGCCGCGCAAACCGAACCCCTGCCCCGGGAGCGCACCGGCGTGTTTGTCGGCATGCAGACCGACCCCGACGTGGTGCGCCACGGAGTCCGAGCCCGTCAACACGCGCTGCCCCCGGAGCAGCGCAACGCCATCGCCCCGCCGCTGAGCGCGGCGGCGGTCATCGGCGGCCTCCCCAACATCGTGGCCAATCGCCTCAACGCCCACTTTGATCTGGGCGGCGCCTCCCTGACCACCAGCGCCGAGGAGCTCGGGGGCGTCGCCGCCCTGGAAGAAGCCATCGCCGCCATCCGACGCGGCGAACTCGACGCGGCGATCGTGGGCGCCGTGGAGCTGGCCGACGACCTGGAAGCCGACGCCGCCGTCGCCCTCATTCTCAAGCGCCGCGACCTGGCCGAGGCCGACAACGATACCATCCTGGCAACGCTCCCCGAAGACAGCGATCTGCGAGACGCCGCCAACCTCGACGCCGCCCTCCCCCCCTGCGGCAGCGCCCGGGGCCTGCTGGCGGTGGCTGCCGCCATCGCCCTTCCGGAGCACGCCCTTCCCCGCGTGGGCAACGCCACCGGCCTGCGCGCCGCCACTGTCCTGGAGACCACCTCCGCGCTGGCCGCGCCGCATCGCCTGGCCCTCCAGCGCGCGCCGCGTCCGGTCATCGAGGACGCCCCCCGGGTTCACTTCGTCAAACAGCCCGCCGCCGCGTTCATCGTCGCTGCCACCGACGATGAGCTGACTACCAAAGTCGCCCGGCTGAGCCGGCATACCGAGCACGGCGAACATCCCGGCGAAGGCGTCTACCCGCTCGCCGGCGACGCCGCACTCCGGGGGCAGATCGCCCAGGTCTTTACCGGCGCGGCCGCCTCCTACCACGGCATGGGACAGGGCCTGCTCCTGGCCTTCCCGAAGCTCGTCGACGACCTGCGCCACCGCTTCACTCGCCTGGACGCCGCCTCCCGCTGGATGACCCATCCCGATGCCGGCGCCCGCCCCACACCGCTCGATAAGCTCTTTGCCGCCTCCGTCCTGGCGCAACTTCATAACGACCTGACCACCGGTCTGCTCGGCATCGACTTCGACGCGGCCCTCGGCTTTAGCAGCGGAGAGACCAACGCGCTCTTTGCCACCGGCGTCTGGCGAGACTTTGATGACCTCTACGACCAGTTCTCCAGCAGCGGGGCCTTCACCCGGGCGCTCGGAGGACAGTTCGACGTGCTGAAAAAGGCCTGGGCCAAACACCTGGCCCCGGACGAAGTCCCCCGGTGGGAATCCTGGCGCGTGGTCGGCCCCCAAGAGGCCGTGGAGGCGGCCATCGCCGACGAGCCGCTGGTCCGCCTGACGCTTTTCAATGCCCCCGATGACGTGACCATCGGCGGCCACGCCCCGGCCATCGCCCGGGTCCTGAAGGCACTTCCCGAACATCGGGCCAGCGATCTCCACTACGACATCGCCGTGCATATCCCGGAGCTGGGAGGCTTTCAGGAGCGCTGGCTCAAGCTCCACACCCGCACCTGCCACCCCACCCGACGCCGCCTCTACAGCCACGCCTTTTTGGACCACTATGAGCCCTCCGCCCCCCGGGTGGCCGAGGCGCTGCTGGGCCAGGCGATGCGCCCGGTGAACTTTCCGGCCCTCATCAACGCCGCCTACGAAGATGGCGTGCGAATCTTTGTAGAACACGGGCCACGCACCACACTGGGCCCCTGGATTAAGAAGACCCTTGGCGATCGACCGCACCTCTGCGTCTCCCTCGACGCGGCCAGTGACACCGGCCTGCGCCCCCTGGCCAACGCCATCGCTCGCCTGGCGGCCGCCGGCGTCAGCGTCAACTGGGAGGCCTATAACGCGCACCTGGAACTCGCCACATCCCCCCATTCACGCACGCGCCGCGATCCGTCCGGGGGTCAGACATCCCCCCGAAATCACGCCACGTTAAGCTATCCGGCGCACTGGTCCGACTACCAGATTTCCAGCCTTGAGCCCTCTCGGCACCCCAAACCCGGCGCTCCCGCACGTCCCTTCCTTTCCTCGGCCGACGACCCCATCATGCCTGAAAAGCCCACCCAGCTCCCGCGGGCCCCGCGACTTCCCCGCGTGAGCGATCCCGCGATCCACGCCCCGGCAAGCGCCCCGACCGTCGAGGCCCCCCTCCCTGCCAACCTGCCCGTGGGCGCCCCAGTGCCTCTCACGGCTGCGCAACCCCCTACTTCGGTGGCCCCCGCCGGCCCCGGAGTCCTCCCGCCCTACTTCGATCTGCAACGTCAGGCCTATCAACGCTACCTCCAGGTGTTGGCCACACAGTCCGAGGTTCACCGGGCATTCCTGGCCCAGACCCAGCGCGCCTGGCAGCTGGCCCAGACCGGACAACCTGCCTCCCAGAGCACGTCCCAGGGTCAGACATCGCCCGGCATCGACGCGGCTTTTCCGCGCTCAACAACACCGCGCACTCCCCGTCTATCCCCCACGTTTTACAAGTCCCAGGGTCAGACATCTGACACGTCCCGGGGTCAGACATCCCGCACCTACTCACAGCCCCATTCGCCCGCTGCTAACACGACCCGGGGTCAGACATCTGACACGTCCCGGGGTCAGACATCCCACACATCCGGGGGTCAAACATCCCCCGGCAATAGCGCCGAATCCTCGTCGCCGGCGGCCCCGCGCCCCGTCGGTCCGACCTTCTCTCGTGCCGATCTGGAGGTGCTGGCCAGCGGCAAGATCTCCCAGGTTCTCGGTCCGCTCTTCTCCATTCAAGACGACTTCCCCCGCCAGGTTCGCATGCCCGAGCCCCCCCTGCTCCTGGCCGATCGCGTCACCGGCATCGACGCCGAGCCCGGGGTCGTCTCCACCGGGACCATCTGGACCGAGACCGACATCACCCCGGAGGCCTGGTACCTGCACCGCGGTCACATCCCGGCCGGCGTGATGATCGAGGCCGGACAGGCCGACCTCTTGCTCATCTCCTGGATGGGCGCCGACTTCCAGAACCGCGGCGAACGCATCTACCGCCTCCTGGGCTGCGAGCTGACCTACCGCGGTGGCCTCCCGCAGGCCGGTGACACCCTCAAATACGACATTCACATCGACGGGCACGCCAACCAGGGCCCCATCCGCATCTTCTTCTTCCACTACGACTGCCGCGTCGGCGACGACATCCGACTTTCGGTGCGTCAGGGCCAGGCCGGATTCTTCTCCGATGCCGAACTGGCCGAGTCGATGGGCGTGCTCTGGACCCCGGAAAAAGAAGAGCTGGAGCCCGCCCCCGAGCACATCACAAGCCTCATCGACCCGGCGCAGGTCCCGGCGTCCTGGAGCGCCGACCAGGTCCAGGCCTTCGCCGACGGCCGCCCTGGCGAGTGCTTCGGCACAGGCTACGAGCGCCTGCTCACCCACACGCTCACGCCCGCCATTCACGCCGGAAACATGTGCCTGATGGGCGCCGTCGAGGAGCTCGATCCCAGCGGCGGTCCCTGGGGCAGGGGATACCTGCGCAGTCGCCTCCCGATCACCCCGGATCACTGGTTCTTTGAGGGCCACTTCAAAAACGATCCCTGCATGCCCGGCACCCTGATGTTCGAGGCCGGGATGCAGGCGATGAGCTTCTACATGGCCGCCTGCGGCCTGACCCTGGAACGCGACGGATGGCGCTTTGAGCCGGTGCCCGATGTGCCCTACCAGCTGCGTTGCCGCGGGCAGGTCACGCCCTCCTCCCGAGAACTGTGCTTTGAGCTCTACGTCGAAGAACTCACCGACCCGACCAACGGACGCCCCACGCTGCGCGCCCACATCATGGCCACGGTCGACGGCCTCAAAGCTTTCCACTGCCGCTCCATGCAGATGCACCTGGTGCCCGACACCCCGATGGGCGAGCGCCTCGCCTGTGAGGGACTCCCGGCCCGACGCGACCCCCGGGCGGTGACCCGCGGGGGCGTCACCCACGACCGCTTCGCCCTGGAAGCCACCGGCATCGGCCCGGCCACCGCCTGCATGGGGCCGGCCTACCAGCGCTATCAGGATGCCGGAAGAATGCCCCGGCTGCCCGGCGATCCCTTCCAGTTTATGACCCGCGTGGCCGAGTTCTCCTCCGAGCCCGGCCAGAGCGCGCCGGGGGATGAGGTCGTCGTCGAATACGACCTTCCCGACGATGCCTGGTATTTCGACCATAACGACCGCCCCGTAGTCCCCTACGCGGTGCTCCTGGAAGCCGCGCTCCAGCCCTGTGGATGGCTCTCACTGACCTCCCGCGCGTTTGTCGACGCCACAGACCCGCTCTACTACCGAAACCTCGACGGCCAGGCCACGCTGCTGGCCGAGTTTACCCCCGGCGGTGGCACCCTTCGCACCCACGCGAAGATGATCAATCAGTCGTGCTCCGGCTCCATGATCATCCAGAGCTTCGAGGTCCGCTGCACCATCGACGATATGGCAGTCTACGAGTTGACCACGACCTTTGGCTTTTTCCCCAAAGCCGCGCTCCAAAATCAAATCGGACTGCCTCTGACCGACCGCGACTCCGCGCGCCTCGCTGCGCCGGCAAACGTCGTGATCGACCACAGCTGGCGGGCCTCATGTTCGACCCTGGGTCAGACACCCCAGGATGAACTCCCCGCGATCATCGACCTCTCTTCCTCTCCCGATCCGGAGCATCCCGAGCTCTGGCCCGACACCATGCTACGCATGATCGACCGCCTGAGCTCCTGGGAGGAGTCGGCCCAGGGCGTACGCCTGCGCACCGAAAAGGACGTCGACCCGGCCGAGTGGTTCTTCAAAGCCCACTTCTTCCAGGACCCGGTTCAGCCGGGCTCCCTGGGCGTGGAGGCGATGATTCAGTCGCTTCGCTACGCCCTGCTCCGTCTGGGGCTGCACCGCCGGTTTGAGAACCCGATCATCGAGCCCCTGGCCCTTGGCGAAGCGATGACCTGGAAGTACCGCGGTCAGGTCATCCCCGAAAATAAGCGCATCACCGTCCTGCTCGATCTCCACACCATCAAAGAGACCGCCACCAGCACCCTGCTCGTCAGCGAGGCCTGGCTTTTTATCGACGGTCTGAAGATCTACCACACCGAACACCTTTCTCTGCGCGTGCTCGAGGCTCACCCATGACACGGCCCGCCCCCGTTCCATCCTTGCTGCGCACCGGGGCGTTTCGCCGCGTTGCCGTTCTCAACCGCGGTGAGGCCGCCATGCGCTTTATTCGCGGGGCTCAGACCTGGAGCCGCCGCGAACACATCCCGCTGGAGAGCATCGCCCTCTACACCGCCGCCGACGCCGAGGCCCCCTTTGTTCAGGCGGCTGACTTCGCCGTGCCTCTACCCGATCCCGGCCCCGGTGGGACCTCGCCATACGTCGACATCGAACTGCTGCTCGACAACGCCCAGGCCGCCGGCGCCGATGCGGTCTGGCCGGGCTGGGGCTTTGTCTCCGAAGCCCCCGAGCTGGCGCAGGCCTGCGAGGCACGCGGATTGATCTTTCTGGGGCCTCCCGCTCAGGCCACCCGCCAGATGGCCGACAAGGTCACCGCCAAGCTGCTCGCCGAACAATGCCGGGTGCCTGTCGCTCCCTGGTCCCGGGAGCCGGTGGCCGATGTCGCTCAAGCCCTGGAACGCCTGGAGCACATCGGCTACCCGGCGTTGCTCAAATCTGCCGCCGGCGGCGGCGGGCGTGGGATTCGCCTGGTTCACCAACCCGCAGACGTCAAAGAAGCCTTCCAGAGCGCTGCGGCCGAGGCCCTCTCCACAAGCGGCAATCCCGCGCTCTTCATCGAGCGTTTCATCACCGAGGCCCGTCACGTCGAGGTCCAGGTAGTCGCCGACGCCTACGGCAACGTCTGGACCCTGGGCACCCGCGACTGCTCGGTGCAACGCCGCAACCAGAAACTGATCGAGGAAGCGCCAGCTCCCGAGCTTTCCGACGCTCTGCGCGCCGACCTGGAAGCCTGCGCCCGCCGCCTGGCCCGGGCCTGTGGCTACGTCGGCGTAGGCACCATTGAGTACCTGGTGCTCCCCCCTTGTCATACGTCCGGGGGTCAGACATCGGACACGTCCGGGGGTCAGACATCGGACACGTCCGGGGGTCAGACATCGGACACGTCCGGGGGTCAGACATCAGCCAGTTCTTGTGCGACCGATCCGACGTTTTACTTTCTGGAAATGAACACCCGACTGCAGGTCGAACACACCGTGACCGAGGCGATCTTCGGCATCGATCTCGTCGCCTCCCAGATCGACATCGCCCGCGGCCTCAACCTCAGCACCCGTCCCCACCCCGAGCCCCGGGGCGTCGCGCTGGAAGTTCGCCTCAACGCCGAAGATCCCGACGATGGATTCGCACCGCGCACAGGTCAGATCCTGCGCTATGTCGCACCCGATGGTCCCTGGGTCCGCGTCGACAGCGGCTATGTCGAAGGCGGCTGCGTGCCGGGCAACTTCGACTCCAACGTGGCCAAGATCATCACCTGGGGTATCCATCGCCAGGAAGCGCTGGCCCGCATGCACAGCGCGCTTGACGACACCGCACTTGTGCTGGAATCCGGACTCTCCAATCGCGCGCTTCTTCGCGAACTCATCGCTGAATCTGAATTCGCCTCCGGCCCGGTCTCCACGCGCTGGCTCGACACCTTTTTGAAGCAGCGCAAACCTCCCCACCAGCGCCCCCATCTGCCCCTGGCGCTGGCCGCCGCCGCGATCGGCGATCACCTGAGCTACCGCCGCCAGGAACTCCGTCTCTTTTTCGCCGAAGCGCTGACCGGCCTGCCTCGCCGCCTGCCCACACCGGGCCCCCGGGAATTCAGCTACCATGCCGGCGATCAGCCCGTGACGGTGAGCGTCGGAACCCTGGCGCCGATGACCTACCTTGTCGAATGCGATGCCTGGCAAGCACTGGTGCGCGCCCGGGCGATCGGCAACGCCCAGATGCAGCTCTCCATCGACAACGTCACCCACCAGGTGCTGCGCGTCGTCCGCACTGGCCACGTCTTTATCGAGGTCAACGGCGTGGCTCACCGCCTGGAGAAACTCTCCGATGGCAGCATTCACGCGCCGATCCCGGCCGCCGTCAGCCAGATCCATGTCACCCCGGGGCAACATGTCCACGCCGGCGATCGTCTGGTGACGCTGGAGGCGATGAAGATGGAGTTTCCCCTGGCCTCGCCGCTCCAAGGCCAGGTCAGTGAGATCCTTATCACTCCCTCGGCCACGGTGGAGGCCGGCCAGCTGCTTATCAAACTACAGCCCGCGCACAACGAAGCTCTCCCTGCTGCGGCGCCCCTGACCCTGCCCCCTCGTGAGAGACGCCCGCTGAGCCTCTCCGAGGTGCTGCGCGCGCAGCTGCTGGGCTACGATATCGACGGCGCACAAACCACCCGGGCCCTGGACACCCTGTGCCAGCACCCGGAGCGCGTCTCCGCTACGGAACTCACCGAGTGGATCGGCCTCTACCTACTCGGCGAGTCGCTCTTCTGGTCCGGTCGTGACGATGATGCCGCGGGACCGGCCGGAGAATCGAGCGCCGAGCAGCTGGGCCGCTATCTCCGGCGCCGCGATCTTTTGGACGAAGCTCTCTCGGAGTCCTTCGTTCAAAAACTCCGCCAGACGCTCCAGGCCCACGGCCTCACCAGGCCCCGGGAGCTACGTGCTGGTAAACGCCTGGACCATGCCCTGATGCGCATCCTCCAGGCTCGCAAAGATCGCCCTCTGCGCGACCGCATCGCCACCGAAGCACTTCGGGCACTTCTGGCCAGCCCCCGCAAGCACACCCCATCGCATATCCGCGCCGGCCTGAGTCCCCATTTTACGGACGGCCTCGACGACCGGCTCATGACGCTCCTGGAGCACCTGGCTCAGGACGCCACCCGACGGCGCCGCTGGGAACTGGCGGCGCTGACCTGGCGCCTGGTCCACGCGCTGGAAGGCGATGCCTCAGGCTCCACGCACCTGCCAACTCCCGACTTCTGGGACGACGCTCCCCCCGCACTCAACAGCCTGCCGGCCCGTGTCCACGCGACTCCCACACATCCGGGGGTCGAACATCCGGGGGTCGAACATCCGGGGGTCGAACATCCGGTCGAACATCCGGGGGTCGAACATCCGTCAGGCATAGCGCTACGCTCCTGGCATTTGAGCTCCACAACAATCCCCGACGATCAGCGCATCTGGGTTGAGACCTGCATTACCCCTTCCGAAGAAAGCGTGCACGACCTCCGTTCTTTGGAGCGGGCAACCCTGGAAGCGGCCACCTACCTGCGTCAATGCCGCAGTGACGACGCTAGCGAGGCCCGTTTCAACCGTATCTTTCTCAGCATTGACGCCCCGCTTCATACCTCCAGCCAGGCCATGCAGGGGCTCGCTAGCCGCCTGGCTGGCAAGACCGGGGACCTGAGCCTGGAGTTCGTGGCCCTTCGCAGCTCCGGCCCCCTGACCCTGGACGGAACCCCCATAAACGCCGTTATTTTTGCCCCGGCGACCGGACTGGGCCCGACCTTTACCGGGGTCTCAAACATTCCCCCTTACCTCCCTCTCGCATCCCCGGACCTACAGGTCCTCAACGCGCACCGGCGAGGTCTCTTCACCCCCGCCGAAGTCATCTCCTGGCTGACCGGGGGTCAGACATCAGCCCCGAATCTAGCCGCGATCGCCCTATCGTCCCCCTATCAGGGTACATTTCAGGAGTGGGATCTCAACGCCGACAACATTCTCACACCAGTCAACCGACCCGCCGGCCACCACACCGCAAACCTGGTAGTCGGAATCATCTCCAATCGGGCTCAGACAACGGCAGATCACACCGACTTCCAACGGCTCCTGATCATCGGTGATGCCACCCGTACCATGGGTTCGCTGGGCGAAGCTGAATGCGAACGTATCTTCCAAGCCCTGGAAATCGCCGAGCAACGAAACCTGCCCGTAGAGTGGGTCGCATTGAGCTCTGGAGCGCGGATCGCCATGGACTCCGGCACCGAGAACCTCGATGCCACCGCCCGGGTTCTACGTCGCATCGTCGAACTCACCCAGGCAGGCCACCCCATCCACGTCATCGTCGATGGCCCCTGTGTCGGCGCCCAGTCCTACTGGAACGCCGAGGCGACCATGCTAATGCACTGCAAAGGCGCACTGATCATGACGCCTCGCGGCTACATGATTCTCACCGGGCGCAAAGCCCTGGAGTTCTCCGGCTCGGTCAGTGCTGAGAGCAATACGGCTCTGGGCGGTGCGCCGATCATGTTCCCCAACGGCCAGGCTCAATACTTTGCCGAAAACCTCGCAGACGCCTATCGCATCCTCTTTACCCACTACCGTTTGAGTGCCCCCAATCGCCCGATCGCCCTTGAAAAAACGGGCCGATGTTCGACCCCCGGTCGTACCAATCGTCCAGAAATTCAGGGCGTGCCGCCCCAGATTCAGACGTCACCCGAAACCTCTTCGACAGCGCTCAACGCTATTTTTGATCCTCACCTCAACCCCGGTAAGAAAAAGCCCTTTGCCATCCGTGCTCTGATGCGTCAGGTGCTGGATCCCGGAGCGCCGATTCTTGAGCGATGGGCCGCACTGCAGGGGGGAGAATCCGCAGTCACCTGGCTTGGCGAACTCAACGAATGCCCGATCACCCTGATTGGCATTGAATCCCAGCCCGTTCGACGACGCGGCGCGCCCCCCGTCGATGGCCCCGACGCCTGGATGAGCGGCACGCTCTTCCCCCAGTCCTCTCGCAAAGTCGCGCGCGCCATCAACGCCGCCAGCGGAACCCATCCGGTTGTCATTTTGGCCAACCTCAGCGGCTTTGATGGCTCACCCGAATCCCTGCGCGAACGCCAGCTGGAATGGGGAGCGGAACTGGCCCGGGCAGTCATCAACTTCGACGGCCCGATTCTCTTCAACGTCATCGCCCGCTACCATGGAGGAGCTTTCGTGGTCTTCTCCCAGGCTCTCAACGAGGGGCTCCAGAGCACTGCCCTGGAAGGCACCTACGCCAGTGTCATCGGCGGCGCCCCGGCGGCAGCGGTGGTTTTCCCTCGCCAGGTCCAGCGCCGCGCACACGCCCTCCCAGAGTACACCGCGATTCAGCAGACCGCCTGCGCCACCAGACGACGAGCCGCCCTCCAGCACCTTTACTCCCGTGTCCAACGGGAACTCGCCGAAGAGTTCGATCGCATTCACGACGTCAATCGCGCCCGGCAAGTGGGCTCACTCCATCACGTCATCTCCCCAGACGAACTCCGCCCCCATCTCATCAAAAATCTTCCCGGCTAAATCGTCCCGGGGCTGAACATCCAGACGTCCCGGGGTTGAACATCCAGACGTCCCGGAACATCCAGACGTCCCGGGGTTGAACGTCCCAGGGCTGAACATCCAGACGTCCCGGGGTTGAACATCCAGACGTCCCGGTGAACATCCAGACGTCCCGGGGTTGAACGTCCCGGGGTTGAACGTCCCGGGGTTGAACATCCAGACGTCCCGGGGTTGAACATCCCGGGGCTGAACATCCAGACGTCCCGGGGTTGAACATCCAGACGTCCCGGGGCTGAACATCCAGACGTCCCGGTGAACATCCAGACGTCCCGGGGTTGAACATCACTCCCTTATCTTCGGAGGTTCGTGCTTTCACTCGGTACATAATTCACTCCGCAACGTCTTAAACATCCACTGATTTCTTTCCTTTTTACGCAAAGTAACCAGAATCCGCTCGATAATAGCTTCGTGGTACGACACTTACCTACACCACGGAGCTGCCTGATGACGCTGCCAAGACGACACCTCCCCTTCGAAGCCGTGATGCTTGTTCGACGGACTCACGAACGTCGTTTTCTTCTAGGCCCGACAGCAGACACACGCGCCATCATCGCCTACGAAGTGGCCCGCGCAGCTGTCCGTCACCAGCAGAACATCCACGGAGCAGTCAGCATGGGGAACCACGTCCATTTCGTGCTCCATGATACCTGCGCCTGCCGCAGCGATTTTATGCGCGACGCGATGAGCGGCGTTGCTCGTCAGCTCAACCGCCATCTGGGGCGAGAGGGGTATGTATGGGACGCCCGTTCTTACGGCGAAACCCTTCTTCTGGATGCCAACGCACTGGAGCGCATGCTCGTCTACACCTGGCTCAATCCTGTAGCAGCCGGTCTGGTTGATTCACCCTATGATTGGCCGGGTTTCATAATTCTGCCCCGGGACTGGGGCAAAACCATCCGCATTCCCAGGCCCAACGACCGCTACGGACGCAACGCACCGGACTTCATCGAGTTCACCCCTCAGCCTCCACCGGGCTACGAGAACCAACCTCTTAAAAAAACAATCGCCCACTTCGAACGATTGCTCGAAGAAGGACTTACACACATTCTAAAAGCCCGGCCTCCTGGGGAGCAGCCGTCTGAATTTACCCCTCCCAGCCCCACGGAGCGCCCATCTACGCCAAGCCCTCGCTCCCCTCGACGTCCACGATTTGCCTCGGCCAACCCGGCACTGCGTCTCCAGGCAGAACAGCAACACCGTGACTTCCAGAACCTCTATCGCCGACAGCGCCAACGCTGGAAACAGGGTCAGCGGCGCCAAAAATGTGTCTTTCCGCCGGGCACCCTGTGGCTGCGAAGACACGCTCCGATCCGCTGCGCAGCGACTCCTCACGACTCTATTGGCATCTTCCTTCTCGAGCGAGCACCGGTAAGCAATGCTCTCTGAGCAGCTCATGCTCGACGCCCTACTCCAATCAACATTCCCCGGTCCACAGGAAGCGTCCGAAGAGAGAGTAGTGCTCAGTACGCAATCTCCATCTGTCTTGGAACAAACTGTCGGGCACTGAACCCAACCAAAACAAAAACCTTTTCAATTGAACAACTTAAAAAACTACACCCATACACATGCATGCATGCTCTCATAAAACTTTGCCTTCATTAAACAACGTGGTGTCTCCCCTCCCAGTCACCTCCCTCAATTCTGCTGAATAACGTCAGGATACCCAGGCCTCTCCTGCACTCTCACTATCTGCATGTCTAGAGAGTTCCGCTGCCTGCAGCATCGCCCCTTCTCTTACCAACCTGCCTATATTTCCCGAACAGAAGTGCCCTATGTTCAACCCACGGATACCCACCGCGATGTTCAACCCACGGATACCCACCGCGATGTTCAACCCACGGATACCCACCGCGATGTTCAACCCACGGATACCCACCGCGATGTTCAACCCACGGATGCGCACGGTCCTACATATCCCGGGGTCGTGCAGATCGGATGCGCACATCCCAGGGTCATGCAGAAGCTCCAGGGTTATGAAAAGCTCCGGGACGCCCCCCCTACCCTGACCTCAGTCAGGATCACACACACCTTCGCATGCCCGCACCACTCGCCCCGTTTCCAAAAACTCTCCCAATTGCTCTCGGTACGAATCCAAAAGGCGCACATCATCATGTACGTCGTTTTCTACCGCTGCCACATTCCCCGGCGGATGCGCCTCCACCCCCAGATCGTAGATCTCATAGCCTACCCGAACCTCTCCCCCCTCCTGCGCCCCACTCTCGACCGTCGGTACGCCCCACACCTCGGCCACCCCGGGAACCAGCTGCGTCACCCCGGCGGCGCCGGCCACCCAACGCGAAACCATATTGGCTACCTGAGCATCATGTAACGCCTCGACCACCAGTAGGTCCGGCGATGGCGCTAACCCGTTGAGGCGATCATCCAGAAGATGCTCGGCGTAGTTGAGTGAATCCACCGGATCAAAAATCTGCTGCATCATCGACACCCCCAGTTGAAGCTCCGCCTGGGAGGTATACCGCCGGGAAAACAACGCCCCCAGGGTGCTCCACTGCGAAGCCCGCTGGAGCATATGTGCCCACCCCCCGCCCGGCACGATCAATGCTCCGCGCGTTAGCGCCGGTGAGGTGCTCATCATCACAAATCCCTGAGTACCACCGTTGCTAATGCCCATATAAGGAATGTGCTCCCCATCGAGCGGTCGAAATGCCCCATCCCCAAAATCGACCTCCAGGGTGTCGGCCAGACGCTCACGAATCAGATTATGCACTACTGTAAAGTTGGCCTGCGACTGGCGTTGCTGATCGACAACCCCCACCAGCCCCTCCAGGGTATTTCCACCGATGGCATTAACCGTGCCTGCCAGATCCCCCTCGGCAAACCCGTAAAAGCGCGTGGTCACTGCCGCCATCTCCCAGCGCTCCAGCCCCCCGAAGAGGTTGCCCCAGGTCGGCTCCTCAATCTTGCTGAAGAACCCGTGCCCAAAAAGCACAACCGGCCTTGTCTCCCGCACCGTCGCCGGCACGGTCACCAAAAACTCGACAGAACGATGCTCCACAACCTGGGGCTCGCCCGACCCATCAAGCACCACCCGCTTATCCTCGCCCAAAAACCAGGGCACCTCCACTTCGCCATAAATCAGCGCCCGGTCCTCCTCGTAGACCACATCCGCCAGCTGGTAATTCGAGGTATCGGCCTCATAGGCAATGCGTTGCATCGCGATCAAGGGCCCGACCACCTCCTGATGCGTGCGCACCCGAAAACTCCAGGCCTGGACCAGTCCATCCACGTCCCCCCCCATGAGTGGCAACGCCTCCTCAAACGCCTCCGCCCCTCGCTCCACCCAGGCTACCTCCGCAGCCCCAATCGGCTCGCCAGCCATCACACGCGCCAACGCCTGCGACGCGGCATGCTCCTCACATTCCGGGGACGACGCATCCACCGCACAACCATAGGTACGCAACCCTCGGCGCAGCCCCACCACCACCTGGGCATCCGCCGGAAAGGGCCGATGCGCCCGTAAAAGTAGCGTGGCCTGTTCCGGCTCATCAGCAGTCGCGTCGAGTTCGGCTAGCACCGGCCACCGCCGCGCCTCTTTTCCCTCTTCCAGAACCACGACCTGAATCAGGCTCTCATCCTGCAACGTGGCCCCCCAGTCCTCAGCATCAGGCAACCCGGCCGGATCGATCCCGCCCTCCAGCCAGGTCACCATCGGCACAACCCGGCTGGCCCCACTTCCCGCCAGCAATTCCGCGGTAAAGCCAGCCGGAATCAGCTCCTCCCCCACCTGTACTTCCAGCCCCTGCGGACCGGGCACCTGATACTGAGCCGCCGGCCAGGGCAAAAGCCCGTGTCCACCATACCCCATGGCGTTCGGCAGCGTCGTTGCATCCGCGTCATCATTGCCATCATCTGAATCAGCCGTATCCCCCGCAGTCCCAGCGTCCGGTAAACGTTCGACATCCTCATCTGCACACCCCAACAGACACAGGCACATTCCCAGACGTGCTGCCCTGCTGTAAAACAACGTAACCAGCTGACGCATCGCGCTCCTCACAGACTTTAATCACATTGAATTTCCGAAGCCTTTTCAGACACCTACCCCCGAACCACCACCACTTCGACGTTTCGGAAGGCGACCCCATGACCGCCTTGAACTTCCGGCAATAAGCCGACAAAGTTCAAGGGCTTATGAACTCTTTCGCATCATCCTCCATCTGAGCACCCCGGCCATCATGAGTCCAGTCCCCAATGATAACTCTCTGAGCAAACCGCGCCTGCGCGGTCAAATCCACTACGCGTCAGCATTTGCCGCCCTCGGCGCCGGACTCATGCTCGTGATCTTTACCTCGGGCGCACGCGCCACACTGGCCACCGCGATCTACGCGGCCAGCCTGGTCAATCTGCTGGCCACCAGCGCTTCGTACCACATCCCCACCTGGTCGCCGCGCGCTCGCGCCCGGATGCGCAAACTCGATCACGCCGCCATCTTCATTCTCATCGCCGGCACATTCACCCCGATCTGCCTGCTCGCAATGACCCCGGAAGCCGGAACGGCGCTCCTCACACTGGTCTGGACCGGCGCCGCTCTGGGAACACTCAAAGAATTCCTCTGGCCCAAGGCCCCCAAGTTCATCACCGCTCTCATCTGCGTGATTCTGGGCTGGACCAGCATCCCGGCCGTCCCGCGGATCTACCAGGATTACGGCATCATCACCGTAGTGTTGATGCTCGGCGGCGGCGTGGCCTTCACCCTGGGAGCGCTGGCCTACGCACTCAAACGCCCCAATCCCCGTCCCGCACTCTTTGGATATCACGAGGTATTCCACGCACTGGTCGTCCTCGCCGCGGCCATGCATTTTGCCATGATCACCATCATCGCAACCTGAATCCTCCCCCCTATAGTCCTCCCGGTCTCGTACACTTCACATCGGTGATGTTCGTCCCCCGGTCGTGCATTTCTTAGGCTTTATGCACTGCTAAGCGACCTCTCTCCCCTTTACCAGCCCCATTCACACCGCCCCTTTCCCTGCTCACGCGCTGCGAAACAGCCCCCTGTTTCGCGCGCTACTCGCAAGGCACCGCTCACGAAGACGATCGATCGTCCGGAGGTTGATCATCCGAGGCTCGAGCAGCCGAGGGTCGAACATCCGAACATCCGAGGGTTGAGCATCCGAACATCCGAGGGGTGAGCATCCGAGCATCCGAGGGTTGAACATCCTCCCCCAGAAAAACGCCGGCGCTCCCTCCGGAGCGCCGGCGTCACATCCTCGCTGTCGGCGAGTTGCCCCCCCCGGTCGCAATCACATCGAAGCACCGCCCCCCGAAGCGAGGCAGCTCTCCAGCGCCTCGGTCTGCTCCCAGCCGCACTTGCCATCGAAACAGCCACAGCTGGTGTACTCCTGATCGTAACACGCGTACTCGGGCAGGTACTCGCAAGTGCTGATCAGGTCATCATTGATCGAACCACAAAGCTGACCGGAACAACCACCAACTTTGCAATCACTGGCGCTGCGGCACTCAGGCTTCGCCTCAAGGGTTCCGCACGCTCCCTCATAAGCTACTTCCACACCCGCGCAACCCGCTTCACACGCGTTACCGTAGGTCTCGCCATTCACGCCGCAGACCGGATCGTAGACCTGGGGACAGATGCAACCGGCTCCGCACGCTCCCTCATGCCCCACTTCCACACCCGCGCAACCCGCTTCACACGCGTTGCCGTAGGTCTCGCCATCCACACCACACACCGGGTCGTAGACCTGGGGACAGATGCAATCAGCTCCGCACTCTCCCTCATGAGCCACTTTCACATCGGCGCAACCCGCTTCACACGCGTTGCCGTAGGTCTCGCCATCCACACCACACACCGGGTCATAGACCTGAGGGCAGAGGCAGTCGGCACGGCATTCCCCCTCGTGGGCAACCTTCACCCGGGCACACCGCGCCTCACACGCGTTACCGTAGGTCTCCCCATCCACACCACACACCGGATCATAGACCTGGGGACAGATGCAATCCCCCAACGAAACGCTTCCACCCATGGCCTCCTGAACAGCGCTGGTACCATCTTCCACGTCCTCCGCCCCGCATCCGATAGCGAAGAACCCCAGAAGTCCACAAAGCAGCACGCGCCAACCCCAACGTTCCATCTGTTTCATCACTCTCTCCTTCCATGGATCCACACACCGTGGATATCCCCTTCTGCAGGCGTCCCCCGGAGTCGACGCCCAACCTGAATGATCTCGAGCGCCGCAGCCTCGCCACATTCGCTCCGGCCCCCCCGAAAGTTCGCCACCTCCATGGCCCCAAATGAGCCAGGGAAAGGAGGCAACGTCTCAAGCCGTGCGTCCGTCAGGAAGCGGCCGCGCCGCTCCGGGTAGTTCACATGACCTGAGAACTATCACATCGGCGTCCCCAGCCTCCGTGTCAGCTTGTTAAAGGAAGTAAGAAGATGTTCACGCCCCCCCAAAGGGGTCAAAAACAAAACCAAACAAACACAACAACATACAATCACACCTGGGTAATATTCATCACGAAATCCTGACCACGATAGGCACTCAAAAAGAAACGGCGCTCCGTAGGAGCGCCGTTTCTTAGAATCTCATGATGACCCAAACATGGATTTACATTTCCGTGTCACACTCTCCCTGAGATGCCACGTTCACCTCGGCACAAGCAGCCTGACACTCGTTGCTGTACGTGTTGCCGTCTTCACCACACACCGGCATGTAATGCATCGGGCAGATACAGTCCTTCTCCTGGCAGGGCCCCTCGCTGACCACCTCAACATCTTTGCACTTTGCCAGGCACGGATTGGCGTAGGTCTCGCCATCGGCTCCACAAACCGGCGCAAACTCACGGGTACACGCGCAGACCGGGGCTTCCTCTCCACCCTCGCAGGCCCCCCGGTGAGCAATGGCCACATCCACACAGCCCGCCAGACAATCGTTGCTATAGGTGGTGCCATCCTCCCCACAGACCGGAGAAAAAATCCGCGGACAGGCACATACCGGGTTGACCTCCTCCCCCTGAGCCTGGTCCTCGCCATGCTCAACCCCGCTCTGCTCCTGCCCCTGTGTCTCCGAGGTCGCCTCATCTGGCACCACCTCGCCGCGACATCCCACCATCAGCACCATCAGGAGCAACACCACCGCACTTCCCAGCTTCAAAACCTGTCTCTCTTTCTTCGTCGCGCTCATGGATTCTTCCTCCGCAGCCCCTGTTCAAAACAGCCTGGCTTCTACATAAAAGCCTTTCCTTGCTCCCCCCGAGAAAGGCATCAACCTCTTGAAATAACATAGAGATCCGACCTCTCCCCGCAGTCATTGGACGACACTCTTACAGGGAACCTTCAAAAATAGAAATGCTTCTGGTCGACACGTTTCGTAAAGCCCGGCGTCACCAACCTCAGAAGCGGGCCATCACACCGATCGTCGGCAAAATGGGTAGCCCCGTCAGCGGTTCGGAGTCGCTGTAGTCGTAATTATAGCGCGTCCCCTCTTCGTTTTTGGCGTTGTAGACGTTGGTCACGTCCAGATACGCGGCCAGCGTCCAGGTATCGAAGATAAAGCGACGATCCAGGCGAAGATCCAACTGGTGGAAGGTTTTGGAACGCTCGGAATTGGGCTCCCCGTAGCGCGGGCGATATCCATCGCTATCGGCATCAAACACCGCTCCGACCACCGGTGTCTGCGGATTGCCCGTAACCACCCGAAAACGCGCTGACAGATCCAGATTCCAGGGCAAATTGTACCCGGCAACCATCGTCAGAATATGGGTCTGATCGTAACCGTAGGGGTCCCACTCGCCGCTCTTCAGGTTGAGCCGCTCCGAACGTGAGAGCGTGTAGCTGAGCCAGCCAAAGAACTTATCCTTGGGATAATGCCGCAAGAGCAGCTCCAACCCGTAAGAACGCCCCTGCCCCTCGTTATCGTAGATCACCGGCTCCGCCTCGCCGGTCTCTTCATTGATGGCCTCGGCCGACGTGGTATTCACCAGATCAAAGGAGTCGCGGTAGTAAAGCGTCGCATCCAGCTCCAGGTGCGCGCGCGGCTGCCACTCCGCGCCCACCGCGTAATGCATCGCCTTTTCATACGAAATGTCCGGGTTGCCAAAGTCTTCTTCGGTCTGTCCCGGAATCGGCGGCTGCGTGAAGAGCCCCACCCCTCCTTTGAGTACAACCTGATCGTGAAGCTCAAAGCGTGACGCCAGACGCGGCGAAATCGACACCTCATTGACCGGACCATAATAGTCCGCCCGCAGGCCGGGGGTCAGCGTCCAGCGACCAAAGGCCTTGTACTGCGCTTCGGCATACACCGCCGGAAGAATCTGGGGCGACTTACGCGACCCCACAAGCCCGTCGGTGCTGATGTTAGGCCCACCGTCCTGTCCATCGGGTGACGAGAAATCGTCCGGCGAAGCCCCAAACGCCGGGATCGCGTACGAATACACGACGTTACCCAACTGGGCATCCAGGCCGGTGCGCAACCGCAGGTTATCGCTGAGCTTCCACTTCAGATCGTTTCGGATCTGCGTCTGATAAAAATCCAGGTCAAAGAAGATATCCGGCCCGGCCTCCAGAGCCGCGGAGTTCAGCCCGAAGGAGCTCATCAGGGTATTCTCCAGCGCTCCCCCCTCGGGCTTCCACTCCCAGCGCACCTGGCCGCGGTGAAAGGAGTTGCCAAACCCGGCCTCCCTCACCTGGACGTACTGGTCTCCCTCCGGTTCGCCATCGGGCAAGATCACATCGATCTCATCATCCGATCCGTACACAAAGAACTCGACCTTATGAGCCCCACTCTCACTGCGATAGGTCACCCAGGTCTGATAATCGTAGTAGCGAGGGGCGACCACCGTATCGATCTCCAACGCCCGCAGGACCGATGGCAAAAAGAAGTCGTAGTAGCTACGCCTACCGGCGATCGCAAAGCTCCAACGATCGTTGATCGGCCCCTCCACCATCGCCGAGCTATCAAGCAGGTCGATTTCCGCCATCCCGTGCACCCGGTCGGTCCGCGGCGAACGGGTGCGCAGATCGATCACTCCGGCCGTGGCCCGACCGTAGTACGGGCTAAAGTTCCCCGGATAGAAGTCGATCGCCTCGACCATCTCCGTGTTAATGACCGCCGGCCCCCCAAAGAAGTGGTACACCAGCGGGATGGAGTCGCCCTCCAGAAAGATTTTGGTGTCGTTGGGCGAAGAGCCGCGCACGATGATCTGACCACTGATGAACTGCGCACGGGCCACCCCGGGCAGGTTCTGCACCACACGTACCACATCCCCGCCGGTGCCCGGAATTCGGCGCACTTCATCGAGCTCAATCGTCTGGCGGTTCACCTCCTGACGCTGACGTCGCGTCGTGGTGCGCGCGCGAAAGGTCCCGTCATCGTCGGCCGGCATGTAGTAGTTGCCCTCGGTTACCTCACCGCCGACCACCTCCACCTCAAAGGTCGAGGTCACATACCCCGCCGACGACGCCCGCAGGATGTAGTTTCCGGGCTCGACGCCCGCAAATCCAAAGCGACCGCCGCCCTCACTAAAGCCCTGACGCACCTCCTGCTGCGTCTCTGCCTTGAGCAAACGCAGCTCCACCCCCGCCAGCGGCGACCGACTCCCGGCCTCACGGATCTCACCGATCAGGTTCTCCTGGGCACGCGGCACCCGGTACTCCACCTCCACCAGCTGGCCGCCCGGAAGCTCGATATCCGTCTCAAAATCGAGGTAGGCGTCCACCTGCAAAAACACCTGATAGGGCCCCGGCGGCACATTCCCAAAGTAAAAGCTGCCGTCGGCCTCACTGAGCGCACTGGCCTCGGGTCGGGGATCGTACTCATCGCCCCCGTAAACAATGCGCACCTCGGCCCCCTCAATGCCCTCTCCACTTACCGGGTCAAGCACCACCCCGGTGAATTCGGCGGGCAACACCGGCAGGCTAAAACGCACCGTAAAGTTCAGCGAAACCGGAATCGGCTCTCCGTTGAGCCGCGCGGGCTCGAACTTAAACTGCTCCACCGCCCGCACCGCGGACTCATCCAGCCCGTAGCCCAGTCCCTGAACCACATCGACCTTGGAGACATCGCCGGCAGTGTTGATCGTCAGTTCCAGCACCACTGCGCCTTCTAACCGCGCCGCCACCGCGTCTTCGGTGTACTCGGCCTCAACCTCACGGAGCAGCCGCGGCGGCTGAAGCTCTCCACGGGCGCTACGCTCGGCGGGCGCCGCCTGCTCCGGGGCCTCGTCTGCACCGCCGGCTTCTTGCGCAAAAACCTGCGCCGGCATCCCCGTGACCATCGCCGCTGCCAGCCACAGCCTGATCCATCCTTGTGTCGTCATCATCACTCCACCACCAGCAGGCGCCGCTCGATCCAATCCACTCCCAGGCGCGCATCGCGCACCACCGACCACACTCGCACCCCGCAGCCCTCTTCCTCAGGCTCCATGCACTCCACCACGGCCTGATTCGAGGACACCTTCAGCGTGGTGATCGGCGCCTCCTCCAACGTGGTATCCGGCTCCACAAACAGTCGCCGAGACCCATCGAGCGTCCCCGAGGTCACAAAGTAGCGATACACAAAGGCCTCCGAGCGCTCCGGCGGCGGCTCCTGCGCCCCTTCGGGCGTCGGCGGCTGGTAGCGTTCCACGCTCTCCGGGCTGACCACCGCCCGGAGTTCCAGCGGAACATCCGAAAGCACCCGCAGATCGGCATCCTCCGGCAGGGCCACCCATTGATCCTCGGGAGCCGCATCGGCAGCCACCTCCCAGCCTGCCCGATCGCGCAACTTCGAGAGATCCTCGGGGCGCTCCGGTCGCACCTCCAGCGCCATCACCTCCGGATTGGTATTGGGGGTATCCCCCCCGGTCGAGAGCCGCAGCGACTTCGACGCCACCAGCTGCTCGCTCTCCGTGGAGAGCTCCACACGCACCGAGATCTCGTAGCCCTTGCTGCAGTCATCCACCGGCAAGAAACGGGCAAGCTCCGGGTCGTCGACCTGCTCTAAAATCGCCTGCTGAATAGCCTCACAAAACAGACGAACCTGCTCGGCGGTAAACGGGTTCTCAAACACGGCCTGCGCATCGCTGCCCAGATCCAGATCCAACGCCGCGCCACCCAGCTCCGCGAGCTGCGCCTCATCGATCGGGCAGGCGTAACCCTGCTCGGCCGAGGTGCGCAACGGACACCACGACCAGGCATAACTCAGCGTCTCTCCGCGGCGAGCGTACGCCAGCGCCGAGAGCGTCGCCTCCCCCTGCCCCTCCACGACCACCGGATCGGCCTTGATGGCCATCAGGCGCAATTTGTCGACCTTCCAATAAGGCGCAAACTCCCGCCCGCAGCCCACCAGCAGCACCGCTCCGATCAGGAGCCCGACCACCCTCACGGGCCTCGACCCGATTGCTCTCATCATCACCTCGACACCATCTCCAAAAACACCCGAACACATTTGCAGCACAGAGTGTGGATCCCCCGGGCTCCGCGTCAACGCCCGGGCCCGAACTTTCTTGCCGCGCCTACCTTGCTCCCCGCCGACCTGCCCTTCTCAGCAAAGGACCAGACGCAGGTGAGCCGCCTCCAGGCGCCGGGCCTCTTCATGAAGCACCGCGCGGGTCAGGGGCATCGACTTTAGCCAGCCCTTCGGAAAATGGAGACGAATCTCCTTCCCTTCGGCCTCGACCTCAAACTCGGGCACCGCCCCGTCGACCCGACTGCGATTGAGCAACACCGCCAGACGCAGCAACACCGCCAGACGCTTGCCCGCCCGCGGCAACTTCCCGGCCAACCCCTCAAAACGATGGGGCTTGAAGTCCCGACGATGCGTGCGCACCAGCGCCCATAACAAATGCTGGTCCTGACGGGAGAACCCCGGCATATCCGAATTCTCCACCAGATACGAGCCGTGCTTATGGTAGCGCGAGTGCGCAATCGCAAGCCCGATCTCATGGAGCCGGGCCGCCCACCGCAACACCGTGGCCAGGTAGGGATCTTCAAGTTTCCAGCCGCCGGCAACCTGGTCCCACAGCTCCAGCGCCGTGGCCTCCACCCGGGAGGCATGCGGCATATCCACCCCGTAGCGCGCGCAGAGCGTGGCCACGGTCTGCTCGCGGATATCCTGGCGCTGGAGCCGCCCCACCAGATCGTACATCAGCCCCTCTCGCAGCGCGCCATCGCTGGGGACCATCTGCTCAATCTCCAGAATCTCAAACGCCGCGCTCAAGATCGCCACCCCGCCGGCAAACACCGGCGCCCGGGCCTCACTGACCCCGGGCAAGCGCTCCGACCGGGCCTCCCCATCCTTGATCAGGCGCCGTCGCAAGCGCTTGAGCCCCCGGGCGGTGATCGCCCCGCGGCTCCAGCCCGTCTCATCGAGCACCTGCGCGATCGCCCGATTGGTCCCCGAGGAGCCCACCACCTCCGTCCAGCCCATCTGACGAAAGCGCGTGGCCAGCATCTCCACCTCCTGCTGGGCGGCCAGCACCGCCTCGGCCATCGCCTGCTCCGAGACCTTCCCCCCGGAAAAATAGCGCCGTGTCCACTCCACGCACCCCATGTACTTGGAGTCCCGCGCCTGCGGCTCAAACCCCTCCCCGATCACGAACTCGGTGCTCCCCCCTCCGATATCGATCACCAGACGACGCCCCGCCCCCGGCTCCATGGTGTGGGCCACCCCCAGATAGACCAGACGAGCCTCCTCCAGACCGCTGATAATCTCGACGGGCACCCCCAGCGCGTCTTCGATCTCCTCCATAAATCCCCGCGGATCGCGGGTCTTACGCAACGTATTGGTGCCCACCGCACGGATATCACCGGGCTCAATGCCCTGGAGCCGCTCCCCAAAACGCCGCAAACATCCCAGCGCCCGGGCACGGGCCTCGGTACTCAGCGTCTTGTCGTCACGCAACCCGGCGGCCAGACGCACCATCTCTTTGAGGCGATCGACGACCTGGAGCTGGCCGTCCTGCTGGCGCGCGATCACCATATGAAAACTGTTTGACCCCAGGTCCACCGCGGCAATCATCCTCTCAGCGCTCATGCAACTCCCCTTCTCCCGGAGGGCCTGCGCTGACGCATGCTCCTCCTGATTACCTTGCCTCACCCACGCGGGCCCCTAACCTAACGCGCTCGCCAGCATCGCCCAACCCACTTCGCCCGGAGATTTCGATGTTTCGCGCCCCGCGCCCCCTGCTCCTCCTCCTATCCCTGACCGCGATCCTGACGCTCATCGCGGCGTGCAAGCCCTCGGAGCCGGTCCGAAACGATGTCGCCCCTGAGCCCGAACAGAGCGCGGCCGCCTCCGCCCAGGCCTCAACAACAGGCACCCGCGCCTCCCTCCCCGACCTGGAAAGCCGGGGCCTGGCTCGCGCCACCTTTGCCGGCGGCTGTTTCTGGTGCATGGAGCCCCCCTTCGACGCCACCGAAGGCGTCGTCTCCACCACATCCGGCTACACCGGCGGCCCCGAAAGCGCCCCCACCTACGAGGACGTCTCCTCGGGGCGCACCGGCCACACCGAGGCGATCGAAGTCATCTACGACCCGGACCTCGTCAGCTACGACGAGCTCCTAGACGTCTTCTGGCGCAGCCACGACCCCACCGACGCCGCCGGCCAGTTTGCCGATCGGGGCTCTCAGTACCGCCCGGCCATCTTTTACCACAGCGAACTTCAGCTCGAGCAGGCCCGGGCCTCAAAGGCCAACCTCCAGGCCGACGGCCCCTTCCAGAAACCTATCGTCACCGCCATTGAACCCGCCCAGACCTTCTGGATCGCCGAGGACTACCACCAGGATTACTACCAGAAAAACCCCGACCCCTATCAGCGCTACTACCGCGCCAGCGGGCGTCAGGACTTCCTCAAACGCATCTGGAGCGATCGCTAAAATGGCGCACCAGACAGCCCTTTATGACGAGCGCTCAAAACGCCCCAACAACTCCACATGCGTGGTCTGCGGAAGCATATCATGCGCCTGCAACTCCCGGAGCACCCAGCCGCGTTCCTGAAGCTCGGCGGCATCTCGCCCGAAACTGGAGACATCACAGCTCATATAAATAAGCGTCGATGCCCCCAGCGCCTGCGGCGCCCCCAGCACCTGACGCACCGCTCGCGAGAGCCCTTTGCGCGGCGGGTTAACCACAATGAGCTCCGGCCGCGCCTGCGGCCCCTCCCCGGGGCAGCCCTCGCGCCAGCCCTCTTTGCCCAGGTCGACCACCGCGTAGCGCGCCTTAATCCCGGCCCGGGCCGCGTTCTCCCGCGCGCTGGCAATGGCCGCCGGCACGCTCTCCGCACCGAAGAGTCGGACCTCGGGGCGCCGGGCCGCCACGTTGAGCCCCAGCCCGCCGATGCCGCAATACAAATCCCAGACCACCTGCGCCCCCTCGGCCCACCGGGCCACCTGCCGGTACATCGCCGAGGCCACCGCCACGTTGAGTTGCGCAAAAGCCCCCGGATCAATGCCCAGCTCCACCTCCCCGTAGCGCTCCCAGATCCGACCCTTCCCCTGAACCACCTGCGAATCCTGAACCCGAATCGCGTTGGTATCCCGCGCATTTACGGTGATCGCCACGCCCTGCACGCCCTCCACTGCCGCGATCGCCACCACCGCCGCGTCCAGCCAACTCGCCAGCGCATCGCGCACCACCAGCTCCACCACCACGGCCTGCGCCGAGGCTCGCAACGACACCCAGCGCAGCCCTTCCTCCTCCTCGCCGACCGGCACCTTGAGCGCGCTCAGCAGCGCCTCCAACTCCCCGTGCACCCGCGCAATGGCCGGCTGCACCACCTGACAGCCGGCCATCGCCGAGATCTCCTGACTGCGCGGCGCATAGGACCCCAGCACCACCAGCGCCCCCTGACGCGTGACCACAAAGTTAGAGCGGTTACGATAGCCCAGGTGCGCCGGCGCCTCATGCCAGCTCCACTCACACCCCAACCTCTCGGCCAGCTGCGCCACTCGCCGCTGCAGGGTTTCTGTCCGCAGGTCGTGGCTTAAGTGCATCCCCGGACACCCCCCGCAACGCCCGCGCACCGGCCCGGCGTGCGCGCAGATCGGCTCCACATAATCAGCCCCCCGCGCATGGACCGACGCCACCTCGGCAAAATCGCGGGGATGATGCTGACTCGACGCCACGATGCGCAGATCGACCCGGTCCCCGGGAACCGCGCCCCCGGCCAAGACCCGACGCTCCCCGCGCTCCACGTACCCCTCGAACGCCTCGTTAAGGCCCGCGATCTCCACACCCTGCAACGTCTGACTCATGACCTGCTCTTTGCTGCACACAACCCGGTAGACAACGTATCGACCCGCAGCCGACAACACCTCCGCAGCCGACATTGGGCCGGCCTCTCCGAGGCGGCCAACCACATGCCCTGCTGACATTCGCCATAGCAGTGACGGCCCTCCGCGCAAAGGCCTGTGAACACCACGCCGGCTGCTTTACCGCTTCGGAGTACGTCCCGGCGCCACACCGCAGACGCCGAACCACCGCCAGACAGCTCCCCGACACACACCGGCCCGCGCTCAGGAGAAGACCCGATCCGCCAATAACTACGAGGGGATCGCACATCCCGGGGTCAGACATCTGCACGTCCCGGGGTCAGACATTCGCACGTCCCGGGGTCAGACATTCGCACGTCCCGGGGTCAGACAGCTCGCCACTCACTCCCGACGTAGCAACCGCATCAAGGGGCCCAGACGCAGCTTCTTGCCCTTGCGGCTGGCCGCCACATGCCAACCCAGCGACCACCAGAAGAGCGTGGTCGCCGAAAGCGCCGCCAGAATCCCCAGGATCAGCAGCACCGACACCCCGAAGATCTCAGTATCAAAGGGCCGCAACAACATCGCCGCCACCACCGCCAATCCCGAGGCAATCACCCCCAGAAACAGGCGCGTCCCCAGGGTGTTGAGCACCTCGCCAAGCTGATCCAGCGACGCGTTTCGCACGGTCACCGTCAGGTTCCCGCCCTCCAGGTCCATGAGCACCTGATCGAGCTGCTGGGGCACCTTGGTCACAAAACTCGAGACCCCGACCGCCGCGCTCAACGCCGACTGCGCCAGCTTGCGAGCCGAGTACTTCTTCAACGCCAGATCACGGGCGTAGGGCAGCCCGATGGCCATCACGTCCAGATCGGGCTTAAGCCGGCGCATGATCCCCTCGATCGTCGCCGCCGTCTTGACCAGCACCGCGTAATTAGGGTTGAGGCGGATGCGATGATATTGCGCGGCGTCCATCACCTCCTGGATGAACTGGCTCACGTCAAAATCCCCCACCGTCGCGCTGATATACTTGTTGCGCACCCGCTCCACGTCGGCCCGAAACTCCCGCAGGTTCACTCGCCCCACCGGATCCCCCATCTCCAGGAGCGCCCGGGCGATCGCGTCGACATCACCGGTGAGCACATTGAGAATCAGCCCGATCAGATCGTCCTGCTGGCGGCTGGAGAGGCGCCCCACAAGCCCAAAATCGATAAAGATCAGCGAGCCATCCTCCCGCACCATGATGTTGCCCGGGTGCGGATCCCCGTGAAAAAACCCGTCGTAGAGTACCATCTTGACCATGGCATCGAGCAGGTTATGCAGCACCGTGTCGGCCAGCTCGCTGCCCCCCTCCACGCTGGCGAGCTTGCCGGCCTGCACGAACTCCATCGTCATGACCTCCGAGGTCGTCAGCTCCTCGTAGACATGGGGCACGCTGACCTGAGGCACCTCGGCAAAATTGCGGCCAAACTCCTGCACATTTCGGGCCTCCTGGCGAAAATCAAGCTCCGCCAGAATCGCCCGCTCAAACTCCTGCACAATGGCCGTCGGCGAGTAGAGTTCGATCTCCTCGACAGTCGCTTCGAGGAAGCGCGCCAGGTAGTAGAGGAGATCCAGATCCGAGCGAATCTGCTCCCCAACCCCGACCCGCTGCACCTTGACCACCACCGCCGTCCCATCCGGCAGCCGGGCACGGTGCACCTGGCCAATGCTCGCTGCCGCCAGCGGCTTCTCCTCAAAACTCTCAAAGAGCTCTTCCAGCGTTGCCCCCAGGCTGCTCTCCACCTGCCGGCGAATCGCCTCCATGGGCATCGGACTGACGGCATCCTGGAGCTTACGCAGCTCCTCCAGAAACTCCTTTGGCACCAGGTCCGGGCGCGTCGAAAGCACCTGCCCGAGCTTCACAAAGGTCGGCCCCAGATCTTCGAGCACTCGCCGAAAGCGCACCGCCGCCTCGGAGCGATCGGCGCCGATCAGCTCCTCGACGCCCTCGACCTCCTCAAACGCATCCTCGCCACGGCTCAGCCCCCCATCGCCCACAAAACGTCCCAGCCCGGCACGCCGCGCCACCGCCGAAAACCCGTGCCGGGTCAACACACTGGAGATCGTGCGCAGGCGCTTGATGTCTTGAACTGCCGCTCGTACCGGTGATGCCATGGTCCCTTCTCCTCTACGATCCTCGATCGCCGCCACCCTAGCAGCAACCATGCAGGCCGACCATATCTGAGGCGCTGCCCCCGACCTTCCCTGCTCGACCAGCTAAATCAGCCACTCAACACCTTACCTTCCCTGCTCGCGAACCAAATCCACGACCCGGCAGGCAATGAGCCAGACCGCGCAGCATCAGAGCCCGCGCCCGCCCGCCTTGGATTGACATCATCGTCCCCGCTGTCAACAATGGCGTGTTGGCCCCGGGCCTGCGAACACATTCCCCCCTCATATCCCCCGCTCTGACGTTCCATGAGACTCTCTCTCGCGCGCCCCGAACAGGCCGCGCGCCTCAGCCAGTTCTACCGCTCCATTCACGGCCCGGACTTCCCCCATCAGGAGCTCTTCAAGGCCGAGACGCTGGCAAACTTGCTGGCCGATCAGGAGATCGCGATCGTCGTCGCCACCCACGAGCAGGAGCTCCTGGGCTGTGGACTGGCCTTTGTGCGCAGCTGGAACCAGTCGCTTGAAATCAGCACCCTGAGCGTGGCCGCCCACCCGCGACGCTCCGACATCGCCCGCGCCCTCTTTGAGGCGCTGCGCCGCCTGGGCGTCAAAAGCTACGGCGTAGCCTTCTTCCGGGCCTCCACCGAATCGAGTTTTCGCCGCGGCCGCGACATGGGCGCAACCTGCTGGGGATACCGCCCGGCGCCGGGCTCGGCCAGCATCAGTGACGCCGAACTCATCATGGGCTTCATCAACCCCGGCGGCCAACACCGCCGTGCCGACCCCCCACACAGCGCGCTGACCGCCACCCCCTTTGCCTCTCGCATCATCGACCTGCTCTCCGATGCCGAGCGCAACGTCCCCTACCCTAAAAGCTTCCCGGTGGGATGCCCCCGGGGCACCGGCGCGCCGGTGATCTCCGGACGCATCTGGCCCACCTACCACTCCCGCGGCAACTTCATCACCATCGAGAACGCCGCGGGCACCTTCCCGGTCGAGATCATCAAAGAATTCACCGATAAGGTGCGCAAAAAGGGCGTGCGCGACGTCCGCCTGACCCTGCCGGTCAACCACGACCAGGCCTACAGCGACCTCAAAGCCCTCGGGTTCCGCCCGGTCGCCTACCTCCCGGGCTGGTACCTGCGCGGCCCCAACCGCTTCGACTGCATTGAGCTGGTCTTCGGAGCCCCCTCGCTGGTCTCCAACCCTCAGACCTTTGTGGAGCGGGCGGTCGCCAAGATTCACCGCGACCTGCGCGCCTGAGCCTCCCCCGGACCCACGGCCTACTCCAGCCGGAAGTGTATCGGCACCACGAACTCAAACTCGTCGATCACCGACGCCTCCGGCAAGAGCGCGTAGGGCGCAGCGGCTTCCACCATCCGCAGCGCCTCCTTATCGAGCAACGACTGTCCGCTGGAACGCACGAGCTGCGGCGGCTGCGCCAGCTGACCATCGCGGCGGATGATCAAGCGCACCACCGCCTCCCCCTCCAGCCCCATGCGCCGGGCCATCCGCGGGTAGCGCTTCTCGGCCTCCAGCGCCCGGGCCACCCCGGCCTCATAGGCCCCCCAGTTCACCGGGTCGACCCGCGGCGCCGGCGCCGGCGTAGCCGCCGCCTCGACGACCGGGTCCCGTACCGCCTCGGCGGCCTCACTTGCGCTCGGATCCACCACCGGCTCAGCCTCCAGACTCACCGGAGCCTCCTCGGGCACCGGCTCCACCACCGGCTCCGGCTCCGGTATCACCACCTCTGAGCTGGCCGTCTTCGGAGCCTTCACCGGGGCCTTCGGCGGTACTTTAACCGGCTCTGGCGGCGGCTCCGGGGGAGGCTCTGGCGGCGGCTCCGGCGGCGGCTCTTCGACCGGCGCCACCGGCTCAGCCACCGGCTCCGGCGGCGGCTCCACGGCCTGGAGCGTGAGCTTGATCGGCTCCGGATCGCGCGCACGGGCCCCCGCAAAATCAAGCGGAATCAACGCCAGCCCCAGGTGCAACACCAGCACCACGCCCAGCGGCTTTCCCCACCCCACCCTGACGTCGTTGTGCTTCATCGGCGTTAGTCGGCGCTTTCGGCTTTACGCGTGGCGATCGACACCGACTCAAAGCCGGCCCGGGCGGCCTCATCAAACACAAAGACCGCCTCCTTCAGCGCCACCTCCCCGTCGCCCACCAGCACCAGTACCTCAAAGCTCTCGCGACTCTTCTTAAGCGCATCAAAAAGCTCGGCGCGGGTCACGGACCGATCCCCCAGCCGCATCTCCCCGGTGGGAAGCAGCGTGAGCACCTCGGCATCGGTGGAGGGCGCGCTGGTCTGCTCGGCCGAGGGCAGCACCACGTCCATCTCACGCACCCGATCGAAGTTGGCCGCCAACACCACAAAAATCAGCAGGATAAAGACCACATCGATCAACGCCGAGACGTTAATCGTCGGCGACTCGCGCTCAAAACTCTCAAACTGCATCGGCAGCCTCACGCACCAGCGTGGGCACCGGGCGCTTCGCACCGGTGTCATCCTCGGGCTGCGGAAGCGCGGTGAGCACCTGCGAGATCGCATCGCTCAGCGTCAGGCGAAAGGTGTCGGTGCGGCTGTTGAGGTACGTATAGGCCGCCAGCGCCGGCACCGCCACCATCAGACCGGCAGCCGTGGTCAGAAGCGCCTTCCAGATCCCCGAAGCCAGAAGCTGAGCGTCGACCATCGCCGCGCCCGCGCCCTGCAACCCCATAAAGAGCTCCACCATCCCGATCACCGTGCCCAACAATCCCAGCAGCGGCGCGACCTGCGCAATAAAGGAGAGCGCTCCCACGTGCTTCTCCAAACGCTGCAGCTCCTGGCCGCCACACCGCGCGGCCTCGGCCTCCACCCGATCGGGGCGCTTCTCAAAGGTGGCCAGCATCGCGTCGATCACGCGCCCCACCGGGTGGGCCGCTTCCCGGGCCAGCCCGCGGGCATCGCTCACCTCGCCATCGGAGAGCGCGTCGAGCACCGGGCTCATCCACTGCACCTGACCCAGGCGTTGCGCGCGAAACTCCAGCGCTTTTTTGGCAAAAATCGCCACCATCAACGCCGAACACGCGTAAATGGGCGCCATCGCCCATCCGCCGTTTGTCATCAACTCGCCAAGTGTCATCGCTGCGCTCACTGCTCAGGTGGAGTTCCTGCCCACTGCGCTACTCTAATAACGCATTCCCCGAAGCCCAACAATGAAAATCAGTTTCAATTTCAAACCTTCCCCCTTCTTTTCTTTCACTTAGCCCCGCTCCCTGCCCCCAAAACACGCGCTTCCCCCTGTCTTAACGCCCTCTCCCCCCGATCGCCCCCCCGCGCATCGCCGGCCCATACCAACCTCTTTCGGGCGATCGTCGCGACAAATTCGTCGCGGGCTCACTCCACCGCCCGCTCGGGATGGCGCGTCCACTCCCACATTGACGCGTCGTAGTTAGACACCTGCGCATAGCCCAGCGCGCGCAACACCGAGTACACAAAACCCGAACGAATGCCCCCCGTGCAGTACGCGATCACCTCCTGGTCCGGGGTGATCCCCCGGGCCCGCAGCATCGCCTCGATCTCCGCGCGCGGCTTCATCGCCGGCCCCTCAAAAAGATCTTCCCACCACAGGTGCACCGCCCCGGGGATATGGCCGCCCCGGGACTCACCATACCTGGCGCGCCCCTCGTACTCCGCCCGCTCCCGAGTATCGAGCAGTACCGCCCCCTTACGCCCTACCGCCGCAACAACCTCCTCAGTCGTCGCCCGACGCCCTTCCTGACGCCTCGCCACCACATCGCCGGCCGCTCGATCGCCCTGTCCTCCCCGCTCCAGCTCCCCGCCGGCGGCCTCCCAGGCCTGCACGCCCCCCCAGAGCACCTTCACCTGACGATGCCCCAGATACTCCAGCGTCCAGTGCAAACGCCCCTCCTCTCCCCAGGTCCCGGGCGCCCTCCAGGCCCCGTAAATCACCACCGGTGTCCCGGCCCGCACCCCCGCCTCCCGCAGCCGGGCCTCCACCAGCGCATCATCGCCCAACGCCCCCTGCTTCTCCCCGCGCACCAGCGTGGTCCAGGGCAGATTGGCAGCCCCGGGAAGATGCCCGCGCCGAAAATCCGAAGCCTCCCGCGCATCCAGCACCGCCGCCCCCTCCGCCATCAGGGCGCGAGCGCGGGCCACATCCACAAAAACCTCAACCTCCTGCTCCCCCCAGGCCTCCAGACCGCCCGGCGCCCCGCGCTCCTGGGCCTGCGCCGGACAGATCACGCCCGCCGCGCACAACCCGCCCAGGCTCAGCACCGCCACCAGAGCTAGCACCCACCCCGACCTCGTCCGCGTCACCTCGCTTACATCTCTGCCCATCTCCACTCCCTTGCACCGCGCTTTACAGCCCGGCCCTCTCGCTCACCTGACCCACTCGACCATCCCGGAACAAAAAACCGGCAAGCGTACGCTCGCCGGCTCCCACCGCGCTCTAAAAAAGACGCACAACCCCGGGGCTTTATTTACCACGCCTCAATCACGCGCCTCGACCACCTTGACCGTAGCTTCATCCCGCGACCACTCCCACCACGACCCGTCGTAATTCTTGGGCTCCGGATACTCCAGCCACTTGAGCACCGCGTAGAAAAATCCGCTGCGCACGCCGCTCTGGCAATAGGGAATGGCGAGCGTCCCCTCATCGATGCCCAGAGCCTCCAACTCCGCGCGAATGTCCGCGGCCGGACGCAACGTCCCGTCCGCCTCCAGCACATTCTCCCAGTGGTAATGCACCGCCTCGGGGATGTGGCCCCCTTCCGGGTTATCCCGCAGGTTCTCGGCAAACCACTCCTCGATCGTGCGGGTGTCCACCAGGCGCAGGGTCTCATCCTCAATGGCCGCCTCAACCTCTTGCTGCGTCGCGCGGCGCTGCGGCTGGAGCTCCACGGTGAAATCGCCAGCGCCAGCCTCGGTCACACCGGCCTCAATCGCGGCAAATCGCGCCTGCTTCCACGAATCAAACCCTCCCTCCAGCAGGTAGACCTGATCGTGCCCCAGATACTCCAGCGTCCAGAACACGCGCCCCGAAACCGACTCCGCGCTCCCCCCGCCCCCGTAAATCAGCACCGGCTGATCCTCGTTGATGCCGTAGCCCCGCGCCACGCGCTCCAGGGTCTCCACGTCATCCTCAATCAGCCCGTTGAACCCCTCCCGGGCAAACGCCTTCCAGTCCACCCGGATCGCCCCGGGCACATGCCCCTGCACAAACGCCTCCGACGCGCGAGCATCGAGCACCAACGCGCCCTGGCGCCGTAAAAACTCAAATTCATCGGCCTGCAAAAAGATCCGCGCCTGGCAGGTACCACTCTCCTCCGAACACCCCTCGGGAGTCGCCAGCTCAGTGACCTCCTGACCGCATCCCGCACTCAACGCCAGGGCCAGCGCCACCATCGTCCCGCCAATCCACCCGCGAACCATCTTCGTCTCCGCTCTCTGCATCATCTCTCCCGCTGGCGTCGCCATCGTTATGTGAAACCTCTCCAAAGCCCCAAAATCCCCACCTGCAAAATAGGAATTACTGAGCCGCAAAACCATAGCGACACACTAGGAATTACTCAACACCTCCACGCAAAACAAAAACACAAACAAAACCAACCACTTACAACCAAACCCCACACAGACTGAGAAAAAACCACCTGCCGCACGCAACTTTCTCCGCCGCCTCGCGACAATAAAAACACCGCTCTCGCCCCCCTTCGGCCTAAGGCCCCCATCGCGAGCTCACGTCACGGAGACCCTCATGAACCGCATCGACAACTCCTCCTCTCCTCTCCCCCCAAGCACCGACGAATTTGTGGGCCCGCCCCTGCCCACCTGCACTCCGGTAACCAACGCCGCCTCTGAGGCGGCCACCGCCACACCCCCTCAAAACGACACCTGGGAGACCGACGCCTCGGAGAGCCCATCCCTCTTCGAGCGCGCCAAAAACGCCGCCACCGGCGGCCTGGAGCGCGCCCGCAATGCCCTGGGCAACCCGGGCTCGTTGACCCGTGAGGCTTTTGCGCCCGTGGTCGACTTCTTTGAGCCCTCCCCCTCCACCACCGAGGCCATCAGCAAGGCTCGCCAGGCCGTCGAAGAGACCGTCACCCGCGTCACCGAAAACCTCGACCCCGAGACCCTCGAGAAGACCGCGCAAACCCTGGCCGAGAACCCCGAGCTCTTCGTGCAAGCCATCGAAAGCTCCATCGACCAGGCCCAGGCCACCGTCGACGCCGCCCGCAGTCTGGGCAAAGACGCCCTCAGCACCTTTGCCACCACCGTCGAGCAGCGCTTCGACGACAAGGTCGATGAGGCCAAAACCAACCTCAAAGAAGTCCAAACTAACATTAACGACGCCGCCAAAACCCTTGGCCAGGCCCACGGCGCCATCTCCGACGCCATCGACAAAAAGATCGATCAGGAGATCGCCGAGGCCAAAACCGCCATCAAAGAAGGCATCAAAGAGGGCGTGCAAGACGCGGTGGCGGCCTACAAGTCCTACGAGCTGGTCAACCGCGTCGTCGACTCCGCCATCGTCGGGGTCGGCTCGATCGCCGGCAACGCTGTGAGCACCACCATCAACGAGCTCGGCGGCGGCCTCGGAGAGTCCGTCGTTAAACATCGCGCCAGCATTGAAGCGGCGCTCACCCCCCTCAAAGCTGCCCACGACTGGATCGCAAGCCCCATCAGCCTCAGCGACGACAGCCTGGCCCAGATCGGCGCCAAACTTCTTGTCACACCTCTCTCGGGCTCACTCTTCGTCGCCGGCATCGCCCTCGACACCCTTGGCGCCCTCCCCGACATCGCCGAGGCGATGGTCAACGCAAAAGACGCGCTCCCCACGAAAGAGAACTTCAACAAGCTCGTCGACGACCTGCAGCCCGGCGAAACCCGCGAGATCAGTGGCGAACTTCTCATCAAAGTCGCCGCCAGCCTCGGAGCCAGCGTCAGCTCGTCTCGCACCATCGAGGTCACCCGCGACGCCCAAAACCCCAACTTCATCGAGCTCACCCTCAAAGACGCCGACGCCGGAGCCCTCGTCGTTGGAAAAAGCGTCCAGGATCAGGGCGCCTCCGTCGATGCCGGCCTCAAATACACCAATAGCGCCACCCTGCGCTTCGACACCCGCGATCCCGCCGACCTCAACCGCGCCCGCACCGCAACCACCGCCGCCTTCGTGCCCGTCGACCCCGACACGATCGGCAACGTCTTCGACAAAAACCTCGTCTCCGTGCGCCAGGAGTTGGCCTCCTCCGCCTCCGCCTCCGCCGCCCTGCCCACACTCCCCCTGGGCATCGATCTCGGCCTCACCCAATCCGTCGCCCGCGAACATATCCCTGACGACTACGTCCACATCGAACGCCTGGAGGTCGGCATCAAACAGGAAGCCTCCCTGGGCAAAGATCTTTTCCAACTTCCCCCCGACGTCTTCGCCTCCCTCTCCCAGAATGCCCCCGACGCCGTCTCCGGCACGCTCGCCGAAATCTTCGCCTCCCAGACCGGCGGGCAGGTGGGGCTCAAGGCTGGTCTCTCCGCCGAGGCCACCATGGCGGTAGAGTTCCACAACATCACCCCCCAGACCCTGGAGGTGGACCTCAAGCTCACCGGCGATCTGGCCGGCCCCGAGCATGAGCTTCACCTCAAGGTCACGCTCCACGATCTGCCCGAGCTCGCAAAAGCCCTCGACCGCACCCCCGACGAGCTGGCCCGCGCCCTCAACGACGGCTCAACCACCCCGGCCGAGCTCTTCAACATCGTCGGCAAACCCGCCGAACATCTGGAGGTCAAAATCACCCGCTCCAGCACCCAGTTCGAAGGCACAAAAATCGACGTGATGGGCCTCAAACTCAACAACGGCACCCGCCAGAAGACCGAAGAGGTTTGGAGCCACTTCGGCGCCCGTGAGCCTGCCGCTCAAGCCGAGCTGGCCCCCTTTAGCGCCGCGAGCCATCAACACCTCTCGGTCTAGATTCTCCACCCTGCGCGGCGCGCAACCTCAACCGAGGTTGTCCAACCCCATGCGCGCCGCGTAGGCTTTGACCGCTGCAACCGGCGCCCGAAAGGTCTCATCGCTGCCGATATTAAACACCACCCCCTCAACGCGATCCTCCACCGCCACCAGGCGCTCCATCGACTCCCGCGGGTCCAACACCAGCAGCTGCACCGTCCCATCGGGCGCCGCCATCCCCACCTGACGACTAAACTCCTTAATGCGCCGCACGTTGGTAAACGCCAGCAGCCAGGCTTCCTCCCCCAGCATCGTGACCATCGGCGTGGCCGGCCCCTCCTGACGCGTCGATGGCAAAAAATACCACCCTTTGAGTAAAAACACCGCGCGCCAGAGCGCCTCGATATTCTCTGTGGTAGGCTCCCGCCGAGCACGCGCGACGTAGTCTCGTATTTCCAGTGCGGACATAGGCTCGCTCCCTGTGGTGTTCGCGCCTGCTGGCGCTGATGGCGCCTCTTCTATTGGCAACGCGCCTCCCTGCGTCAAGTTCTACCGCCTTCCGTGTCGTAGGTACCCTCCATGCTTTCTGCTCTCTGGCGGCTTTTGACCGCCCTCCTGGTCGCCTTCATCCTGGCGATTCCGCTTGCGTCCTCCACCGTACAGGCTCAAGACGCGCTCCACGCAGGCCATGCTCACGCCACTGCTCATGGGCACGCTGCAGCCGACCACCACGGCGACGAAGTCACCGAGTGGATCTGCCCGATGGAGTGCAACGACCTGCGTTTCGACGAATTCACCCAATGCCCCATCTGCGGCATGGACGTCGTCCCCCACAAGGTCAAACGCGCCCCCCAACCGGCCTCCGAAGAGGTGCTGGAGTGGATCTGCCCGATGGAGTGCAACGACCTGCGCTTCGACGAATTCACCCAGTGCCCCATCTGCGGCATGGACGTCGTCCCGCATAAGGTGCAGCGGGTCGCAACCGGTGACGAAGCCATCTTCAGCGAGCTCGAAGAAGGCGCGTTCTTTGATCCCGACGCCCTGATGAGCCAGGCCGAAGTCATCGCCGATCGCCCCGAGCGAGCGCTGATGCCCGGCGTCCCCAACTGGATCTTCTATCTGGGCCTGGGCCTCCTCCTGGCCCTCTCCTGCGGACTTCTCCTGGCCCTGGGGGAGCCCACCCGCAACATGCAAAAGACCTCCAAACGCTGGGACTACCCCCGCTTTGAGCTCACGCGCCTGGCCTTCTTCAAATCCCTGGTCACCTGGCGCGGCTTCCAGCCCCTGGTGCAGATCCCGGTGGTCGCGCTCTTTATCCTGGTGATCGTCGCCGGACTCATCGGCTCTCAGGATCCCTCCCGCAACCTGGCCCCGGTACTCACCTGGAACATCTGGTGGATGGGCCTGATCTTCTTCGCGTTCTTCGCCGGCGAGGTCTGGTGCACGGTCTGCCCGTGGATGGCAGTGCCCGACTGGCTCAAACGCCTGAGCAAAAAACTCCCCGGCCGCGATCGCCCCCTGGGACTGGAGCGCTCCTGGCCCCGCGCCCTGCGCAACCTCTACCCGGCCATCGCCATGTTCATGGCGCTTACCTGGCTGGAACTCGCCTACGAAGCCCCCTACCGTCCCGCGCTCACCTCGGTGATGGGCCTGGCCATGGTCGCCATGGCCGCCGCCACCCTCTTTATCTTCGAGCGCAAGGGCTTCTGCCGCTACGTCTGCCCGGTGGGCCGCGTCACCGGCGCCTACGGCACCACCGGCATGCTTGAGATTCGCCGCCGCGACGCCCAGATCTGCAAATCCTGCCGGACCAAAGATTGCTTTCACGGCAACGAGCGCGGCCTGCCCTGCCCCACCGGCGAGTTTATGGGGGCGATGAACGAAAACAGCTACTGCACCATGTGCACCGAGTGCCTTAAAACCTGCCCGCACGACAACGTCGCCATCAACGTTCGCGCCCCCATCGCCGACCTCTTAGGCCCCCACCGAAAACGCCTCGATGAGGCCTGGCTTCTGCTGGCCATCTTCCTGGTCACGATCTTCCACGGCCTGGCCATGATCCCGCTCTGGACCCGGCAGACCGTCCCCCCGCTTCGCGACGCTCTCGAAGGCCTCCTGGGCACCGACCCGGGCTACCTGGTGGCCTTTACCCTCGGCATGGGGGCCTTCTTCATCGCCGCGGTCCTCCTCTACCTGGGCGCCTGCGGGCTCTCAAAATGGGCCAGCGGCAACGCCTTCTACCGACTGCGCGACTTCTTCATCGCCTACGCCTACCCCCTGCTCCCGGTGGCCCTGGCCTACCACCTGGCCCACAACGCACTGCACTTCTTCTACGAAGGCAGCAAACTTGTACGCCTGATAAGCGATCCCTTCGGCTGGGGCTGGGACCTCTTCGGCACCGCCAAAAGTCCGCTCACCATGCTGGTTCCCCTGGAAATCCTCTGGACCGCCCAGCTCACGCTGGTCGTGCTGGGTAACCTGGCCTCCATCTGGCTGGTCAACCGCGCCACCCACCGCATGTTCGGCAACCGCCGCCAGGCGCTTCGCGCCCTGGCACCCATTGCCATCTTCGCCCTGCTCTTAAGTGTGGCCGCACTCTGGCTGCTCTCCCAACCCATGGAAATGCGCACCGCCTGAACCCGATAAAATCGCGCTGGCTTTTTGCCCATAGCCGCGAAATAACTTCGGCTCACCCCTCGGCTGTGCGAGACGATGGCCCCTCGCACCTCCCGGATGTCCCTTTCTCCTCTGCCCGCACGATGCGCCCCCACCCGGGCGCAGACTCGCTATGACCTCCCAGCCTCCCACAGATGAGCCTCGGAACCCCGAAGGCCAGCCCCCCTCCGACGTATCCCCGAGCTCCGAGCAGCTGCCCGCCGGTCTCTGGGAGGCCTTCCGCGACGTTCACGCCATGCGCGCGGCCCTGGTCCTGCTCGCGCTGGCCGCCACCATCGCCATGCTGAGCTTCGCCAAAACGATCCTCATCCCGATCGTGCTGGCCTTCTTCCTCAGCTACGTCCTGGGCCCCTTCGTCACCGCCCTGATGCGCGTACGCCTGCCCGGCACCCGCCTCTCCCTGCCTCGCGGCGCCGCCGCCCTGGTCGTCGTCGTGCTCGCCGTGGCCATGACCGGCGTGGTCGGCACCTTCATCGGCGATCAGGTCCGCCGCCTGGCCCTGGAAGTGCCCAACTACCAGGAACGCCTGGTCGACAACATCACCGAACTGCGCAGCTCCATCACCGAGCTGCAACTCCGCGTGGAAAACTCTCTGGAGCCCTTCCGCCGCGAAGGCGACGAGATCGCCCCCGCCCAACCCCCGGTCGATGAAGACCAGCGCGACGTCACCGCCGAACGCGTCCAGGTCTTCCTCCAACAGGGCGGAAGCGACTTCTGGGGCACCACCTCCTCGTTTATCGCCGGGGGCCTGACCAGCTTCTTTGGCATCGTCGCCCAGGCCCTGATGTGCATCTTCGTCCTCGTCTTCGTCCTGGCCCAGGGCCCCCGGATGCGCGAGCGCGTGCTCGAAGCCGTGGGCGATGGCCCCCGCAACCGCCAGGCCATCAACATCATCCTGCGCAACGTCAACGAAGACGTGCAGCGCTACCTCTTCAACCGCTTCGCCACCAACACCTGCGTGGCCATCATCACCGGCACCGCCCTCTACCTCTACGGGCTCGACTTCGCCTTTTTGCTCGGCATCCTGGCCGGCCTCTTCAACTTCATCCCCTACGTCGGCCCCATCATCGGCACGATCTTCCCGGCCACCATCGCCTACATGCAGTTCGGTGAACTCTCGGATGTGCTCTGGTGCGCGCTGATCTACGGCAGCATCACCGGCCTGGAGGGCAACCTGGTCACCCCCTTTGTCATCGGCCGACACCTCAAGCTCAACAGCCTGGCCGTGCTCCTCTCGGCGATCTTCTGGGGCTGGATCTGGGGCGCCCCCGGCCTCCTCCTGGCCATCCCCATCGTCGCCACCCTGAAATCCGTCTCCGAAAACCTCGACTCCCTGCGCCCCCTGGCGGCCTTCCTGCGCGGATAACCCCGCCGCACAGTTGCCCCGCCCTCCTCCTGGCCCTACAATCGCGCCTCCTCATCCTTCGGACTGCCCCGCCAGCCTCGGGAGCGCGCGATGCTTACCCTTCAAGACGGCCGCTACCACTGCACCGAGCTCCTGGGAGAGGGCTCCATGGGCCGCACTTTCCTGGCTGACGACACCCGCTCCGGCCAGAAAGTCGCCGTCAAAGCTCTCTATCCCTCGCGCCTGGCCACCCTCAAAGACTTTGAGCTCTTTGAGCGCGAGGCCCACGTCCTCCAGCGCCTGGACCACCCGCAGGTGCCCGCCTACATCGACGCCTTCTCCGAAGGCCACGGCGACGCCCTCTGCTACTACATCGTCCAGGCCTACGCCCCGGGCCACAACCTGCGCGAGTTCCTCGATCGCGGCGAACGCTTTGACCAGGAGCGCCTCCTCGACCTGATGATCCAGCTCGCCGAAATCCTGGCCTACCTCCACTCCCAGGAGCCCGGGGTCGTCCACCGCGACCTCAAACCGGCCAACATCATCCTGTGCCACCAGGGCAAAATCCCCACTCTGGTCGACTTCGGGGCAGTGCGCGAGGTCGTGCGCCTGACCATGGGGGGCGGCTCTACCATCATCGGCACCTTCGGCTACATGCCCCCCGAACAGCTGATGGGACGCGCCCTCCCGGCCACCGATCTCTACGCCCTGGGCATCACCTCGCTGGAGTGCCTCACTCGCCGCACCCCCTCCGATCTCCACGGCGAAGATGCCGCCGCCATGATCGACGCCCTCAACGACATCTCCCTCGACCTGCGCCGCGTCCTACGCCGACTCTGCGCCCCGAAAGTCGAAGATCGCTACCCCTCGGCCACAAGCCTGCTCCAGGACCTGAAGCAACTCCGCAGCGCTCAGACCCTCATCCACATCGACCGCCTGGAGCGCGACATCGCCCGCCGCCAGCTCGAACGCGAAAAGGCCCTGGTCAACGCCACCGGCACCGCTGTGACCTTCCTGGCCGGCCTGATCGCCTTTGTCATCCTCGGCGCCAGCTTTCTCGGCCTGATCCTGACCCTTCGCTCCCTGCTCAACTCCGTGGCCGTCCCCACCAGCGCCACGCTGGCCCTCAGCATCCTCGGCCTCCTGGTACCCCTGCTCATCCTGAGCACCCGCTACATCCAGAGCTCCTGGAACGCCCCCCCGCCCGGCTGGCTTCGCACCCCCGGCGTCATCTCCGGCTTTGATACCCTCAGCCTCGCCGAATCCGAGCAGCTCCTCGTCAACCTGAGCTACTCCTTCGAACACCGTGGCCAAACCCTCGACTATCAGGCCCATGCCGCCACAGCCCCCTTCTCACTCTTCACCCAGAGCTCTTCGCTGCCCGACAAACTCCAACGCCTCAACCAGCACAAAGGCACCTCCTTCGACATCTTTGTCGACCCGACCAATCCCCACAACCATATCGCCATCGAAGTCCTCAACGCCGAGATGGAATATCTCGAACCGATCCACCACTTCGACCCTGAACACCCCCATCACCCGGCCTGAGCACCGAGCGGCCCATCACCGCAGGTGGCCTTGTGCCCCGGCCACACAGGGTCTAAGATTTACGCGCCGTGTCGCCAGCTCAATTGCCCCTGCGGCACATCCAGATACACCGGTCCATGACGTCTAGCCCTCTGGCCCCGGCCAGAGCCCCTTTAGCGTACGGTCAAGGAGTTCGCGTGGCGAACGATACCATCCTCATTGTCGATGCGGACACCAGGTCCCAAAAGGTCTTAGAGGTCAGCTTTAAAAAAGCCGGCTACCGCGTCGTGCTGACCGAATCCATCGCCCGGGCACATCAGGTCATTGAGACCGAATCCCCCTCGCTGATCATCAGCGAAACCGTCCTCCCCGACGGAGACGGGCTGGAGTTCTGCGCCGACCTCAAAATCGCTCCTCGCACCGAACACATCCCCTTTATCTTCCTCACCGAAGAGCGCTCGATCACCGAAAAAATGCGCTCCTTTGAGCTGGGCGCCGACGACTACCTGACCAAGCCGGTCTACATCAAAGAGATCACCACCCGCGCCGATCTCCTCATCCAGCGCCGTGCCAAAGAGCAGCTCAGCGACACCATGCGCGATGAAATGCAGGGCAACCTGCGCGACATCACCATGATCGATCTCCTCCAGCTCATCGAACAAGAGCAGCGCTCCGGCTCGGTACGCATCCGCCGCGGCTCGCGCCTGGCGGCGCTCTTCTTCAGCCAGGGCAACATCCTCGATGCCATCTGTGGCAAACTCCAGGGCGAAGACGCCATCTACCGCATCATGCTCTGGCCCGAGGGCGACTTCGTGGTCCGCTACCACGACAACTCCACACGCACCGATCACATCCACAAAGACGCCGCCGCCCTGCTCCTCGAAGGCCTCCATCGCATCGAACACGTCAACGAACTTCAACGCGAACTCCCCCCGCTGGACCGCGTCTACGAGGCGGACTACCAGCGCCTCCCGGCACTGCTCCAAGAGATGCCCGGCGAAGTCGAGCGCCTCGTCCGCCTCTTTGATGGCTACCGGCGCATGCGCGACGTCATCGACGATAGCCCCCTGGGCGACGTCACCACCCTCCAGATCATCGTAAAGCTCGTCGACGACGCTATCCTCCACGAGGTCATCCCGGCCGCCGGCCAGCCCGAGCGTCCCGACGAGGCCAGCCAGCTGGACTCCTGGCTTAGCGCCCCGACGGCCTCCCCCGCCGAGGAACCCGCCGACCAGGAGGAGTTCTCCGACAACACCGATCGCATCAGCAAGCCCGCCGTCGGGGATATCGTCGAGGCCTTCGCCCGCCAGTCCAGCGATGAGATCGACACCGAAGAACTCCCCCGCCACGACGAGGACCACGCCCCCCGGGAGAGCGCCGACGAACGCCCCAACACCGGCGGTGGTCACTGGAAATTCCACTGGTCCGAAGACGAGCACCCACGCCCCACCGAGCCACTCCCGGAGTTGGAAAAACCCGCTCCCCGCGACGACGACGCCCAGGCCCGCGGCCTTCGCGAACTTGAAGATCAGGAACGCCGACGCCGCGAGGCCGAAGCCCGCCACCTGGCCGAGCAACAAGCCCGGGCCCGCGAGCTCGCCGAGCAAAATGAGCCGGTCCCCACCGCCGAGTTTGATATCCCGGCCGAAGATCCCGCTCCGGAACGCCTGCACGAGCCCTCCGAACCGATCGACGCCACCGGCGAACTCTACGTGGCCGACATCCTCGCCAGGGGCCCCCGACGCGAGCGCATCCCAACCCCCTGCGCGTCGCCCGCTCAGGCCCTGGTGGGTGAGGAGCACCTCGCCAATGCCTCTGGCGACGACGCCTTCGCCCCGGAGACCCCGTCGGCCGAAGATCCCTTAAGTGATGACGAGCTCTTCGGGGAACCGCTCAAGACTGACGACGAGCCCTTCGGGCTTTTCGACGATGAGCCCGAATCCACCTTCCCGGGCGTCGGCCAAAAAGCACACACCACCGGCATCGAGCGAAGCGAGCGCGAGACCGCCAGAATTCGTATCCCCGACGAGATCAAGCGCGCCAGCCTGGAGGCCCGCAAGGCCCACGAAGAAGAAGCATCCCGGGCCCCGGATCAGGACAACCGCAACGACAGCGCCGCCGAAGCCCCTGACGACGACTTCGCCCCCGAGGTCAACCTCGCGGAGATGTCCGAGCCGGCCGACGAAAACTCCGTCGAAGCCCCGGACGCCGGCAGCGAAAGCGATCCCGACGACGAATCCCCCGAGGTCAACCTCACGGAGATGTCCGAGCCGGCCGACGAAAACTCCGTCGAAGCCCCGGACGCCGGCAGCGAAAGCGATCCCGACGACGACTTCGCTCCCGAGGTCAACCTCACGGAGATGTCCGCGCCCACCGACGAAGATGCCGTCAATACCCCGGACGCCGGCAGCGAAAGCGATCCCGACGACGACTTCGCTCCCGAGGTCAACCTCGCGGAGATGTCCGAGCCGGAGCCCCTTGAGAGCCCCGCGGCACGCGACGACCAACAAAGCGCCGATGAGAACAATGACGAGGACGCCGCCGACGAAGAGCGGGCAGCGCCACCGGTGACGCGCCACAGCGTCGACCAGAAGATCGTCTCCTCGGAGTACACCCTTAAAAAACGCCGGGCTCCCGGCGAGCTGCGCACCGCTTCGGTGTTTGACGACGAAGAACCTACTCCGGCGCCGATGATCGATCCGAGCACCGCTCACGCCTCGCTGGAGCCTGCCAGCGAAAACGCGCTCAACGAAAGCGACTCGACCGAAGAGCCCGCGGGCAGCGACGACTACGAGACCGCACGCTCAGCCCAGGTCGATACCGACCCGGGCCTCGACGACTATCTTGCCGAGCACCACGACGCGACCTCGTCCCACGAAACGCTCAGCCAAGATCCGGACACCGCCGACTCCGCCCAAGATGCCCCGAACGCCACCTCCGAAGACGCCCCGAGCGGCGAAGAGGAACCTCAAACGCCCGACCTCAAAGAGGGCGCTGAGGCTACGGATGACGCCCCAACCGAAGACGATGAGACAGCGTCCGAAACTCCGCGCGACGATACTCTCAACGAAGATAGCGCACAGACCGGCGCAACTGCCGACTCCGAAGCCCCCGACGATGAGGAAAGCCCGGCCGTAGACTCCTCGGCCGAAGCTCCCGACGACGAGGAGCACCAGGCCGATAAAGCCGCGTCCCTCACCACCTCCGAGAGCGAGCCCACCTCCGACGATCGCCCAAAAGTTCAACTGGGCGGAGCCCTCTCCGAGGCCTCCTTCTTTGAAGATGGCGAGCATCTTCACGAGTACGAGAATGCCTTCGACGACGAGCTTCCCGAGAGTTCGAAGAGCTGGAAGATGTGGGTGATCTTCGCGGCGGTCATGGCTCTGGTGGCCATCACCATCGCCGGAATGCGCATCTCCTCCTCCCCGGATACCCCGGAGCCCGCAGAAGCGGTAGCCAGCGCCGAGGAGCCCGAATCCGAACCGACGCCAGCCGAAGAACCCGCTCCCGCTCCCGAACCCGCACTCGTCGAGGAGCCCGCGGCTCTGGCCGGTCTCGATCTGGATCAGGCTCTGGCACGCGCTCGCCAGGAAGGCCTGACGACCGAAGCCGCCGCCCAACAGATCGCCAGCGACGCCGCCGCACCGCCTCTCGAAGAGCAAAACCTGCCCGCGGAGTCCGACCCCGAAAGCGCCCCGGCTCAAGAAGCTCCCGCCGAAGAAACCCCGGCGACCTCCCAGAACGACATCGCCCAGCCGGAGCTTCGCGCCGCCGAGAGCGCCCCGGCTCCCGATCGCGAAACCTCCGTCGCCGAAGATATCCAGCGACTGCGCTCCATGGTGCAGCGCGAGCGCATCGATCAAGCGCTGCCCCTGGCCCGCGACCTGAGCAAACGCGCCCCCCGCAACCGCCAGGTTGCCTTCCTCCACGGTCAGGCCGCACTCTACGATGGCAACAACTCCGAAGCCGTCGAACACCTCTCCCGCGCCGAACAGCTGGGGATGCGCAGTGGCGAACTCTATCTGGAGTTGGCCACCGCCTATCAACTCGCCGGTCGCCGCGCTCAGGCCAAAGGCGCCTACGAGAAGTTCCTCGAGATCGAACCCTCCGGACAACGCTCCGACGAGGTCCGCTCGATCCTCGAAGCCCAGTTCTAAGACTCACTCTCCTCCACGCCCCTCAAGGGGCACGCGCTCCACAGGCTCCATCCATGTTGGTGATGACCATTGAGTCGAGCTGCGACGAAACCTCCGTCGCGCTCATCGAAGACGGCAAGCGCATCCTGGCCAATGCCGTCGCCAGCCAGATCCCGATCCACCGACGCTACGGCGGGGTGGTCCCGGAATTGGCCAGCCGCAACCACATCCGCGACATTCATCAGGTGCTCAACGAAGCCCTCGACACCGCCGGACTCACTCTCCAGGACGTCGAGGGCATCGGCGTAACCGCCGGACCCGGCCTGGTCGGCAGCCTCCTGGTCGGCATTGAAACCGCCCGCGCCCTGGCCTTCGCGTTGGACAAACCCTGCGTGGGGCTCAACCACCTGGAGGGCCACCTCACCGCCGTGCTTCTGGAGGGCGACCGGGTCCAAAACCCGACCTTCCCCTACCTGGGGCTCATCGTCAGTGGCGGTCACACCGATCTCTACGTGGTCCGCGGGCTCGGCGACTACGAACTTTTGGGCCGCACCCGCGACGACGCCGCCGGGGAAGCCTTCGACAAAGTCGCCAAAATGCTCGGTCAGCCCTACCCGGGCGGCGTGGCCATCGATCGCCTCGCCAGCACCGGCAACCCCAAAGCCCTCGACTTCCCTCGCCCCATGTGGACCCGGAAAAATCTGGACTTCTCCTTCTCGGGCCTGAAAACCGCTGTCGCCCAGCATCTCGACGCACACGGCATCCCCGAAGGACAAGCCTTAAGCGACCTCTGCGCCTCATTTCAGGAAGCGATCGTCGACGTCCTCCTGATGAAAGCCCTGACCGCCTGCAAGGCCCACAACCTCACCCGCCTGGTCCTCTCCGGCGGCGTGGCCTGCAACAGCCGACTGCGCACGCGCGCCGCGCAAGACTGCAACGCCCAAAACGTCGAGCTCTTTGTCGCTCCCCCCACCTTATGCACCGATAACGCCGCAATGCTCGGCCCGATCGCCGAGCATTACCTGCGCCAGGAAGGCTCAACCCACTTTGTGGGCCATGCGATCCGTGCTCAATCCAACATGCCCCTGGGACAGACCGAACGCGCCCCCGCCCGCACGCATCGCTAACGCCACGACTGGAGTCCTGTGTGACCGCTCAATCCCCCCAACTCCTCGACGCCCTGATTCGTCACGACCGGGTCAAAGCCCTGATGCTCATCGACGAAAAGGGCACCCCACTGGCGACCCGCGGCCAGGCCCATGCCATGCGCTCCGGCGCCGATGAGGCCACCGTCCTCACCAACCTGAACCAGCCCCGGAGCCGTGAATGCGTCTACATCAAACGCCACGGCCATCACTATTTTCTGATCGTCATCTTCGAGGAGAACGTCGACTTCGAAACCCTGAAAAGGGATATCGACGCCACCATCACCGCGCACCAGGCCTGAACTCAACCCCTGTCCCGGCGTGGCCCCCCGGTACACGCGCTTCAGCGCCTTACTCGCGCTCGCCACGGGAGAGCGTATCGATATCGCTCTCCGTGAAAGGCTCGGCCTCCAGTCCGCCCTCCACCAGCACCTGAGGCAACCCGCCAACCTGCTGGAGGCTCAGGCCGTCGGCCTGCGGCACGATGTAGGCCGCCATCCCCCAGTACGCCGTCAGACACAACACCCAGGCCACACCGGCCCGAAACATATCGGCCCGCGCAATCGCCGCCAGCAGCCCGAAGAGCGTCGCCCCGGTCAACAGCACGCCGACCAGACCGATATCCCGGGTAAAATACGCCAGCACATTCACCGGTACCGCCACCAGCAAGGCCCCGGCAAAGGTGTTGTAATCCGGATTGAGCTGCGTAAAACGAAAGCTCAACAAGATCACAATCAGCTGCACCACCGCCGCGGCCCCGTAAAAGGTCATCGGCGTCCAGGTAAACCCACCCGTGCTCACTTCTGCCAGAATCATCACTGCTACTCCCTGGTCTGCTCGGACTCCGTCCGGGCTTCGGCCGAAACATCTTCCGCGCCGTTCTCATCGGGCACACTGACCTCGACCACATCCTCGGCCAGCCCCTTCTGAAACCCCAGACGAGCGCGCGCAACCGCCCGACTGATCTGAGGCAGCTTCTGCAGGCCGACCACCACAAAGATGATCGCCAGCACCACCAAAAGTTCCGAGGCGTTGAGCATCATTCAAGCGTCTCCAGTGGGACGATTCAAGCCGTGCGCCCTGCCCAGTCAGAGAATGACCAGCACCAGCACGTCGTAGAGCGCATGGGTGTACACTGCCACCGCAAACCCGCGCAAATAGAAGATCAACGCCAACAAGGCCCCGGCGATCACCCGATACATAAACACCCCCAGCTCAAACGCATCGCCCAGCGGCCCCAGATGATGCACCGCGCTAAAGATCACGCTCGAGATCACCACCGCCCACAGCGCCGCCCACCACCCAGGCCACCCCAGCGCGCGTCGCCCCACCCACAGCAGCCCCCCCATAAGCAACAACCGAAAGACCAGCTCCTCGTAGAGTCCGGCGCCAATACTTAACACCAGATTCTGAAACACCGAGGCTTCCGGCCCCAGTGCCAGCCCGATCGAGAGCAGCGCGCTCAGCCCCAACGCATCCATAATCCCCACCACCGCCGCCCCGAAAAACAGAGCATACACTGCACTCTCCGCCACCACCGCCGGCCACACACGCAACTGCAGCCGACGTTTCTTGCGCAGCACCCACACGGCGAGCGCCATCACCACCAGCGCCCCCAGATGAATCGCCAGATACGTCGAAAGCTCCCCGCCTGCGGCCCACCACAGGGTGTCGGTCATAAAATCGACCCCGTTGCGAACCCCGCCGCTCCACAGCACGCCCAGCTGATAGATGACAAAGAGCGGCATCACCAACACCAGGCTATGCCAGGTGTCGCGGCTCTGATGGTGATAGGCGCTCAGGTTCATCGCCACTCCGTGGTCCGTACGAGAATGTAACGCCGGGGGACGCCGGCTTAGGTCGAGCCCGATCGGGTGCGTAGGTTCCAGAGAGGAGGAGCTCGTCACCGAAGGCCGCCCCCCCATCTTAACGCGATGGCGCGTCGGCGTCAGCGCCGCTCTGACTCTACCGCCGGAGCCCCTATTGACGGTTCAACCCTACCCGCCGATCGCCCAGCGAAACACGCCACCCTGGCGGGTCGCTGCACTCTTTGCCCTGATCATCCTCCTGTGCGTACTTCCGGCCCTGGCCATGCTCCTGGGCTGGCAGCTCACCCTGCCGATGCCCACAGTCAATACCCCGATGGGCCAGGCCGGCTCCGAGCTCTCCGGGGCCTTTACCCATAGCACCCTGCTCCTACTCGGTGGCACCCTGGCGTTGAGCTCGGCCACACTCAGCCTGGCACATTTCCTGGTACGACGCTCCGCACTGACCTCGGTGATCAGCATCGCGCTCTTCTGGCTGGGATTGGTCGCGGTGACCCAGGCCTTAAGCGTGGAAGGCGCGCTCTACAAGGTGCGCGACATCGAAAACTACCTCCCCTTCACCTGGACGATCACGCGCCTGCTTAACGCCCTCTTGCTCACCGGAGCCGGCGCACTGCTCTTATGGCCCCGACGCCAGCTCGCGCTGGTCCGCCCGAGCTTCATTCTGGGCGTGTTCGCGCTCTTCGGCGCGCTGGCCCTGACCCTCCTCTGGCTCTCGGCCATCCTCACCCTCCCTCAGACCACCTACCCCGACGCCCTGATCAAACGCCCCTGGGACTTCCCGGCGCTGGTACTGCTGCTGGCCTGCGTGGTCTGGATCTTTCCCCTGGTCCACCGTCGCTACCGCAGCCACTTCTCGCTGGCTCTGTGGCTGAGCCTGGTCCCCCTGGTCGCCGCACAACTCTATCTGCTCACCGGCTCCTCCCGTATCTTCGACCCTTCGTTCAACGTGGCCTACGGCCTGAACGCCCTGACCGCAGCGGTGGTCTTCGGCGGACTGATCTGGGACTACGTACGCTCCACCAGCCAGGAACAACGCCTGCTTCACACCATCCGCGAACGCGAAGCTCGCATCCGAACCATGTTTGAAGGCGCCGCCGAGGCCATCATCGCCTTCAACGCCGACGGCGTCATCGAACTGTGGAACCCCGCCGCCACCCACCTCTTTGGCTGGCGCCCCGCCGATGCGATCGGACGCCACTTCATCCAGCTGCTCATCCCTCGGGCCCATCGCCCCTACTTCTCCGAACAACTCGAACGTGTAACCTCCGACCGACCCGGCCTCGATCGTGAACGTTACGCGCTCATCGGCCCCTTCGACATCGTGCTCCTCTCCCAGGAAGGCGACGAGATCCACACCGAACTCTCCCTGGCAGCCACAGGCCCTCAAGACCATCCCGTCTACACGCTCTTTGCCCGAGATCTCTCCGCTCAAAAACAAATGCAGCTGCGTATGACCCAGATGGACCGCATGATCACCATCGGCACTATGGCCGCCGGGGTGGGCCATGAGATCAACAATCCCCTGACCTACCTGATCGCGAATCTCACCCTGGCCAACGAAGCCGAAGATGACCACGAACTTCAGCAGAGCCTGGAGGCCGCCGAGCAGGGCGCCGAGCGTATCCGTCGCATCGTCGATGACCTGCGCTTACTCTCCGGCTTCCAGGAACAACCCCGACACGCCGTCGAAGTTACCGATGCGCTCGAGCTGGCCCTGCGCATGACCCGTCAGGTCATTCAGCGCACCGCCTCCCTCCACCAAACACTCGCCGACACTTCCCCCGTACTCGCGGACGAAACTCGCCTTACCCAGGTCTTTATCAACCTGCTCACCAACGCCGCCTACGCCCTGGCCGAGAATCCTCGCCATGAAAACCGCATCGATGTCCACCTGCTCGAACTCGACGATAAAGTGGTGATCGAGATCAGCGACAATGGCCCGGGCATCCCCGAAGAACTTCAAGATAAGATCTTCGAACCCTTCTTCACCACCAAACCCTCCGGCGAGGGCAGCGGACTCGGTCTCTCCCTGAGCCGCCAGATCGTCGAATCCTTTGACGGAGAACTCACGGTAGACTCGACCCCAGACAAGGGCACCACCTTTCGCGTATCCCTGCCCCGGGCCCCCGAGACCTAAACCAACGCCCGGGCATCGACGTGCTACCCTCCCCACAAAAATGCGATGCTCCGGAAATGTTCGCCCCGCCACCCTGTTCAACCCATGTCGCTGATTTGACAAATGCATATCAGTTGCGCTAACCCACCTTTGAATGACCGGTCACGTCGACCGGCCTCCCAGCATCTGGAGTCGTGTTTTGAAATCCACCCCGGCCATCAGCACCCTGAACACCGACGCGTCGAGCGCGCCGCATGACCATGCGCCGACACCGGCGCCGATCTGGGATCGCCTGGGGATTATCGGCTCGGTAGCCTGCATCATTCATTGCGCGCTCACGCCTGCGCTGGCCGGCACCCTGGCCGCATTTGGCTTCCTCGGCGACGCCATCATCCACCAGGTCATGGTCGTCCTACTCCTGGCCGTCGCGCTGCTGGCTTTCTGGCCGGGGTTCAGGATTCACCGCGATCTTCGCATCGTCGCCGGAGCGGTTGCCGGCGTCTCACTGCTGATCGCGACCGGTTTTATGCACGATGTGCTACACCATCTTGTCCATGGTCAGGCCGCCGAGATCGGTCTGACCATGCTCGGATCGGTCATTCTCGTGGGCACACACGTAGCAAACCAGCGCCTGGTCCGCGCCGAGGGATGCAGCCAAGCCGACGGCTCCTGCTGCTCCGAGTAAGCCAGCCCCCCTCCCTGCACTCGCTTCGATTTGTGAGCTTGCCACCGACGCGCTAAGGTAAGAGCCGTGCCCGCATCCGGCCCCTTACCCCGCACCGGAGCCCCACCGCTATGTCCTCGGACAACGGCCGTCCGCGCCAGCCCACGTACCCTCAGACCTCCCCGCAACCCGCGGCCAGGCCCCGACTCAACATCGGCGGCGATCTTCCTGCGCACGCCAGCCAGGATCGCCTCTCCACCGTGATGGTGCACGCCGACGATCCCACCCCGCCACCGCGCGGCATAAACGCGTCTGAACATGACCCGGACGACACCTTTCCTCCAGGCGTCTCCATCCCTGCACAACGCTTGACCGGACAACATCACGCGGTCCAACAGCAGCAGCCACAGGGCTTCGCCACAGGGCAGCACAACGCCGCCCATCTCCAGCAGGGACAGGGCTTCGCCACAGGGCAGCACAACGCCGCCCATCTCCAGCAGGGGCAGGGCTTCGCCACAGGGCAACACAACGCCGCTCACCTTCAGCAGGGGCAGGGCTTCGCCACAGGGCAACACAACGCCGCTCACCTTCAGCAGGGATTCACCGGGCAGCACAACGCCGCCCATCTCCAGCAGGGATTCACCGGGCAGCACAACGCCGCCCATCTCCAGCAGGGGCAGGGCTTTGCCACAGGGCAACACAACGCCGCTCAACTTCAACAGGGATTCACCGGGCAGCACAACGCCGCCCATCTCCAGCAGGGATTTACCGGGCCGCTCCAGGCAGTACGAGCTCCCGGGAAAAAGACGTTCACGATCGCCGGACGCAACATTGAACTTCCCGGGCTGGGATTCTCTGATGCCAGCGCCGACTCGCGCCAACGTGTGATCTATTCGATCTCAGCCACCCTCACCGGAGGCCTGCTCGGATTTGTGCTCGGCGCGTTCAATGCGCGCCTCCAGGGCTGGACCATCTCCGAGGGCACGCGCGAGATGCACATCCTCGCGCTCATCTGTGCGCTGACTTTCGGGATCATGGCCTTTATGCGCCCCCAACAGGTCGATCAGGTGCTGGTCAAACTTGGCCTCCTCAGCGCGGCCGACGCCGATCCCGATCGCACCGACGAGATTCGGCTGGGTTAACCCCCGAAAAGCCAGCGATCCTCGCCAGCGCCTCGGCACCATCCCACCAACGCCGGGCTACTCTGGCTCGAACGCCAGCACGACATCACCAAAACACTCTGCGGAGTCGGGCCCCAGAGCCTCCGCAGGCAGACTTCGCCCCATCGCCTCCAGCGCCTGCGCCGTGGTGTAATGTGCCACCACCTCCTGAGCCCTCCCCCGGCTCAGCGTGGCAGCCTCACAACTCCGGGTCAGGGTCAGCGCCACGATCGGGGGCACCTCCACGCCTTCATCAACCAGACGTGCCACCAGCGCATGGGGGCCCCCGGCCACCTCGCAGACCCGCGTGCTGCTCAGATGCCCCATGCCTCCCACTTCCACCAGACGTCCCCGCGTCACACTCATATCCCGTCGGCTACGCACCCGGGCCGGCGTCGCCAGCAGATCGGCCTCCCCGACAATCCACATCACCGACCGATCCTCCACCGCCACCACCGTGGACGAGTTCCAGAACACCGCGCCACGCACCCCCGAGTCATGAAGCATCTCGGCGGCCGCCCGCGCCCCCGCAGAGTGCCCGACCACCACGACCTGATCACTCTCAATCACCTCGCCAAGCGCCTCATCTTCCTCCAACGCCTGGCGCGCCCGCCGCAGGGTCTCCAGAGCCTCGTCTCCGGCCGGCGCCCCCTTCGCCAACACCTGATAGAGTCCCCACTCCCGCTGCTCCGGTGCCGCCACCACCAGCCCGTGGCTGGCCATCTTCACCAGCACATCCGCCGACTGCCCGGCAAATCCTCCCGGACCGTGGCTGAAGAGCACCACCCCGAAGCCTCCATTCTCATGAACCTGTGCGTCGTGGCGAGCCTCAATCATCCAACGCCACTGCCCGTCGAAGAGCGCCTCACCAAGCGCCTCCGGCATCTGCTCGCGCACATCCACGGCCGCCTGCTCCAGCGGGCTGCCCTCGACCGCCGGGTAATACACCTGCATCCGATGCGTCTCGTCGATGCGCAGCGTACGCACCCCCACCTCATAGGGCCCGTCCACATCGTAGAGCTCGCAGAACTCCCCGGCCACCTCCTCGGGACCGGTCTCCCCGGTATCGGCCAGTGGCACCGGATCACTGCTGGCCTCACAGCCCACCAGCGTCCACGCCCACAGCCCCACACAGAGCCCCGCCACCACCCGAATCCATCCCTTGACTACGCCCTGATACCCCGGTTGCTCCCTCACCCTGATCCCCCTTGCGCCCGCTACGCTTGTAAGCCCCGCACGCCCGCATTATTCTGCGCGCGCCCGGGGCCAATGAAAATTGCTCCCCTTTGAGACGTCTTCCAAAAAAGCGACCCACTTATGAGCACCGACCTCTCCTCGAAAAAGATTGCCCAGGAGGTCCAACGCCGGCGCACCTTCGCGATCATCTCGCACCCCGATGCCGGTAAGACCACCATGACCGAGAAGCTCCTGCTCTACGGGGGCGCCATCCACCTGGCCGGCAGCGTCAAAAGCCGACGCGCCGCCAAACACGCGGTCAGTGACTGGATGGAGCTGGAGCAGCAGCGCGGCATCTCCATCACCTCCTCGGTCCTGCAGTTCCCCTACGGTGACTACGCCATCAACCTGCTCGACACCCCCGGCCACGCCGACTTCAGCGAAGATACCTATCGCACGCTGGCTGCGGCCGACAGCGCCGTGATGCTCATGGACGTCGCCAAAGGCGTCGAGCCGCAGACCATCAAGCTCTTCAAAGTCTGCGCGATGCGTAAACTCCCCATCTTCACCTTTGTGAACAAGATGGACCGCTACGGTCGGCCGCCCCTGGAGTTGATGGAGGAAATCGAAGACATCCTGGGCATCCGCTCCTGCCCCATCAACTGGCCCATTGGCGACGGCAAGGAGTTCAAGGGCGTCTACGATCGTCTTAACGACAAGATCATCGTCTTCGACTCCCAAGGTACTCACGGGGAATCGATCGTCGAGGAGGTCACCGTGGATCTCGACGACCCCAGAGCCGAACAGCTTTTGGGGACCGATCGCTACCTCAAGCTCCTCGACGACATTGAGCTCCTGGACATCGCCGGCGACCCCTTCGATCTGGAGCGCGTGCGCGCCGGTGAGCTCACCCCGATGTTCTTTGGCTCGGCGATGACGAACTTCGGCGTGGGGCCTTTCCTGAAAGCTTTCGTCGAGATGGCCCCCTCGCCGGCCGAGGCCCGGGATCGCGCCGAGATCAACCCCACGCGCCCCGAGTTCTCCGGCTTTGTCTTTAAGATCCAGGCCAACATGAACCCGGCCCACCGCGACCGCCTGGCCTTCATGCGCATCACTTCCGGCGTGTTCGAAAAAGACATGCAGGCCACGCTCAAGCGCGACAACCGTCAGCTGAAGCTGGCCTACCCCCAGACCTTCATGGCCTCGGATCGCGACGTCGCTCAGCGCGCGTTTGCCGGCGACATCATCGGCCTCTACGACCCGGGGCACTTCCGCATCGGCGACACCCTCTTCACCGGCGAGCCCGTCGAGGAGACCGAGATCCCCCGTTTTAGCCCGGAGCATTTCGCGGTCGTCGAAATCAAAGAGGCCCTCAAGCGCAAGCAGCTCACCAAAGGCCTCGACCAGCTCTCTGAGGAAGGCACCATTCAGGTCTTCCGCCAGCCGCACCTGGGAGACCTCGACGCGGTCGTCGGAGCCGTCGGTATCCTGCAGTTCGAAGTCCTGCAGCACCGCCTGGAAAACGAGTACAAAGTCAAAGTCCGCCTTCGCCCGCTCAACTTCAAGCACGCCCGCTGGGTCGATGGCGAGGGCTTTGACGAAGACGCGTTTAACCGCGCCGACTACACCAAGGTCCTGCGCGACCGTGACGATCTCCCCATCGTGCTCTTCCGCAACGACTGGGCGCTCAACTACTGCAGCCAGCAGTACCCGGGGCTGCGCTACCTGCCCAACCCGCCGGGCACCCCGGGCCTGGAGGAACTCCACGGCTCGGCGATCTGATCCCGCTCGCGGCCGAAACAGGTTGAGCCACGCGACACAAAAAAGGACGCCCCTTCGGGGCGTCCTTTTTCTTTATATTTCATAAGCTTAGCAACACTTCACATCCAGCCGCCGAGTTCGGCTTTGAGCGGACGCGACATCAGGTCGGTGACCGCCTGACGGGTGTCTTTCCCCTCGTAGATCACCTGGTAGACCTGCTCGCTGATCGGCATCTCCACCCCGATCTTCTCGGCCAGATTATGCACGCTCCGCGAGGTTTTGATGCCCTCGGCGACCATGTTCATCTCACTCAAGATCGCGTCGATGGTCATGCCCTGCCCCAGCTTATAACCCACAGTGCGATTGCGGCTTAAGCCGCCGGTACAGGTGAGCACCAGGTCGCCCATCCCCGCCAGCCCGGTGAGCGTGAGCGGGTTGGCCCCCATCCGCACGCCCAGACGCGTGATCTCGTTGAGACCACGCGTGATCATGCCGGCCGAGGCGTTCAAGCCCAGCTCCATCCCGCTGACCGCGCCGGAGGCAATCGCGATCACGTTTTTAAGCGCCCCGCCGATCTCCACGCCCACCACATCGTTGGACGTGTACGCCCGAAAATACGTGGTGCTGAACACCTGCTGAACCTTCACCGCCAGACGGTGATTGTACGACGCGATGGTCACCGCGGTGGGCTTCTGCGCGGCGACCTCTTTGGCGAAGCTCGGCCCGGAGAGGTAGCACAAAAAGGGGTGGAAGCGCGGGGCGAGCACATCTTCGAGGATCTCGCTGACGAGCATCAAGGAGTCGTTCTCAATCCCCTTGGTCGCGCTGACAATCGGAATGCCATCAGGCAGGTAGGGAGCCGCCTGCCCCATGACCTCGCGGAGCACGTGGCTGGGAGGCACCGAGACGATCATCTCCCGATCGCTCACCGCTTCCTTCATATCATGGGTCGCCCGCAGAGTTTCGGGCAGCCGATGACCGGCCAGATAGGTGGTGTTCTCCCGGCTCTGGTTGATGGACGTCACCAGGTCCGGCTCATGCACCCACATCAGGACCTCGTGGCCCTGATCCGCCAGAAGTTTGGCCAGCGCCGTCCCCCAGGAACCACCTCCGATCACACCGATCTTCATGAGCATCTCCACACATCGCGTACGTGATTAAATAGCAAAACGTTCATTCAGGCGTTGCGTGTACGACGGCGCAACATCCGCAGGGTTTCGGCCGGATGGCCAAACACCTCGTGGAGGCGCTCGTTGGCATCGCGCATCTCCTGAACCAGGTTCTCGGCCAGCGCATCAACCAGGCGCAGCGCCACGGTGTCGCCGGCCTGGAACATCGCCTCAAAACGCTCGCGGTCCAGCTTCAAGACCACGCTGCGCTCCAGGGCCATCGCCGAGCTGTGGTGGTGCCAGGGCCGGGCCAGATAGGCCAGCGCCAAAAAGGCACCGGGGCGAGCGATCTGCTCGACCTTGCGCCCCGAGGGCGGGCGCGTCAGCGCCTGCTCCACGCGTCCCGAGACAAGAATATAACAGGACTGGCCCTGACGCCCGACCGCCCAGAGCATCTCGCGGGGTGCCAGAGTGCGCAGGTCACAGGCGTTGATCAGGCGGTCAAACTCCGCGCCAGTGAGCGCGTTGAAGAAGGGGCGCTCGCGCAGCACCTCGCGCGCCAGGCGGTGGCGATCCATGCTCATGGGCAGCGTCCTGCGTTGCGGTGGCTCAGGCCTTGCGAAGGCGACCGAGCATCTCGTGAAGTTGGCTCTCGAAGGCGTCAATATGGCGATCCGGATCCTCAAAGAGCTCTTGAACCCGCTCGTCGGTCCGGCGGCGGCGCTCTCCCACCGTGCGCGCCAGCTCCAGGATGATCTTATAGGCGGCCAAACTCCCGGCCTGACGCAGGGCCTCAAACGAGGTGCGCCGCAGCTTAAGCACCTGGCCCGCACGCACCACCCCCACAGTGGCCGAACGTGGTCCGCCTTCGATAAGCGACATCTCTCCGACCACTGTTCCCTGCTCCAACGTGGCCAGGACCACCTTCTCTCCCACTGGCGAGACGGCGGAAACTTCCAGCTGGCCGGAACACACGATGTAGAGAGCATCGGAGTCATCCCCCTGCTCAAAGAGCAGGTCGCCGACCTCGGTGGCCTCGGTGGTGCAGGCTTCTTTCACCCTGGCGAGTTCCTCGGCGCTCAGGTGCTGGAAAAGCTCCAGTGATGTGAAAACCGAGCTCTCCAGAGGGGATTCGCCAGCAGGGGTTGAGCTCATAGGGGACTCAATCAGAGGGCAGAATACAGGCGCAACAGGTGCGCAACCATTTGCGAGGAAAGTACGCCGGCGGCGCCTGGCATCAGGCCGTTAGAAGCGGGCGCATCCGCCGGATGCGCCCGAAAGTGTATCGGTGCTCCGGTCGGGGTGCAACCGCTCAGCGGGCGAGCCACAAGCCGGCCCCCGGCCCCCCTGCCGGCGACCAGCATCGGGTTTGACCATCTTAGAGACATGTCGAAATTCACACTATTCGCATCTCAACGTCCCCCCCTCCAGGCCCGCCGTGGCGATCGGAGGACGATGTTGATCATCGGCTGGTAGATGGCACCGGGAGAAAAAGCCCCCGGGAGCCGGCGAAGCCGCACCAACCCAAGGAGCAGTACTATGAGAACGATGCGATGGTTGAGCGTTCTTCTCCTCGGTCCGATCGCCGCCCTGCAGTGGGGCTGTGGCACCGAGTCCGATCCTTTTGATGACGTCACTCAGAGCTACTCCAGCGCGTTGGCCGGCGACTTCATGGAGCCGCCGGTCGCGTCGACCGGCCGGGGCACGATCGATGTGCGCCTGACCGATAACAACACCCTGCGCGTTGAGGGTGACTTCCGCGACCTGGTCGCCGATCTGCGTGCCGACGGTGCCAGCGCGGTTCACCTGCGAGAAGACACCGATCAGGAAAGCGGGCGCAGCCTCTTTACCTTTGATCTGGAAGTCGATGACGACGATCGCGGGGCCAACTTCTCTCAGAACATCGATCTGAGCGAGGCCCAGGTTCAGGCCTTCCGGGCCGGACGCTACTACATCACCGTGCACTCCGAAGCCTACCCCGATGGCGAGCTGCGGGCGCAGCTCAACGAATCGGCCCCGGATGTCTCGGGCATCGATGATTCCTGGGGTCTGATTCTGGACACCGACGCCGAGCCTCATACCGTGGACAGCGACGCCGCGGGCTGGGCCTGGGCGGTGCTACGCCGCGATGACACACTGGTGGTCAGCGGGGTGGTCGACGATCTCTCCAGCGCACTGGTCGAGATCAGCGGCAGCGCGGCCAACATTCACGACACCGATGATGACCAAAGCACGGGCCCGGTGCTCTTTAACATGGACTACGAGATGATCGACGCCAACAGCGTGCGCTTCTGGTACACCGCGACGCTGAGCCAGTCGGAGGTCTCGAGCATGAAGTCCGGAAACTTCTACATCAACGTGACCACCGAGAATCATCAGGATGGTGAGGTCCGCGCCGACATCAACCACGATGATCGCAACTTCTTCGAAGAGATCTGGGACGACGTGTTGGACAATCGCGATCCCACCACCGAAGAGCCTCCCTTCTAAGCTCGCCACTTGTGCATCGTGTGCCTCAAAAGCCCGGCCCTGAACATCAGGGCCGGGCTTTTTTGAGGCTCTCGGGCAGCTCGGCGCCCGGGATTCTCACCGGCATCATCGCCCGGGGCGCCGGGCTAAGGGGCACCAGCTCCACGATGGTAAAAGCCAGGGCATGGCGAGCATCGGCCGGATGAAACTCCGTGCGAACCACCTCCCACTCCCGGCTGTCAAAGCTCGGAAAGAAGGTGTCCCCCGGATGCCGCCCGTGCACCAGGGTGAGAATGAGGCGATCGGCCATCGGCAGGGTCTGCTCATAGAGCGTGGCGCCCCCGCCGATCATCGCCTCCTCGGCCCCCAGCTCCTCCCGGGCATAGGTGAGCGCGGCGTCCAAATCGCCAAAAACCCGGGCCCCCGGCGCGCGAAAGTCCTCGTGGCGGGAGAGCACCAGGTTGGGGCGATCTTTGAGCGGGGCTCCCAGCGATTCAAAGGTCTTGCGCCCCATGATCACCGGGCGGCCCAGCGTGCGCCGCTTAAAGTGACGAAAGTCATCGGGGAGCCTCCAGAGGAGGTCGTTCTGGCCGCCGATGGCCATTCCCTCGTCGAGGGCGGCGATGAGGACGATGTCCATGATTCAGACCGCGATCGGAGCCGCGATCTTCGGGTGCGACTCATACCCCTCGATGCGGATGTCGTCGTAGGTGAACGCGTCGATGTCGCGGACCTCGGGGTTGAGCCAGAGCCTGGGCAGCGGCCGGGGCTCACGGGAGAGCTGCAACCGGGCCTGCTCCAGGTGGTTGAGGTAGAGGTGCGCGTCTCCAAGGGTGTGCACAAAATCGCCCGGCTCAAGTCCCACGACCTGCGCGACCATCGCCGTCAAGAGCGCGTAGGAGGCGATGTTAAAGGGCAGTCCCAGAAAGATATCGGCACTGCGCTGGTAGAGCTGGCAGCTGAGCTTGCCCTCGGCCACATAGAACTGAAAAAGCGTGTGACAGGGCGGCAGCGCCATCGACTCCACCTCGGCCACGTTCCAGGCGCTGACAATATGTCGGCGCGAATGCGGTCGGGTGCGCAGCTGCTCAATGAGGCGAGCGATCTGATCGATATGTTCCCCGCCAGGGGTGGGCCAGGAGCGCCACTGCACGCCGTAGACCGGCCCCAGGTTGCCCTCCGCGTCGGCCCATTCATCCCAGATGCGCACCTTATTCTCTTTCAGGTACGCGATGTTGGAGTCGCCGCGCAGAAACCACAGCAGTTCGTGGATGATTGAGCGAAAGTGCAGCTTCTTGGTCGTGACCGCCGGAAAGCCCCGGGAGAGGTCGAAGCGCATCTGGTGGCCGAAGATGCCTTGAGTACCCGTACCGGTGCGATCATCGCGCACGGTGCCGTGTTCCAGCACGTGGGCCATCAGGTCGAGATAGGCTTGCATGGTGTTGACTCGCGCAGAAATCAGGCCTGAGGGCCAAAGCCCAGGATGATATAGCCGCCCGACTTCTCGTCTTTTTTCAGCTCCAGAAGTCCGCGTTTTTCGGCATCTTCGAGCAGATCGCTGAAGTTGCGATAGCCGTAAAAGGTTTCGGAGAAGTGCGGCTTCTTGCGCTTGATCGTCTGTTTGACCATCGAGCCCCAGATGTTCTCGTCGCGCTCTCGGAAGAGGGACTCGGTGGTGTCCAGCACCAGGTCGAGTGCCTCTTCCTTGGAGCCGACCTCATCGGCCTTGGTGTGCTGATCCTCTTTCACAGGAGCAGGGGGCGCCGGGGCCTCGGCGGGGCTGCTGGCCGGACTGCTGGCAGGCTGGCGCGGCCGGGAGCTCTGGCGGTCGCGGCCCTTGTTCTTCTCGGCCTTCTTTGACTTGCGCTTATCGCGCACCAGATCGTCGTAGAAGATGTACTCGTCGCAGTTCTCGATCAAGAGATCCGAGGAGGAGTTCTTGACTCCCACACCGATCACTTTCTTGTTATTTTCCCGCAACTTACTCACCAGCGGCGAGAAGTCCGAGTCTCCGCTGATGATCACAAAGAGGTCGACGTGGCTCTTGGTGTAGCAGAGGTCCAGGGCGTCGACGACCATGCGGATGTCGGCGGAGTTTTTGCCCGAGTAGCTGACGTGAGGAATTTCGATGAGTTCAAAGGCCGACTCGTGCATCGGCTTCTTGGACGACTTGTAGCGGTCCCAGTCCGCGTAGGCCTTTTTGACCACGATGTTGCCCTTGTCGAGCAGGCGCTGGAGGACCAGGTGGATGTCGAAGTCGTTGTACTTCGCGTCTTTGGCGCCGATAACGACGTTCTCAAAGTCGGCGAAGATCGCGATATTTGGTGCGTCCATAAAGGATGATCCTTGGGGAAATTTGATTCGGCAAAAGGGCTCTAAAAAGCGCGAGCTGCGCTCGCAAGGTAGCGGATGATAGCGGCGGCGCGCAACCAACCAGACGGTGGCGCGCCGCCGCCCGCAGGAGCCTTGCCCAAAGGCAGGGGGGAGCTTAGGGTTCGGGCACGCCGGCGCCGGGAACTGAGTCCTGAGCCGGAGCACACCACGGGATCTTTGCCCCTAAAAAAACAGGAGTGTTTGGATGAGATTTCTGCACACGATGCTGCGCGTGGGTGATCTGGAGCGCTCGATCACCTTCTACACCCAGGTGCTGGGCATGGAGCTCTTGCGTCGCAAGGACTTCCCTGATGGCAAGTTCACGCTGGCGTTTCTGGGCTACGGTCCGGAGGCGACCCACCCGGCTCTGGAGCTGACTTATAACTGGGATAAAGAGAGCTACGATCTGGGCGATGCCTACGGGCATATCGCGCTGGGCGTGGACGATATCTACAAGGCCTGCGAAGACATCGCGGCGGCCGGCGGCAAAGTGGTACGGGAGCCCGGTCCGATGAAGCATGGCTCCACCGTGATCGCCTTCGTCGAGGACCCCGACGGATACAAGGTGGAGCTGATTGAGCTGGGCACCCAGGGGAACTGACGCCCGGCGCGCTGCCCGCGGGCTTACCCTCGGGACGAGGGCCGGACCGCGGGCAGCGCGAGCTGAAAGCGAGCGCCCTGCTCCGAGGGACACAGGCGCAGTTCGCCCTTGAGCTCATGAGCGATCGAGCGGGAGAGCGAGAGCCCCAGCCCGGTCCCCTTCCCCACGGGCTTCGTGGTGAAAAAGGGATCAAAGACGCGCTCGCGAAGATCGTCGGGCACACCGGGCCCCCGATCTTCGACTTCGAGGATCACCCGGTCGCGGCGCGGAAAGAGTCGCAGCGTGATCTGACGCCGCTCCTCGGGAAGCTCTTCCACCGCATGCAGCGCGTTGACTACCAGATTCACCACAATCTGGGTCAGACGCGAGGGGTCGGCGACCACCCGGGGAGTGGGTTGCAGATCGGTGGAGAGGGTCGTCCCCGGGCTCAACTGAGCCCGGGTCAGACGCAACGCCGCGTCAATGGCTTCGGCCGGCTCTACCGGCTCCTCCAGCGGCTCCTCGGAGCGATGGGCAATGGCGAGCATGTCGCTGACGATATGAGCGACACGCTCACACCCGGATTCGGCCGCCTGCAGCGAGCTCTGCATCTCGTCTAAAAGCTCAAAGAGCTCCACGTGCTCATTGTCAGCGTCGGTCAGGATGTGAGACCGGAGCGACTCCGGCAGCTCTTCGACCGATTCCCGGGCGAAGGCCACATTGCTGCGGATGTACGCCAGGGGGTTATTGATCTCGTGGGCCACCCCGGCGGCCAGGGTGCCCACCGCCGCCAGGCGATCGATCTGAGCCAGGCGCTGCTGCATCGCCTGGCTCTCCGAGATGTCACGGGCCAGCAGGGCATAGATCGGCTGGGGGTCGGCGTCGGCACCGACCAGCGTAAACTCCACCGGGATCCAGGGATCGGCGTCGGGATCGCGAGAGCGCACCTGGTAGATACGCGTGCAGCGCTCCTCCTCGTCGGCGTCGGCTGCCAGCAGACGCTCCAGGCACTCAGAGAACTCTGAGGGCTCAAGGTCGGCGGCCACCTCCAGGCATTCAAAGAGCGAGCGCCCCAGCGCCTCCTGGCGTGAGCATCCGAAGAGCTCGGTGGCCCGCGGGTTCCAGCCGCTGATGATCGCCTCGGGCCCGAAGGTCACGATGCCCTCGGGAGCGTTGTTGATCAGCATGTGCACCCGCAGCTCCCCTCCGGCCATGCGCTCGCGCAGCTCAATCTCCTGATCACAGAGCTGACGGTAGTGCCAGACAAGCCCCAGAAAGATGATCGTGAACCCACCGGCCTTGGTCAGCAACGAAGCCATGAACCCGGCGTCAAAGAGCGCCGCCGAGGCCAGCGCCGCGTACATCTGACTGGCGGTCAGTGCAATCGCGCTCAACCAGAGCGCAAAGGAAAACACGCTCCGATAAACGCGATCGATCACCGGAAAGATCACCAGCAGTAGGAGCGCAAATAGGATCAACGCCGGGAGGTCCAGCGGTCGCGAGAAGACGCCTTCCGGGGAGAGCTCCAGCGGCAGGACGGTGGCACGGGCCGTAAGCCACACGCTCACACAGGCCAACACTCCAAAGAGAAGCGTCACCCCCACCAACGCCAGGCTCCGTCGGGCCCGCGTCGAGCGTAGCCCCCTCCTGCGGACCATCCCCGCCCACAGGCTGGCAATCACAAAGAGCGCCCCGGTGAAGGTCTGCGCGATGGCCCAGGTGTAGAGCAGAAATGCCACCGGATTGGCGACCTGGAAAAAAAAGCCCTGAAAGGCCATCAGGTGCAGCCCCGAAATAAACGCCGACCACAGCGCGACCGAGGCGATCATGGCCGCAACAACATCGGGGTGCTGACGGGCGCGAGCCACGGCCAGCGCCGCGGTGGCCAGCGAAAGACAAACCACCGTCCATTCCAGGAGCGTGTAGAGGGTGGCCCCGAACATCAGGCGCTGCACCCCCAGATGCTCGGGATAGGCGTCGGCGTCCAGCGCCTCGATCATGGCTTCGTCGATCCCGCGCGCGGAGAGATCGATGCCAACCAGGGCCAGGAGCCCGGGCAATGCGCAGAGCAGGATCACCGCCATAAACAGTGCCACGCGGCAGGACCGACTCCAGCGGCTGCTGGCTGAATCTTCTACCCGAGCATCCCCCGACACATTCCCTCCCCCTGACGAGCGTGATCAGGCCTCCCCCCCCCGCTGGCCAACGAGCTCAGCGTGCTAGAACCCCATGGCCTCAGCCAGATGCGTCTCACAGAGGGCGCTCGCATCGCCCGATTGCTCACGAAGCGTCTCGCAGCCCTGGCAGCGCTCGGACTGGGCGTAAACCTTCTGATCGCGGGCCTGCTGGTCGAGCTCCATCAGACGTTCCTGCGCCCGCGCACTGGCCGGCACGAAGCTGGAGACATCCCAGCCGGGCTTGTTTTTCAGGGCGCGCACGCCCTCCTGAATCACGCGTTTTTTATGGCGGTTGCTGTACTGATCCGACATCCGCTCCTCCTCCCTGGCGAACTTCTCCACAGGCCTGACTTGCTCGCCGGATCTACCGAAGATTCGGGTCATCCGTCGAGCGTAAAGCCCACCTCGATCATCACCTGATAATGGGCCACTTTGCCCTGGTCGACATGACCACGCGTCTCCTTGATCTCAAACCAGCGTATGTTGCGCACAGAGTCTCCGGCACGGGCCAGGGCATTATCGACGGCGGCCTCAATCCCATCTGGCGAGGATCCGACGAGTTTGATCACTTTGTACACGTGGTCGCTCATATCCTTCCTCCTTGAACCGGCGCACGGACCGGTCTTCATCCCATCCATTTCAGGGGGCCCCCGGCGGGCATCCCTTCGCCGCGGAGAACCTGCACACCTGAAAAACGAAAGCCAGCGACGATCAACCACTTGACCTTTGAGCAGGGTGGCGACACTTCCCGGCGCTCCCCGACAAACCCATTCCCGGGGGAGGTTCTTCACACGTATCTGATCGAGGTAAGTAATGTCGCAGGGCTCTTCAAAAACCGACGCTCCCCAGGGAGGCGCTCCCGCCATCCGGGTACGCGCCCTTAACAGCGCGAGCTGGAACCCGTCGGGGGAGTACGTCCTCTACTGGATGGTGGCCCATCGCCGCCCGAGCTGGAACTTCGCCCTGGACCGGGCGCTATTCTGGGCGCAGACCCTGGGCAAGCCCCTGATCGTTCTGGAGCCACTGCGCCATGGCTATCCCTGGGCCAGCGACCGATTTCATGCCTTTGTGCTCCAGGGGATGGCCGCGCAACACGAGGCGTTCGAGAAAGCGCCGCTCACCTACTATCCCTTTGTGGAGCGCGAAGATGTTCCCGGGAGCGGCCTGCTCGAGGCCCTGGGAGCGCGCGCGGCGGTGATCGTCAGCGACGACTTTCCGGCCTTTTTCCTGCCTCGGATGCAGCGGGCCGTCGCCCGGCGCCTGGACGTGCGCCTGGAGGTCGTCGACAGCAACGGCGTGGTGCCCATTCGCCTGGCCAACAAGCTCTTTGCGCGAGCCTATGACTTTCGACGCTTCTTACACCGGAGCGTGCAGTCCTGGGTGCATGACGCCCCCCGGGCCGCTCCTTTTGACGGGGTGGAGCTTCCCCCGGCGCAGCTTCCCGCACACATCACCGAGCGCTGGCCCCGGGCCAGTAGCGCGCTGCTCAACGCCGAGCGCGAGGCGCTGGCCGAGTTGCCCATCGATCACAGCGTCCCCCCGGTCGACGAGTTAAAAGGAGGCTGGCGGCAGGCCGAGCAGCATCTGCAGACCTTTTTGAACTGGCGCCTCGATCGCTATCATAAGGATCGCAACGCCATCGAAGATGGTGCGGCCAGCGGGCTCTCTCCCTACCTGCACTTCGGGCACATCAGCGCGCATCAGATCTTTGGCGAACTCACCCGGCGCGAGGGCTGGAGTCCGGAGGATATTCAGGCCAAAAACGCCTCCAAGCGGGAGGGGTTCTGGTCGATGAGCCCCGGGGCGGAGAGCTTCCTCGACGAAGTGCTCACCTGGAGGGAGGTCGGGTTCAACTTTTGCACCATGGCCCCCGGGGACTACGACCGCTACGAGAGTCTCCCGGCGTGGGCACAGCAAACCCTGGCTGAGCACGCCGACGATCCCCGCGAGCACCTCTATTCACTCGGCGAGTTTGAAGCCGGGCACACCCACGACGAGCTCTGGAACGCCGCACAGATGGAGCTGGTGCACCGGGGGGTGATGCATAACTACCTGCGCATGCTCTGGGGCAAAAAGATCCTCCACTGGAGTGCCTCGCCAGAGGAGGCGCTGGCGATCATGATCGAGCTCAACAACAAGTACGCGCTGGACGGACGCGATCCCAACTCCTACAGCGGGATCTTCTGGGTGCTGGGCCGCTACGATCGCGCCTGGGGGCCGGAGCGCGAGGTATTTGGCAAGATCCGCTACATGACCTCCGAGAGCACCCGGCGCAAGATGCGCGTCGAAGGCTACATCCAACGCTGGGCCGCTGAGGTCGAGGATGCCTGAATTCACTCGCCGCAGCGGCTACCCGGTGAGCCGTCAAACGCTCTATGAATGGCATGCCCGAGAGGGGGCCTTTGAGCGCCTGGTGCCGCCCTGGGAACAGATCGAGGTGCTCGAAAAAGAAGGCGGCATTGAGGAGGGGGGCCGCCTGATCATGCGTCTTCAGAAAGGCCCCGTGGGGTGGATCTGGGAAGCCCGGCATCTCGACCACATCCGGGGGCATCAATTTGTCGACGAGCAGGTGCGCGGGCCCTTTAGGCGCTGGCGTCATACGCACCGCTTCGAAGAACTTCACGACGATCAGAGCCTGCTCGTCGACGAGGTGGACTACGCCCTGCCCCTGGGCCGAGTCGGCGAGCTCCTGGGAGGGCGCGTGACCGAGCGTATGCTTGAGGCGATGTTCGCGTTTCGGCACCGGCGGACCGGGGACGATCTGCGCCGCCACAAAGCCCTCTCCGCCAGGCGCCTCAAGATCGCGATCAGCGGCACTTCGGGGCCGGTCGGCAGAGCTCTGGAGGCCTTTTTAAGCACCGGCGGTCATCAGCTCTTAAGGCTGGTGCATGAGCGAGCCTCGCACCCCGGCGAGGTCACCTGGTCGGAGCCTACCAACGCGACAGAGTTATCGAAGCTCGAAGGGCTCGACGCGGTGGTGCACCTGGCCGGGGAGCCTTCCCTCGGGGAGCGAACGCCAGGGCACAGCGACGCGGACTATGCCGAGAGCACCGCGCACCTGGCCACAGCCCTGGCCCGGCTGAACCACCCTCCCGAGGTGTTCCTCTGCGCCAGCAGCATTCACATCTACGGCGACCAGCGGACCCGGGAGATCCACGAGGAATCGGAGCTCGGAGAGCGGCCTGAATCCAGACGGCGCCAGGCCCGGGAGGACGCCACCCGGGCGGCGAAGCTCGCCGGGATACGCACGGTGAACCTGCGCATCGGCCAGGTGCTCGACCCGAGCTTCGGCGTGTTTTCCGGTCTGCACCGCGCCCTCAAACTCGGCAGCATCCGCCGGGTCGGCAGCGGCGAGCAGTTCATGAGCTGGATCGATCTCGATGATGTTCTGGGCGCGATTCTTTTTCTCATGGGCGATGAGCGCGGCGCCGCCCTGAGCGGCCCCATCAACCTGGTGGCGCCCCGGGCGCTCCCCCACAGCGAGGCGATGGCGACGATGGCCCGGATCGTAGGCGGCCGGCGCCTGTGGCCGGCACCGGCCGCCGCGGTCCACGCCCTATCCGGTAACCCGCTCCTGCGGGAGGAGCTGCTGGCCAGCCGGCGAGTGAAGCCCGCGCGCCTTCAGGAAAGCGGGTTTGAGTTTTTCTATCCCCACCTCGACCAGGCGCTGGAGATGAAGTTCGGTATGGCTCAGCGCTGGGACCAGCCGCGCTAGCGCACTCCGGGCAACGCTACGAGAGGCCGGCAGCCTGACGCAAAAACCTCTGATATCGCGCGTCTTTATCCGGGCCCACAAAGCGACGAGCGGTCTCAATGGCCCGCTCATAGGCCTGGTGTTGCGCCCCGGGGTCTCGGAGCAGCGCGTCCATCTGCGCGGCCAACATTGCCGCGTCTCCCGGGGGATGCAGGGCCGCTGGCGAGAGGAGCTCGGGCAGGCCCCCCACCGAGCTGGCCAGCACCGGGAGTCCCCGCGAAAGGGCCTCCACCACCGAGCGCGGCAGCGCCTCCTCTCGGCTGGGCTGCACGTAGAGATCGAGGGTATCGAACCAGTCGAGCACCCGCTCAGGCGGCAACACCCCCTCAAAGTGCAGACGCCCGGCAAGGCCCGCCTCGGCGGCCCGCGCCAGCCAGGGGGCCGGGTCGCCGGCACCGGTGATATGAAGCGTCATCGGGAGGGTGTCGCGAAGACGAGCGGCGGCCTCCAGCAACACGTCGAGCCCTTTGTAATGCAGGTCGTAGGCCCCGATCATGCCCACGCGCCAGGGACCGGTGCGCCGGTCGAGGAGTGTGATGCGCTCCCGGCGCCGCTCTAGCACCCCGGGTTCGGGCATCTCAATCCGAGCGTCGCTCATCGCCAGCGTGACGCCAGAACTCGGGTAACGACGCTGGAGGTACTCACGGGTGACGTAGTGCACAAAAGGCGCGCGGGCGGCCAGGGCGCGCGTTTGAAGGGCGGCGATGGGTGCGTAGATTTTTCCGGAGATTGAGCCGTGATGCCAGTAGGCGCCCAGGGGGCAACCGACCACTTCCAGGAGGAGTCGTTTTTCAGCGCGTAAGGCGCAGAACGCCGCCAGATTTCCGAGCACGCTGGTGCGCGCAATAACCAGATCGGCCGGGGCGATGAGCGCCTCAAGCCGAGCGAGCGCGGCCGGCAGATGGGTCACCCAGCGCCGGGGGCTGGCCAGGTCGGGCAAACATTCAAAGTGCACCCCCGCACGATCGGCACGCGCGGCGCCGGCGGGCGAGGACTCGGAGCGACAACGACCGGCCACCAAGAGTTCATCGAAGACCTGCAGGTAGGGCTCCCAGCTGCGCCGGTCCGGAGTGCCAGGCACGAACACCCGGTCACCCCGGATGTAAAAGACACTGTCGTGGACGAAGATCGCGCGCATAGTCCAACTTATAAAAGGTCTGAGCCGGGCGAGGTAAGGGAGTGTCGGGAGTCTTTGGGAGGTCGCCCCGCCGGGGCGCGAGGCAACCGTAGCAGAGGGAGAGAGAGGCGACCACCGGCGCGGCGCGTGCCACCAGCAGCGCGCATCGTAAAGCACTCAGGGGCCGATGCCCTGCCTGGAGAATGCCGCCAGAGATGTCATACAACGTTCTTGGGAAGGCGCGTGCGACACCGCGCAAATCCACCACCCGGGTGACCCTCGACAGGGGGCGCCCGGGCAACCCGCAAGCGGATCGATGAAGGGGGAGAGATGGCCGCAGCGCAGATCAAAACGCACTCAGCATCGCTTCATGAGTCGCTCGACCCGCGGGCGCGCTTTGCACAGCTTCAGGGCACGCTCAGCGAAAAACTCTACGCCCAGATGCGGCTCATCCGCCGCTTTGAAGAGCAGCTTTTGGAGCGCTTTGATCGCGGCCTGCTGGTGGGCACCACCCATGCCTACATCGGCCAGGAGGCCGACGCGGTCGGGGTAATCAATCACCTGCAGGCCGGGGATGTGGTCTTCAGCAACCACCGCTGCCACGGGCACTACCTGGTGTGGGGCGATAAGCCCCGGGAGCTGGCCGCCGAGTTGATGGGCCGTCAGGGCGGGCTGGTGGGCGGCCGCGGGGGCAGCCAGCACATCTGCGACGGAGGTTTTTTTACCAACGGGATCCAGGGCGGGATTGTGCCCGGAGCGCTGGGGCTGGCCCTGGCCAAGAAGGTGCGCGGTGAAGAGGCGCTGGCCGTGGTCTTTGTCGGCGACGGGACCCTGGGCGAAGGCGTGCTCTATGAGTGTCTGAACATGGCCAGTCTCTGGGAGGCGCCCCTGCTGGTGGTGATCGAAAATAACGAGTGGGCCCAGTCCACCCCCAGCCGCCTGGAAGTGGCCGGCTCCATGATCGAGCGCGCCCGGGCCTTTGGTCTCGACGCCGGGGAGATCGCCTCCACCGACGCCGAAGAGCTCTACGGGCGCTTTGAAGAGGTGGTTGCCGGGGTACGCGCCGGCGGACGCCCACACGTGGAGGTGATTCACACCTACCGCCTCTGTCACCACTCCCGCAGCGACGACCGCCGCCCCCCCGAAGAGGTCGAGGCGCGCCGCGCCGAGGATCCTCTCCCGAAGCAACGCGCCAGACTGAGCGAAGCTCGCGCCGCCGCCATCGAAGAGGCCGTGGAGACGCGTCTGGAGCAGGCCTTCGCCGCGGCCGAGGCCCAACCTCTTCCCGATGTGGAAACCCTCCACGATCCCCTGCTGCTTAAGATGCCCGAGGGCCCGGAGCCTGGATAAGTCGACGCGCAGAACCCTTACCGCGAAGCTCGCGAACACACTCACCTCAGACCCGGGGGCCGGCGATGAGTCAGACCGTGTTGGAGTCCTTAAACCAGGCATTTCACCGCATGATGCAGGCCGATGAGCGGGTGCATCTGCTCGGCGAAGATCTCCTCGATCCTTACGGTGGCGCCTTCAAAGTCAGCCGGGGCCTGTCGACCGCGTTCGAAGATCGGGTCTGGACGACTCCCATCTCCGAGGCGGGATTTGTCGGCGTGGCCATCGGTATGGCGATGGGCGGGTTGCTACCGGTGGTCGAGATCATGTTCGGCGACTTTGTGCTCCTGGCCGCCGACCAGCTGATCAATCACGGCGCGAAGTACCCGTGGATGTACAACGAGAAGATCGAGGTGCCCCTGGTGGTGCGCCTGCCGATGGGCGGGCGCCGCGGCTACGGACCGACCCATAGCCAGACCCTGGAGAAACACTTTCTGGGAGCTCCGGGGCTGGCCATTGTGGCCGCCAACCCCTTCGTCGATCCGGGGCGCCTGCTGGAGCTCGCCACCTTGCACGACCGGCGGCCGGTCCTCTTTGTGGAAAATAAAAAGATGTACGCCCAGCGCCTTCGCCTGATCGAGGGTGGGCGCTGTGGGGGAATGGCCGCGCGCACCACTGGTGGCGCCTACCCCACGGTGAGCCTGAGTTTTGGGGGCTTTGAGCTGGCCGACGTCACCCTGGTGGCCTACGGCGGCATGGCCGAGTTGGCGGTCGAAGCGGCCGAGCGCCTGCTCATCGAAGATGAGCGCTACTGCGAGGTGGTGATCCCCTCCTCGATTCAACCTTTGGAGATGGACGCCATCGCGCAGTCCGTCGCCCGCAGCGGGCGGCTGGTGGTGAGCGAAGAAGCCCCGGGAGCCGGAGGCGTCGGCGCCGAAATCATCAGCGCACTGCCCGCCGCAGCCTTCGCCGCGCTCCAGGCTCAGCCGCGACGGGTCTGCGCGCTCAATCTCCCCATCGCCAACAGCCCGGCGCTGGAGACCGCGACACTCCCCGGCGTCGATGACCTTCTGGAGGCTATGCGTCAGGTGCTGCCGCCATCAAAGAGCACCAGCGCCGCCGGCTAAGACGGCTCTCACCCGACACCTTCGATTCTACCTCTGAGGACGATCATGGAATGGGTCTACATCCCGATGCTCAACGCCAACGAAGACGAAGCCGAAGTGGTAGACGTCCTGGTGGAGGAGGGCCAGAAAGTCTCGCGCGGCGACGTGCTGTGCACGCTGGAGTCCACCAAAGCCACCGCCGACGTGGAAGCTCCGAGCGCGGGATACGTGCGTGCGCTGGCATTTAGCTCCGGACAACGTGCCCGAGTGGGCCAACCGCTCTGCGCGCTCACCGAGACGATGGAAGAGGCCGTGCACGTCTCCTCCCCCCAGGTGCCTCCAGCCCCGGTGGATGATCTTCCCCGGGCCACTCGCCGCGCCGCGGCGCTGGCCAGCGAGTACGACGTCGATCTGCGCGCGATTCCCCACCAGGGCATCCTCACCGAACGTGACATTCTGGCGCATCTCGGCGAGAGCCCCGGCGCGCTGCGCGCGCCGGGCGACCAGGCCACCGCCACCCCGGCGGTGGAGGTGGGCGCCGGCGGCCAGGCCATCGTCATCTACGGGGCCGGCGGCCACGCCCGGGTGGTCATTGATATGGTGCGCGAGGGGCGACGCGATCTGCGCATCGTCGGCATCGTCGATGACTCCCCGGATCGCCCCTCCGAGGTGCTGGGGGTCCCGGTTCTGGGCGACGCCTCGACCTTCGCCGAGCTGCGCGAACGCGGCGTGCGCCTGGCCGCCCTGGGCGTGGGCGCGGTCACTCATAACGCCCTGCGCGCGGAGCTCTTCTCCAGGCTGCGCCGCGAAGGCTTCATCCTGCCCAATCTTATCCACCCGAGGGCCTGCGTAGAACCCTCGGTCCTGATGGGCCAGGGCAATCAGATCTTCGCCGGCGCTGTGGTCAGCTCCTGCGTGAGCCTGGGAGACAACACCGTGATCAACAGCAACGTGGTCGTCTCTCACGATTGCGTGATCGATGATCACGTGCACCTCACCCCCGGCGCCCTGCTGGCCGGCGGCGTACAGGTGGGCGCCCGCTCGGTGATCGGCATGGGCGTCACCATCTTTCTGGGGGTACAGGTCGGCGCCGATGTCGTCATCGGCAACGGCTCCCACATTCTCACCGATGTGGCCGATCAACAGGTGATACGTCCCTCGCTCAGCTGAGTCCCTTCCGAAGTGCGAAGCGTCGGTGCCGTCTCACCGGCTCACCGACGCTTGCGACGTCCGAGAAAACCACTACCCTTCTGCCCAACCCTTCTCTGAGGAGCGGCGATGCCAATCTACGACAAACTCAAACGCACCTTTGACCTCACCGCCGCCGGCGCCGGGCTGCTCGTCACCGCCCCGGTGCTCGCCGCCAGCGCCGCCACGGTATACGTCACCATGGGGCGCCCACTCTTCTACCGGCAGCAACGCCCGGGGTTGCACGGAGAGCCCTTTGAGCTGATCAAGTTTCGCACCATGCGCCTCTCCAGGCCGGGGCAGGACGACATCGGCTCGGAGGCCCAGCGGATCACCCCGGTGGGGCACTTTCTGCGCTCGACCAGCCTTGATGAGTTGCCCACCCTCCTCAATGTGTTTCGCGGCGAGATGAGCCTGGTCGGACCGCGTCCGCTGCTCATGCGCTATCTTCCCCGCTACAGCCCCGAACAGGCTCGCCGCCATGAGGTACGCCCCGGAATCACCGGATGGGCCCAGGTCAACGGCCGCAACGCGCTGAGCTGGGACGAGAAATTCGCGCTCGATGTCTGGTATGTCGATCACCGCTCGCTGGCGCTGGATCTTACCATTCTCTTCAAAACGCTAAGCAAGGTCTTTGCCCGCGAAGGCATCAACCAGGACGGCCATGCCACCATGCCCGAGTTCATGGGAAACGAAGACCAAACGCCTAAAGACCTCCAGAAAGGCGCCTAATCGGCCAACAAAATCAACCACTTAACCCCAAAGCGCCATTTCAACACAGTCTCAATGGAGGCGCCGCCAGGTGCCTCCATTGCGCGTTTCTACAGACCTGAAAAACGCGGCGCACCCGGATGGTGCGCCGCGTTTCTCAGGTCAGCTCTTCTTGAGCTCTCTTGCTCTCCCTGGGCCTCACCACAGCATGCCCAGCGCCGCGCGCAGCCCGGCGAGAGAAGGCGTGGCCAGCGCGTGGGTGGCCTGGGCAACGTCATCGGTCACGACGGTCTCGGCCCAGTGCCTCAAGATCGTCATCGGCTGCACGGTGGGTTGCACCACCGGCTCATTATAGAGCACCTGGCGCAGGGCGATCTCTACCTCATTAAAGCCCGCGCAGGCCCGCAAGGGCGTGGTGCCCGAGAAGCGCGCGTTGATCTCAAAGACCTTGATGCGCTCCCCGTCCAGGCGAAACTGCACGTTGACCGGCCCGTAGGCCCCCAGCGCCTCGGCGATCTCGCGCACCTGGGCATTGAGTTCGGGATAAGGCGCTACAAAGGCCTGGTAGGTGTTGCCGTCTCTTAAGAGGCGCCGCATCACAATCGACGCCTCGCAGCGCCCCTCAAAGACCAGCGCCCCGGCGGTGTACTCATCAAAGGGCGTGGCCACGCACTCCTGAATGATGGCGTCGGGCTGCTCGGCCAGCGCCTGCTCCAGCGCGCTTCGCTCCTCCACCAGACGCACCCCCACCGAACGACAGCCCACCCGCGGTTTGATGATCAGCGGATAACCCACCTCCTCGATCAACGCATCGACCTCCGAGGGAAGGGCCGAACGCGGGCATCCCAGCCCGCGCTCATTTAAAAACTGGTAGGTCAGCCACTTATCCTCGGCAATCGTCACGACCTGCTCCGCGCTGATGAGCAGACGCGTGTGGTAGGTCTCCTCCAGACGCGCGCGGTGAGCGGCCAACAGACGCAACTCCACATCGGTGCCCACCAGCACCACATCGGGAGACTCGCGGGCGAGGATCTCTTCAAAAGCCTGCAAAAAGGTTGGATCGGAGGCCAGCGGTACCAGGTGGGCACGATGCGCCCAGTAGAGGCCGGCCGCCAGAGGGCTGGGGTCGACTGCAATGATCGTGGCGTCCAGCGTGGTAGCGCGAAGCGCGCGGATGATGCCCTGTCCGAGCAGCGCGCCAGCACCGGTGATGAGCACCTTCATGCGACGTCCTCCCTTGGCAAGAGCCCAGGCCCCCCCGAGACGTTGACCCCTCCCCCGGCGGCCCGACCTGTGTCAGCAGAGCTGCAGACCGGCGCCCCAAATGGCGTCTGAACATGCCCCCCTGCCCGTCTATGGCAGCACGCTGACGATCCCAGCTCAGCGCACCTCTAGATTCTAATCACCCTGTCCGGCCTCGCCAGCCACCGCCCTTAGCTTCCGCCCAACGAGACAAAGGCGCGACCGACCCACTCGTAGAGCGCGCGCTCGGTCTTTCGCAGATGCGTGGCGTTAGGCCACAGCCCGCCTGCGCGCCCCTCGATGACCCGGTGGGCCGTTGGCGCGGCGATGGGGCTTAACCCCTGGCGCTCAAAGAGCTGCATGGCCCGCGGCATATGCGAGGCGCTGGTCACCACCACCACCCGCGCCCCGGGGCCGGCCAGCTCCTGAACCTGGCGGGCCTCCTGAGCGGTATCCTGCGCGCGGTCGGCCAGGGCAATGCGCGCCGGGTCAACCCCGAGTTCCACGGCCAACTCCCGACTGGCCTGCGCGCTGGGGCGCCCGTCGCCGCGCGCGCCTCCGCTGACCACCAGGATCGCCCCGGGCAGCTTCCCCACCAGGCGAATCCCCTCCACCAGGCGCAGCACCCCCTCCGAATGCAGCTGACTCACCAGCGGGTAGCGCTCATCTTCAATATACCCGGCGCCCAGCACCACCACATGGGTCGGGGGCTCCCCGGCCAAAAGCGCCTGGTCACTCAGGGGCGGATACTTCTGCTCCAGCGGGCGCAAGAGCAGGTCGGCCCCCGGCGAGCAACTGGCAAAGAGCAGCCCGGCACCGGCCGCCGCCACCAGCAGCGGTCCCACCCGGCTCTGGGGCCAGCGCCACCACAGCGCCAGGCCCAGCATCAGCAGCCCCGCCACCATTCCCAGCGGCAAGAGCAGCATGGCCACCGTTTTTTTAATCATCCACATCCGCGCCTCTCGCCTCTTTCTGACCGCACTGGGTGCCCCCGGCCAAAGTGTTTAGATTTACAGAGCGTTCCTCGCCCTTCGGGGAGCGCGGCCACCCTTCATCTTTTGCAGGGGGAACGATCATGGTCTCTACCATTGTCATCGCCAGCGCCGGCCAGCTGGGAAGTGAACTCTATGCCCTCTTAAAGGAGCGCGGCGAGGAGGTCATCGGGGTCAACCTCGACACCTGCAACCTCGATAACCCCGCCTCTATTGAAGCCACTCTCAACCGCTACCCGGATGCCCGACGCGTCTTCAATGCGGCGGCCTTTACTCAGGTCGACCAGGCGGAACAGCAGCCGCAAGCCGCCTTCCGAACCAACGCCCTGGGAGTGGGATTTTTAGCCCACGCCTGCCAGCAGCGCCAGATCTCCCTGGTGCACTTCTCCACCGACTACGTCTTCGGGGCCGAGCACACCCGGCCCATCCAGGAAGACGCCCACCCCGGCCCGCTCTCGGTCTACGGGCGCAGCAAACTCCTTGGCGAGCGGCTGGCGCTGCAGCATAACCCGCGCACCTTTGTGCTGCGAAGTTGCGGGCTCTACGGCGCGGAGCACCCGAACTTTGTGCGTGCCATGCTCCGAGTCGGTCAGGGCCGCGATCCGGTGGCCGTGGTCCACGATCAGATCGTCACCCCCACCCCGGCCCGGACTCTGGCCCGGGCCGCGATCGCCCTCTCGGAGCGCGAAGACTTCGGAATCTATCACGCCACCGCCCACGGCCAGTGCTCCTGGTTTGACTTTGCCCGGGCCCTCTTTGACCACCTTGATCTGCACCCGCAGCTGCGCCCGGTCGACTCGGCCAGCTGGGGCGCCCCGGCGGCGCGCCCCCCTTATTCCGTGCTGGAGAACGCGCGGTTAAAGCATTTGGGCCTGACCTATTTTGATGACTGGTACGCCGAACTGACAGCCTTTCTCAACGAGCACGGCCAGCGTTTGCTCGACGAACTCCGGCCGCAAACGCGCCCGGATACTGGACATCATCGCGCGGCGCCTTAAAGATCTTCTCCGACGGGCCGGACCGCCGGCCGGCCCGCGGCCCCCTCTCTCCAACGCAGCAGCGGTGTGCATATCATGTGGATCTTTGGCTACGGCTCACTCATCTGGCGCCCGAACTTCGACTATCAGGCGCGCCTCTGCGGCGAGATTCGCGGCTATACCCGGGTCTTCTATCAGGGCTCGCCCGACCACCGGGGAGTCCCCGAGGCCCCCGGACGCGTGGTCACCCTCCTCCCCGAGCCCACCGCCGCCACCTTCGGCGTGGCCTTTCAGCTGGCCCCCGACCAGGCCGAGCGCACCCTGCACCAACTCGACCTGCGCGAACAGGGAGGCTACCAGCGTCGGCTCCTCCCCGTCTTCGCCCCGGGCCACGACACACCGCTCCTCGACGAAGCCCTGGTCTACATGGCCACCGCCGAGAATCCCCACTTTCTGGGAGCGGCCTCTCCGGAGGCCATCGCCCACCAGGTAGCCTTAAGCCACGGCCCCAGCGGCCCCAACACCGAGTACGTCCTGCGGCTGGCCGAGGCCCTGCGCGCCGAGGGCGCCGACGATGCCCACGTCTTTGCCGTGGAGCGCGCGCTACGCGCGCTCTTATCCCCCCCCTGAGCCCAAGGGCTCAGGGCATAATGCGGTACTCCACCAGCTCTTCGACCACATCAATGAGCTGACCGCCGGCATCAGGCTCGCGCAGCTCCCGGCGCACCACCCCTCGCCCCGGCACCACATAACGACGCTGGCCGGGCAGCTTGAAGTAAGGGCTGGAAAGCGTGAGAGGACCGGTACCCTCAATGGCGTACGCCCCCACAAACCCGCCGGCCGGCGTCTCCACATGATGCCAGCTCTCATCCACCGAAAAACTCGCCGCATCGCTCCCGACCTTCAGGCCGGCCCGCCCCCAGCGCTGACCGGGCTCCAGCGGAAAACTGAAGATCGGAACCTGATACTCAAAGTACTCCAGCAGGTAGCTCAGATCGTCGATGTTCGCCTGACAGCGGCTGTTGCAATAATAAATCCGCCGCGGGGTGAGCACCCAGCGCTCATGCGCCCGGGTAAAATCGGCGTCTTCGTAGGAGCGCATCAGATGCACCAGCCGCCAGGTGCCGTACTGCTCCACCCCCATCACCTCCACGATCACCTCCGGGGCCCGCGGCGTGCCGGCAGCGGCCTGCCCGCCCATGGCGAAGTCCAGCGGATCGACCGTCTCATCCTGCCCCAGAGCCTTGTTGTAGCGGCGATAGCGCCAGAAGTTGCCCTCTTTGAGCGGGAAAGGATACTCCCGGCTGCGCAGCAGCTCGGGCTTTAAATGCAGGCCCAGCGCAACCAGCGTCTGCAGCCGACGATCGGCCTCCACCGGAGAGGCCAGCACGAGCACCTTGCGAGTGGGATCATGCGGCGAGGGCACCCGGAAGATGCGGGGAATTCGCAACTCAAATTCCACATCGGCCTCGGCGTAGCGCAGCCGCAGGACATTGCCCCAGTGCTGCACAACCTCCTCATCCTCGCCGGCCACCGGCCCCTGAATCGTGCGCCCCTCCCCCAGCTCCAGCCCCTGAAGCTCCAGCAGCCGCCCCAGGCCTCCGTCGGCCCCCTCCGAAGAGCGCGACGGCTCAAAGCTCTCCCAGGTCGCCAGCGCGCCCCCCATCTGCACGTCCACAAACTCGCGGGCGCGATCCTCGCTGACTTTGACCAGCTCCGCGTAACTCTCGGGCGCAATAAAGAGGTGGTCCCAGAGGGCCTCGTTGCGCTCGATCAACGCCTCAAAGAGCGCTCGCCCCAGCGCCTCCTCATCGTCGATCAGCGGCAGCTCGCCAGCATCCGGCTCCTCCAGACGCCCCCAGCCCCCGGAGAGTTCCGCCCCGCCGCGAAGCTGACGCAGCAGGCGCTGTTCACGCACCGCCGCCCCCTCCGGAGTCAGATCGGGATGCTCCGTATACACCAGCGGACGCAGCGGACGATCCTCACCCGAAGGCTCATCGCCGGCGCACCCGACACCGAGGACCAGCGCCACCCACACCAGTAAGGCCGCTCGGAGCCCCCGTCTGCCACGGGGAGTTTCAGAGGAAGAAGTCATTGTCATCGATCGGATCGCGGTAATAGACCTTGCCCTCTTCGATCTTCTCGATCGGCAGGCGGCGCAACACGCTGGAGCGGTTGGAACGGGTGAGCCGGTCGATAGCCAACCACGTCCCGAACATAAAGCCGTGTTTTTGCACGGCCTCGTAGGCATAACGTGAACAGGTGGGACGATGTTCGCAGCGCGGCCCGTCGACCGCCGTCAGATGCCGGGCATAAAAGCGATACGCGGTGTTAAACATGCCCCCGGTCCCCGATGCCCCCGATGCCACGCGTGATCCCCCGCTCGCATCCGGAACCTCCACCGCCAGCGTGCGCACGGAGAGTTCCGCGACCGCCCCGGTGGGCTCTCCTTTGTGCGTGCGCCAGCTCTGCGCGCCGGGCGTCGCCGTCGGCACGCTCTGACAGGCGCTCAGCCCCAGCACCATCACCACCATCACGACCTGTCTTACACCCAGTGCCATTTGCCCACCTCCTCACATCGAGCGCCCTCACCGGGGCCACTCTGCGAGCGCCCGGGCCACGGTGTCAACCGCCAGCACCAACGCAAAAAGCCACCCAACAGATGTTGAGTGGCTCTTAAGAGCGGGGTAGACGGGACTCGAACCCGCGACCTCCGGCGTGACAGGCCGGCATTCTAACCAACTGAACTACTACCCCGTAGTTCTTAAATTGTGTTGCGTCCCTCATCTTGCGATGAGCGAGCGGGGTAGACGGGACTCGAACCCGCGACCTCCGGCGTGACAGGCCGGCATTCTAACCAACTGAACTACTACCCCGTAGTTCCTACTTTTCAAACAACCTTACAGCGTTCGATGGGCGCAACAGGGTTCGAACCTGTGACCTACGGCTTGTAAGGCCGCCGCTCTCCCAGCTGAGCTATGCGCCCTAAGGAGCGCTCCGAAGTTCTGGCTGAGAGGCTGTTCCCCTCGAAGCGAAGCGGGACAATAGGGGAGCCCCCCCGAGTCGTCAAGAGGTTTATTCGGAAAATTTGCATTTATTTTATCCCCCCTTCCTCTCCCTGGAAAAGCCGATTTGTTTACGCGAACTTAGCCTCCGGAGCCGCCCCATCTCCTCGCGAATCATCGCCGGGCGATCGCCTCTCCGCACCCGATGCACCTCCCCTTTTCGGTCCTCACTTTTTTGAGCCCGGAGAGCTCGCCGCCGGCCCCCTGGCGCTTATTCATTAATGAACTCCGCAAGTTAGAGCCCACAAACTTATTCCCCAGGGGGGAGCGCTCTTCGAAAAGCTGCTTGCGAAGCACGGGGCCTTTCGTTATGACACTTGGCCTGCTGTGGCGCCGGATTTGCTGCAGCGGACTTAGCGGAAACGAAATAGTCCCCCTCCGCTAAGGGTTCGTTCGACGCACGAAGGGCACCATGCCCCGATTGCCTGGGCCTATAGCTCAGTGGTAGAGCCGCCGGCTCATAACCGGCCAGTCCCTGGTTCGAACCCAGGTGGGCCCACTCGCTCGGTGCAGACCGAGCAACCACGCGCGGATATCCCGCAGGATCCCGCGCGAGACGTCAGGTTGATAGGAGACCATGCAGCTCGTTGCGCGTTCACATCTTTGCAGCTCCCGAGAATGGGAACTCTCTCGACGCCTTCCCCTGGCGGCGGGACCCTCCTCCTTCGCGCGACAGGTCCAACCGACGCAGCCCCGCACCAACTCTCAGCACCACATGTCCCATGCATTCGAAAAGCGCCTGAGCCTGGCTCAGGCGCTTTTCTATTGCGCACACATCACTCGGCGAGGTGAACTTTGAAGGAACAACTGGCCCTGCTTCGAGAACTTCAGAACATCGACCTGGAGCTCGACGAGATCACCAAAAAGAAACAAGAAATCGTTGGCCGCATCCAGGAAAACACCGGCTTTCTCGACAAGCTGGTCGAAGATCTCAACACCCAGAAAGAAGAGCTCGAAGAGATTCGCGCCCTTCAGTCGCAGAAGAAAGACGATCTCAAAGAGATCAACGAGCAACTGACCATGCGTCAGAAGCGTCTGCGCGACATCGGCTCCACCAAAGAGTTCAACGCGGTGGAAAAAGAGATCGAAAACTTCAAAAAGTCTGGTGAGCAGACCGAAGAAGAGCTTCTGCACCTGCTCGAAGTCATCGAGTCGACGCAGGAGTCGATCAAAGAGAAAGAAGACAAGATCATTCAGCTTCGCGAAGGCATCGCCGCCGATGAATCCGAAGCTGAAAAGCGCCTCTCGGAGCTTGATGCGATCATTTCGAAGCTGACCGCTCGCCAGGAAGAGGCCCGCGGCCAGGTGTCGCGACGCGTGATCCACAAGTACGACTTCATCCGTAGTCGTCGCCCGGGTCTGGCCGTTGTCGCCTGCAAAAACGGCCACTGCGAGGGCTGCTTTATGGCGCTGCCGCCCCAGCAGTACATTGAGGTCCAGCGTGGCAACACCCTGGAGATCTGCCCCAGCTGCAACCGCATCCTTTACTTCTGGGAAGATTCGCTGGGCGAATCCTCTCCCTCCAATGCCCTTGAGGCCTGAATCAGTGTCTGATCGAAATCCATCCACCTCGCCGGTGGTTTGAGGTTGCAAAGATGAACCCGGAGGGTACCCTCCGGGTTCGTCTCGCTTTATCGCAGACGGTCGCTGGTCGCGCGCAGGCGCGGCGAGAGGAAAGTCCGGGCATCACAGGGCAGGGTGATCGGTAACACCGACCGGGGGCAACCCCAGGGAAAGTGCCACAGAGATATACCGCCGCGCTGCGGCGCGGTAAGGGTGAAAAGGTGAGGTAAGAGCTCACCGGGGCGGCGGTGACGTCGCTCGTCCAGGTAAACCCCACCCGATGCAAGGTAAACAGAGGTTGAGCGTCTTTTAAGACGCTCCGAGGTGCCCCCCTCGCTGACCTCAGGTAACCGCTTGAGCCTCACGGCAACGTGAGGCCTAGATGAATGACCGTCACCGCGTGTCATACACGCGGGACAAAACCCGGCTTACGCGATAAAGCGAGACGAAAAGCCCCCGGCGCATCCGCGCCGGGGGCTTTTTTGATGCCTCCACCTTACCTTTCTGAAACGCCCGGAACCCCGGCGCAGAACGCCGCGGCGGCCGTCCCGACGATCACTCTTCGTAGAGTCGCTCCAGGGCCTGACTCAACCGAGGGTCCTCGGCCATCGTCTGCTGCAATCGGGCCAGCAAACTTTCCACCCCGTGAGCTCCCTCCACGCTGACCGGCGCGATGAGATCCACGGCACTCTGCGCCATCACATCCAGGTTGAGATAGGTGGCGATCGTGAGCTGATTCAGACTCAGCCCCTCCTCGACGATCAGGCGAAGCAACGCCTCGGGCTGGGAGTAAAGATCGAGATCTGCCCGGTGAAGGACCGGCCGGCGCAGACGTCGTTCGCCGGCGGTGGCGATCAACATCAGCTGCGGACCAAACTCGGCGTCATCGGGCATGCGCACGCACCACTGGCCGGCGCGGTCGGTGGTGGTACGCACCAGCGCCTCACCAGCCGGCTCGCCACGCCCGTCCACCCGATAGAGCGCCACCTCAGCCCCGTCCACCGGAAGCTCTCCCTCCAGCGGCGCCGCGTGCGCAGTGGGAATGAGATACTCCAGGAGGTTGGAGCGCCGGGCCAGCTGCCCCTGTGGTGCGAGCACCACCCCACGCAGGATACTCGGATGCCCTTCAACCCGGGCCTCTTCTTCGGTGGCGCCCACGCAGCTCGCCGGCGGAACCTGCTCGCTAAGCGACTCCGCGCCTTCGAGCAAGAGAGATTCATCGAAGGCAAAGCCCCCGCCCTCCCCTTCGCCCTCGGGCATCATCAGTCCCTGGGACTCCGGAGAATCAGGCCCCCCGGCCGGGCGTTCGGAGGCCTCACACCCGGCCAAAAACATGGCGCAAAACAGCCATACCCAGAGCCCCCGAGTCTCAGTGCTACACCCTCGTCGCACCACATCCTCCTGACAAAATCAACAGAGATCTCGGGAACTTAAACCCGGTCAACTCAAGCGTTCCAGGATCAAGGGTGGCACATCTTCGGGCGCCTCGCCAATCACAATGGCCTCGCGCAGCATCTGCCGGACCTTCTCCAGCTCTTTGTCGTCGTTGTAGTAAATCGTGACCAGGGGCTGCCCTTTTTCAACGCGCGCGCCGCGCTTGGCTTCCATGACCAGCCCCACGCCCGGATCGATATCGTCTTCTTTGCGACGACGACCGGCGCCCAGCTCCATGGCGGCGATCCCCACCGACTCGGCCTGAATCCGCGAGATATGACCACTCTCCCAGGCTTCGAGCACCGTGGTGTTTTTGGCCAGCGGCAGCCTGGAAGGATCAGCACAGATCGAGGCATCGCCTCCCTGAGCTTCGATGATCTTCTCAAAGACACTGAGCGCGGTGCCGTCGTGCAGCAGCTCCACCAGGTGGTTACGGCTCGCTTCGCGATCGGTGACCTTGCCGGCCACATCGAGCATCTCCAGAACCAGCTCCACGGTGAGATCAGTCAGATCCTGCGGCCCCTCACCACGCAAGGTCTCAATGCTCTCGATGACCTCCAGGCTGTTGCCGATCGTCAGCCCCAGGGGCTGATCCATATCGGTGATCAACGCCCGCACCGGACGATCCATGGCCTTGCCGATCCCGATCATGGTCTGCGCGAGTTCGCGCGCCCGATCCATGCTCTTCATAAAGGCCCCGGAGCCGACTTTGACATCGAGCACCAACGCGTCGATCCCTTCGGCCAGCTTCTTGCTCATGATGGAGCTGGCGATCAGCGGGATGCACTCCACCGTCGCCGTCACATCGCGCAGCGCGTAGAGCTTCTTGTCGGCCGGGGCGATCTCGCCAGTCTGACCGATGAGCCCCAGCCCCAGGGTGTCAACGAGCTCCAGAAAACGCTCCACGCTCTGGTTGACGTCAAACCCCGGGATGCTCTCGAGCTTATCGAGCGTACCGCCGGTATGCCCCAGGCCGCGCCCCGAGATCATGGGGACCTTCAGCCCGGCAGCCGCCGCCAGCGGGGCCAGAATCAATGACACCTTATCGCCCACCCCGCCGGTGGAGTGCTTGTCGACCTTCGCGCCGTCGACCGTCGAGAGATCGAGCACCTCACCCGAGTGCAACATCGCCCCGGTCCAGGCCGAGAGTTCAGCAGAGGTCATCGACTGAAAGTAGACCGCCATCAGAAACGCCGACATCTGGTAATCGGGCACTTCTCCCCTGGTGTACGCGTCGACCAGACGCTGGAGCTCCTCTTTGGTGAGCTCGCCACCCTGACGCTTCTTGCGGATCAACTCGACAAAACGCATGGCCTCCCTCGGCGCTGGTAAAAAAAATGGGGCCCGGGCTCACAGCGAGCACGGGACCAGGCCGGTCAATCTAGTGGGGGGGGATGGAGCTTGGCAAGCGCCCCCCGGCCTGCCGACGCTCCGGCGAAGCAGGTGCCTGCTTGACGATGCACAGGGGCTGCTTAGCTTGGCCTTCGCATGAGGCTTATCCGGATAGCCAGGCACTCTGACATCACGCCGTTCCCCCCGAACCCAGTTGTGAATCCAGATGGAGGTATTCGATGAGTTCATCGCTTTGGTTTGACGATCCCTATCGACTCTTTCGCCAGGAGCTGCGCTCGATGATGGGCAAGAGCTCCCCCGTCTCGCCATTTGCCGGCACGCAGGGGCAGGTCCTGGCCGAGCGCACCATGGGCGTGTTCCCACCGGTCAACATCTACGATGATGGAGAGTCCTTCTTGATCCGCGCGGAGATGCCCGGAATCGAACGTGACTCGCTCGACGTGAGTTCCAAGGCCGACCAGGTGGTGATTCGCGGCGAACGTAGCCTGGAGCGCCTGGAAGACGCCGATGTGCATCGCCGCGAGCGCGACGCCGGGCAGTTCCGCCGGGCGATCACCCTGCCCCAGGCCATCGACGTGTCCCGCGTCGAGGCGAGCTACACCCACGGCATCCTGGAGATCATCGCGCCGCGTAAAGAGGACGCCAAGCCGCGTCGCATCAAGATCAAGTAAGCCCATACGCGTGACCGCTCAGCGACCAGGTCACTGACACATCTTCGGGGCCCGTAGCTCTTTGCGCCGCATCGACTCAACGCGGCGCACCCGGCAGAGCTGTGCCCGACTCAACTGACATGGAGGATCTGATGGCTCGTACATCCAAATCGACCAAGAGCAGCAGCCGCAGCAACGGCAACGGAGCATCCACCGGTCAGGAGATCGCCGTCCATCACAAGGAAGAGCTCCAGGAAGCCGAAGGCACCCGTGAGGGCACCTATTTTCGGCCCGTCGTCGACATCTACGAAACGTCCAAAGCCCTGACCCTGCTGGCAGACGTTCCCGGAACCGCCGCCGAAGACTTCGAAATCGATCTTCGCGACAATCTTCTCACCATCACGGGCTCGGTGCACCAGCTCGACACCAGCCGCTGGCAGCCCCTCTATTCCGAGTATCGCATCGGCCACTTTATGCGGCAGTTCCGGGTCGGACAGCAGATCGACCAGACCAAGATCAGCGCCGAAATCAACGATGGAGTGCTTAAACTGACCCTGCCCAAGGCCGAAAGCGCCAAACCGCGAAAGATCGAGGTCCGCACGAGCTGAGCCGCTCCTGAAGGAGCGAAGCCACGCGTCCGGGCTCTCGTGAAGAGAGCCCGGACGCCCTCAGTTCATACTCACAGCCCGGGGGGGACCAGGGCATAGGGCAGCGCGCATCGGAGGGAGCGCTCCGATGGCGAATTCGCTCCAGATCTGCGAGACTTGGGTTTTACCCGGCCTCGGGACGGCGTCTCTACGCCCAACATTGCCTGACTCACTCTGTCTGGAGGGTTTCGTGCTTTCTCAACGCTTTGCTCGCCGATGGCCCGTGTTGATCTACCTGGTATGCGCCCCGCTGCTCAGCCTCAACGCCTGCAGCTGTGAGGATGAAGACAATTACTTCTGGGAGCTTAGCGAACCTCCGCTGGACGAGCACCTCGATGGCGGTCATCCTCCCGAGGATGTCGCATTTTCCGATCTGGACGAGGAACCCGATGCGCCGGAGCCCCACTCGCCAGACGACTGGGACTGGGCCTTTCCCGACCCGCAGATCGAGCCGGAGCCTCCGCAGTGGGAAGAGACCCAGTGGCAGAGTCAGGTGGTGGCCGAAGGCATTCCGAAGGTCTTCGCCAGCAATGACCGCACCAGCGTGGTGGTTGATCGCGCCGGCACCGTGTGGCTGGGCTACCACCGATGCGATGACGCGCGGTGTATCACCCCCGAGCTCGTGATCGCTCGTCGCCCGGTAGGAGGAAGCTGGAGCTACGAGTCGATTGCCAGGCACAGGGGGATCTTCGGGCTCTCGGTGATCCACGCCAATGAACCGCTGGCCGTCTACCTCGACAGCATCAACAGCGAGCTGGTGGCCACCCAGCGCCAGGCCGACGGCGCGTGGCATGCCGAGCTTCTGGCACACGGTCGGGTGGGCAACGCCGACGGATTTGACATCACCCATGACCGCGCGCGCTTCTATTTAAGCTACGCTCAGGAGGGGCGCGGCCAGGTGGAGTTCTACACGTACAACACCGCCAGCCCCAGCCCGCTCTGGCGACGCTTGCGAGATCTATCACCGGCCACCGCTGCAGCCTTTGATGAAGGATTAAAGGCCGGTAACGCGATGGACTTCTACCTGATTCACCGCAGTATGGGCACGGACTTCCAGATCTCGCGCTACGATGTGGGCAACGACGAGTGGACCACCTCCGAGCGCGACTACACCACCCAGATCAGCGCTCTGGTATACCGCCAGAATGGCGAACTCTGCGTAAGCGGCTCCGACCCCAGTGGTCTGGTGGTCGACTGCGGAAGTTTCATCGATCCGATCTCCAGACGTCACTTCTTTGAGAATGGCGCCACCTATTACCTCTCCTCTATGATTGAAGCCCGAGACCAGAGCCTCTTTGTTGCATTTCACAACCAACGAGAGCACGATCTTCGTCTGGGCCGCTCGCCACAGGGGCGCTGGGACTGGAGTTCTGAGCGCATCTTTGATGGACCGACCTACGGAGTCTCGACCTCGATTGATCATCGCGACCACGTGCTACTCTCTTACTACTACTGTCCGGGCGACACCTGTGAGGTGCGCCTGATCGAACGCGCCCCCTGAATTTTGGATCCTTCCCCCGTACTCGATTTTGGGATGGTGCGCGCCGTGGCCATCAGCCTGGCGCTGGGCGGCATCATCGGCCTGGAGCGCCAGAGCCACCGCGAACCCGAGAGCCCGCTGGGCAGCGTCGGCGTGCGCACCTTTGCGCTCTCCTCGCTGCTGGGCACCGTGTCGGTAATCGCCCAGGGCACCCTACCCGGTCTTCCCTATGTGGTGGGGCTTGGCTACTTCGCGCTCCTGGTCGCCTTTTTCTGGCACGAACGCCGCGCCACCGAACATGAAGTGGGCATCACCACCCAGATCTCGGCGATGGTGGTCTTTGTGCTCGGCGTGCTCGTGCCCTCGGTGCCCATGGTCGCGGCATCCATCGCCGTGATCGTGGCGATTGTGCTCTCACTGAAACGCCACACCACCACCTTTGTAGGCCTGCTGACGCCGGCTGAGATCGTGTCGACGATGAAGTTTTTACTCGTCACGGTAGTGCTCTTGCCGCTCTTACCCGACGCGTTCATCGATCCCTGGGGCATCTACAACCCCCGGGAGATCTGGCTGCTGGTGGTGCTGATCAGCGGCATTAGCTTTCTGGGCTACTTTGCGATCCGCTTTCTGGGCACCAGTCGCGGCCTGGTGCTTACCGGAGTGCTCGGGGGGATGGCGTCGAGCACCGCCGTGGCGCTGGCCATGTCCCGCCAGGTCCACCAACGCCCCGAATCGCGCACCGTGCTGCTCTCGGCGGCCTTTGCGATCATGTTGGCCAACGCCTTTATGTTTGCGCGGGTCACCGTCGCGGTGGCCGTGGTCAACCTGGAGCTCGTCAAGACGCTGTGGCTGCCCTTTATGCTCATGGCCATTCCCGGGTCCGTGGTGGCCGGACTCCTGTGGGTCACCCTGGTCAGCCATGTGCGCGACCGCCCCGATGGTCGGGAAGAGCCGCCGGCGCTCGACGAGGGCACCTCGCTGGAGATTCGCAACCCCTTTGAGCTGGTTCCGGCACTGAAGTTCGCCCTCTTACTGGTGCTGATCATCGGGGTGGCCAAAGGGCTTCAGCAGGTCTACGGCTCGCAGGTCATCTACCTGACCGCGATCTTCGGCGGCCTGGCCGAAACCAACGCCATCAGTCTGGCGGTGGCGCGCATGGCCGGTAGTGGCGAACTCAGCGCCCCGGTGGCCACCCAGGCGATTGTGATCGCGATCCTGACCAACAGCCTGGTCAAGGCCGGCATGAGCGCCTTTATCGGCTCCCGACGCCTGGGAGCCTACGTGGCCCTGGGTCTGGCGCCGATCCTGGCGGTCGGACTCCTCGCAGCGTTTCTCTTGCTCTAGGGCCCGAGTTCTTGCTGCTGGCGCGCCGCCTCGACCATGACCTCATAGAGCTCCTCGCCCCCGATATTACGCACCTGGGCCACGCGCTCCGCGATGGCCTCGGAGGCCGCCACTTGCCGCTCCAGCTCGTCGGCCGGAGGCAGGCCCACCAGGCGAGTGCCGTTGATGAAGATCGTGGGCGTGCCGACCACATGGAGCTCCGCGGCCAGACGCTGATCGCGTTCGACCTGCGCCCGACTGGTCTCGGAGTTGATCGTCTCCGGATCGACTCCCAGGGTCGCACCGATCTCCTCCACCACAGCGGCCCCCTGAGCCCCGCCGACCTCCAACGCCGCGACCTTTTCGGCCAGCGCCAGACCGAACTCCCAGCCGACTTCAGGCGCCCGGGCCGCCGCCGCAGCCCAGGCGCGATGGGCATAGGCCAGCACCTCCTCCTCCTGATGAGGCAGGTGATAGGTGACCACACGCACCCGCCCCTCATGCACCTGGGCCAGCGTAGCAAGTCGTTTGAGAAGTTCGGCGCTGGGCGCCGAGCCCAGGCTATGAAAATGCGTGATGGTGACCAGCGCATCCCCGGCCGGACCGCTCTCGGGGCGCCTCGGCTGATGCGCAGGCACGTACGCCACCGCCTTCGCGCTCGGTGAAGGCTGTCGGGCAGCCTGGGAGCGTGGCAGAAGCGCCCGGACGCTATGGGCGTAGACCTCCTCACGCTTCATCTCGCCATCTTCTACCGCCCCGCTGGTAGCGGCCCACAGATCGTAGCTTGCGCGGTGGTACACTTCGGCCGCCTGGGCACCTCGAATCAGACCACCGTTGGCAAAGACTACCGGCACCGACGCCACCCCGAGCTGGTCGGCCAGCGCCAGGTCACGCGCCAGGCGCGCCGCGACTTCCGGGCTATCGAGGTCGCGCTCAAAGCGCTCCACATCCAGACCTAGTTCGGTCGCGATTGCCCGGACCTCGGAGCTCGGATCGCCCTCTCGCAGCTCCGCCGCGCGATCGTAGAGCGCGTCGTGCATCTGCCAGAACTTCCCCTGATTGGCGGCTGCTTCACTGGCGCGGGCCAAAAACTCGGCGTTGGGATGGGAGGGCAGCGGAAGATGCTTATACACCAGCCGCACGCGTCCCCGGGGCTGATCCTCAAGGACGCGATCCAGAGTCGCCGCCAGGCGCCCACAAAAGGGGCACTGGAAATCGCCGAACACCACCAAGGTGACCCAGGCATCAGCGGCCCCTCGCGTGGGGCTCTCCCCTACCGGTAAAAGCTCGCTGTCCACCAGCACATGAGTCGGCGCCTCGGCCACCACCTCATCCTGGACCGAGCCCCCGGCGCAGCCTCCCGACACCACGAGCGCTGCCGCCAACGCCGCCCACCATCCCATCGCTCGCTTCATCTTTGGCCTCATGGTGCGTTCTGCTCCTGCGCCTGCTCCACGGCTCGCAGGTAAAGCTCCTCACCGGTGAGCTCGGGCTCGGCCTGGCGAAGCTCTTGTGCCTGCTCGATCTGGTGGTCAATGAGAGCCTTGAATTGCTCATAGGGCCGCGCTCCCGCCAGAAAGACACCGTTAACAAAGAACGCCGGCGTTCCCCTGACCCCCAGGGTCATCCCTTCGCGCAAGTCGCGCGCAACCCGCGCGGCCGCCTCCGGACTGGCCAGCGCGGCGCTGAACGCGTCCATATCCAGGCCGAGTTCCTGCGCGAGTACGTCGATGAGTTCCGGGCTCAGCTCACGCTGGCGCGCATAGATGGCGTCGCGCATCTCCCAGCCCTGGTTCTGCTCCGAGGCCGCCACGACAGCCCGGGCTGCAAGCTCACTATGCTCCTGAAAATTCAGGGGAAAATGTTTATAGACCACCCGCAGCGTCTCGCCATACTCTTCCTTAAGTCGCGTCAGCGTCGGGACCACTCGGGCGCAGAAGGGACACTGCAAGCTGGAAAACTCCACCAGCGTGACCAGGTACGCCTCACCGTGCTGGTGAATCAGCTCATCGCCCTGCACAGGCACGTAGGTGATCTGCGGCGCCTGCTGACGCTCGGCCTCGGCGCGGCGGCGAGCCTCCTCCTCCTGCTGTTGACGAGCCTGCACCTGGGCCAGTTCCACCGAGCGAGCGTAGCGCTCAGAACTCGCCACGCCCTGCTCCTTGAGCGTCGCATCGCGGGCCAGTGCCCGGGCGACGGCATCTTCAAAGACCTCCAAGGGCTGAGCCCCGAGCACGGGCTCGCCGTTGATCAGAAAGGTCGGGGTGCCGGAGATCCCCAGCTTCTGAGCGAGCGCGACATCTCGGGCGATCCGTACGTCGAGCTCGTCACCGGCACCGAGAGCCTCGGCGAACTCGCCTTCATCCAGCCCGATGCGCCCGGCGAGCTCACGCCCGGTGCTCTCCGCCCCGCGCTCAGCCAGAGTGCGCTGGCTGGCGTAGAGGCTCTCGACCATGGGCCAGAACGCCTCCTGACGCGCGGCCGCTTCGGCGACTCGAGCAGCCGGATGCGCCTGCGGTTGAAACTCCAGCGGCAGGTGCTTGTAAACGAGCTGGACCTGGCCCGGGTAGCGCTCCAGAAGCTCGGCCGTGGTCTGACGCGCCCGCGCCGAGAAGGGGCATTGCAGACTGGAAAACTCCACGATCACCACCGGCGCATCGGCCTGCCCCTGGCGAGGGCTGTCGCCCAGGGGCACCAGCTCGCTCTCCACCCACTGCGGCGCGAGTTCCGCCGGTGTCTGGACGTCCCGGGGGCCAGAGGCGCAGCCGGCGGCCAGCGTCAGCGCCAGCAGCCCGCCACAGAACACGCTGGCAAACATCGAGGGTTGATTCGGAGGGGCAAGGGGGAAACGTCGCATCGCTTTCTCGTCGGTCAGATCACGTCACCAGGGGGCCAGGCCTTGTTAGCATGGGGAGAGCTTGCCGCCAAAAGACATCCCTGCACACAAAAAAGCGCCCCCTCCGCAAAGAGGGGGCGCTTTTTAGAAGGGACGTGTGGCCAGGCTCACACCGGGCCGTTCACGCTTAGCCTTCGAGCTCGGCATCGATCAGCTCTTTGAACTTCTCAAAGGGCTGAGCGCCCACCACGCGGGTGCCGTTGATGAAGAAGGCCGGGGTGCCGGAGACACCGACGGACTGACCTTCTTTCTGCTCGGCTTTGACCTGCTCGGCGATGGCCGGATCTTCGAAGTCGGCCTTGAACTTGGTCATGTTCAGACCCAGCTCACCGGCCAGGCGCTCCCAGATGCCTTCGTCGCGGAAGCTGCGCTGGTTTTCGTAGAGCAGGTGGTACATCTCCCAGAACTTGCCCTGCTTACCGGCGGCAAGCGCGGCACGGGCGGCCGGCTCACTCTGCGCCTGGAAGCCCAGCGGGAAGTTCTTGTACACCACGCGCACCTTGTCGCCGTACTCTTCCTTGACGCGATCCAGGGTCTCGGCGCCACGGGCGCAGAAGGGGCACTGGAAGCTGGAGAATTCATAGATGGTCACAGGCGCGTTGGCCGGACCAAAGGTGTGCGAGTTGCCCACGGAGAGCGCGTCGGTGTCGATCTTGGGTGCCGGAGCCGCCGGGCGCGCCGGAGCTGCCGGAGCCGCCGCCACGTTTTCTTTGTTGTGCTCAACCACGGCCTCGTAGAGGGCGTCGCCCGAGAGGTTGCGGTCGGCCTTGATCTTCTTGGCGATCGCGATCTGCTTCTTGACGTGATCTTCGAAGACGGCCAGGGGCTGCGCGCCTACGACCTTGATGCCGTTGACCAGGAAGCCCGGGGTGCCGCGGATGCCGGCCGACTGGCCGTCGCGCTGGGCCTGCTTGACGATTTCGGCGGTCTCAGGAGCTGCGTAGTCCGCCTTGAACTTGGTCATGTTCAGGCCGATCTGCTGGGCGAGTTCCTCGAACTTCGCGTCGCCAAGCTGACGCTGATTTTCGTAAAGCAGGTCGTACATTTCCCAGAACTTGCCCTGGTTGCCAGCAGCAATCGAGGCGCGGGCGGCCGGCTCGCTCTGAGCCTGGAAGCCCAGCGGGAAGTGCTTAAAGACCACGCGAACTTCGTTGGGGTACTTCGCAACGAGTTCCTTGATGGTGGCCGAACCACGCGAGCAGAAGGGGCACTGGAAGCTGGAGAATTCCATGATGGTCACGAGCGCTTTGTCAGCGCTGGCGCCCTTGCTGTAGTCGGCGTCACGCACCGGAACCATGTGAACTTCGGTGGCCGGCTCGGCCTTCGGCTCCGAAGGCGTGGGCGCCGGAGCCTTCTTGAAGTTCTTGTCGACCATCGCCGCGTAGATGCCGTCGCGGCTGGTGCCGGCGGCCAGAAGCTCTTCGACTTCGCCGAGCTGCTTCTTGACGACCTCTTCGAACTTGGCCAGGGGCTGCGCACCGTTGACCACTTCGCCGTTAACGAAGAAGTGCGGGGTGCCGCGCACGCCCAGGCTCTCGCCGAGCTTCTGGTCCGCTTCAATGGTGGCCACGATGGCCGGATCATCGTAGTCAGCCTTGAACTTCTCGACGTCCAGACCCAGCTCCGCAGCGAACTCCGCGCCGAGCTCCTTCATGTCGCTACCGCGGTAGCGCTGAAGGTTTTCAAACATCTTGGACTTCATTTCCCAGAACTTGCCCTGACGCCCGGCGGCCATCACCACGCGGGCACCATCCTTGGCCTGAGCCTGGAAGGAGAGCGGGAAGTTCTTGAACACCAGACGCACGTCGTTGGGGTACTTTTCGGCCAGCTCCATCAGCGTGCCGCCAGCGCGACCGCAGAAGGGGCACTGCATGCTGGTGAATTCCACGATCGTGACCGGCGCATCGGCCGGTCCGTAGGTGTAGCTATCGCCCACCGGGATCTTGGTGCTGTCCTTGCCGGCCAGACCAGAAGGCGCGGCGGATCCGGCCTCCGTAGGCGCGGTGCCGGCGTTGGGGGAGACATTATTCTTACCGATGAAAAAGCCCAGCCCGACGCAAATGATCGCGACGGCGATGAGCACGAGCGCGGTACTGCCGCTGCTCTGTTGCGATTGTCCTGCCATGAGTGTTCTCCTGACGTTCAGGTGTTTCCGGGAGATGACGCACTTTAACGCGTTCCCCCAACCAATACGGTTGCAGTATAAATTTCGGAAGATAAGAGGCCGCCAGACGGCCGCAGCATTCGCGAGCGCAGGTTGTGACACAGCACACGCGCAGGCTCAAGCCTCAAACGCACCCGCGTCGAGGTCTTCAGGCCCTGGAACTGCGGAGCGGCTCAGCCCTGCCGGGGCGGCATCTCCAGGAGCCGGGCGTGCTCTAAAGAGGGCCCCACACGCAGGCGTTCCAAAGCGAGTTGAGCCGGCGGCGAGTTGAGTTCGGGATACGCAGGGGCGTCCAACGCCACCGGCGAGACCGGCACCACCAGACTCAAGAGCGATGCGCCGGGCAGCGCCGGCGGCAGGCTGCGGCAGAGTTCGCTGTATTCATGACAGGTCAGCGGGCTCTCCGGCTGGCGAGTGCTCCGCTCGATCGAGTCGATCAACGCGGCCTGCCAGGGACGCGCTGCCAACGCGTGGGGCGCGCGCTCATGTTGGGCGATGTGCCCGAAGCTCTGATTATGCAGCTCCGACACTTTGCCCAGGAGCGTATTGGCAGCCTCTTCGGCCTGATAGCGCGCCAGCAAATCGGGAAGCGTGGAGATGGGCTCCGGGGTACCCTCAAAGCAGATATTGTACTCCGGATTGGTCGGATCGATGACCGAGGTCTCCTCACAGGGGGTAGCCTCGGGCTTTGCCGCCCGCTCTCGCTGCAGAGCTTGAGGATCAGCCGGGGTGAGAGGCCCGTAGCTCCAGGTCATCATCAACTCGACCACGTCTTCCGCCGCCGGGACGGCGCCGCGATCCAGCCCGCCCAGCTCAAACCCACCGGTGCAGGTGGGCTGATAAGCCTCCATCGCCGTCAGGCTCGCCGGAGCGACCAACGCCACGCAGAGCAACGCACAGAGCGACCACCACAGGTGGTGCAGCGTGCGTGCAAAGTCGGGCGATGAATATCTCATAGGCGGTAGCGGAACCGGGGGATCTGCCTGAACGTAGCGGCATGGGCTGACGAGCCAAATGCGAACCCTAAGGAAGTCCTGGCCGACACGCAAGCGCTTCGCCAGCAAAGGGGCCCGAGCACACCGGGAAAATGCCTCGCCCTGGGGTGGCTATTCCCTGCGCCGGACTCCCCCTCCCTGCTTGGAAAATGACCGGGTTTCGGTGTATCCCTTCGCCAGCCCCCGCCCTCCACGGTCGTTCTGTGAGGCCCGCTCTGAGCGCTACAGCCCCCCCTCGTCTTGATTCTCCCCTGACCACAGCCCTGATTGGCTGCGGCCAGGTGGCCCGCAAGCACGCGCACGCGTTGCGCTGGCACCAAGAGCGCCTTGAGGTGGCCGGCGTGGTCGATCCTCATCTTGAGCGGAGCCAGGCGCTGGCCGACCAGCTCAAGGCCCGGGCCTTCCCCACGCTCGATGCTCTCTTCGAGGCTTGCAGCCCGGAGCTGGTCACGATCGCCTCTCCCACCGGATTGCACAGCGCTCACGCCGTCGCGGCCGCCCGCGCCGGAGCCCATGTGCTGCTGGAAAAGCCCTTGAGCACCTCGCTGGAAGATGCGCGCCAGATGCTCAAAGCGCTTCGCCTGGCCGATCGTCAGCTCTTTGTGATCAAGCAGCTCCGCCATCACCCCCTCTTTCTGGCGCTGCGAGACGCCGTGAAGCGCGGACGCTTCGGGCGCATCTATACGGTGGGGTTGCAGGTCTTCTGGAACCGCTCCCAGAGCTACTACGATTCGGCCGACTGGCGCGGCACCCGCGCGCTCGATGGGGGTGCGCTGATGAATCAGGCCAGCCATTATGTGGATCTGCTGACCTGGCTCTTCGATACCCCGGCGGATGTCTTTGCGCGCGGCGCCGCGCTGGGCCGCGCCATCGAGGTGGAAGACACCGCGCTGCTCACGTTGCGCTGGCCCGAAGGCATGCTGGGAACCATGCACGTCACCATGCTGACCTACCCGCAAAACCTGACCACCAGCCTCACGATCATCGGGGAGCGCGGCACGGTACGCCTGAGCGGCCGCCTCTGCGACACCGTCGAGGCCTGGGACTTTGAGCGCCCCGAAGCTCAGGATAAAAAGGTGCCAGAGATGGCTACTTCGGTGGGCGAGGTCCTGGCCCGGGGACATGCCCTGGTCCTCGGCGCGGTGCTCGATCACCTGGGCGGGCATCCGAATGCGCCGATTGTATCGGGCGAAGAAGGGCTGCGTTCGTTGGCGATCATTGAGGCCGCCTACGCCTCGATGCGCACCGGCCGCCCCGTTAACCTGGAGCACTGAGCTTTGAGCGACCATCCTCCCCTTGCGCCGGCCTGGGCGCATCCCAGCGCCATCGTGGATGAAGGCGCCGAAATCGGCCCGGGAACCCGGATCTGGCATTTTGCCCATGTGTGCGCCGGCGCCCGCATCGGACAACGCTGCTCCCTGGGGCAGAACGTTTACGTGGCTCCCACCGCGCGCATCGGTGAGGGCGTAAAGATTCAGAACAACGTCTCGGTTTACGACGGGGTGGTGCTGGAGGACGATGTGTTCTGCGGGCCCAGCGTCGTCTTTACCAACGTTCGCCATCCTCGCGCGCATGTCTCCAGACGCGATGCCTACCTGCAAACCCACGTGGAACGCGGCGCCACCCTGGGCGCCAACACCACGGTGGTCTGCGGCGTGCGCGTGGGCGCCTACGCCTTTGTGGGCGCCGGGGCCGTGGTCACCCGCGATGTCGCCCCCTATGCGCTGGTCGTAGGCCAGCCGGCACGCCAGATCGGCTGGGCCTGCTTCTGCGGGCTCACCCTGCCTCTTCCCTCCCCGCACAGCACCTGCACCGAATGCGGCCGGCGCTACCGGCTGGAGAAGGACGCGCTGGCCCCCCTTTAATGCTCTCGTATCACCCTCCGCTCTTCTTTGCGCCCGGCACTCTGCCGCGCAACGCCCCCCCGGAGCTCTCATGGCTGTGCCCTTTTTTGATCTGACTCGCCAGTACGCCGCGCTTGAAGACGACATCCGCCCGGCCATCGATCAGGTGCTTCGCTCCCAACAGTGCATCGGTGGCCCGGTCGTCGCGGAGCTGGAAGAGCAGCTGGCCCGCTACGTGGGTGTACGACACGCGGTGGGGGTCTCCAGCGGCACCGATGCCCTGCTGCTGAGCCTGATGGCACTTAACCTTAAGCCCGGCGACGAGGTGGTCACCTCGCCATTTACATTTTTTGCCCCCATCGGCTCGGTGATGCGCCTGGGAGCCACCCCGGTCTTCGTCGACATTGAGCCCGACGGATTTAACCTGGATCCCACTCGCCTCACCGAGGCCATCGGCCCGCGTACCCGGGCGCTGCTCCCGATTCATCTCTTCGGCCAGTGTGCGCAGATGGATCAGGTGATGGCCGCGGCCTACTCCCCCACCGGAGAAGCGCTGCCGGTGATCGAAGATCTGGCGCAGGCTCTGGGCGCGCAGTTTGAAGGCCGCCAGGCCGGGAGCTTTGGGGCGGCCGGCTGTGTGAGCTTTTTCCCGACCAAAAATCTGGGCGCCGCCGGCGATGGCGGGATGGTCTTCACCGACGATGACGCGCTCCACGAGCGTCTGCGTCTGCTCGCGCGCCACGGTGCTCGCCCGAAATATCATCATATCGAGGTCGGCGGGAACTTCCGGCTCGATGCCATCCAGGCGGCGATCCTCAGCGTTAAACTCCGCCATCTGGAGGCCTTCTGCGAACGCCGGCGCGCCCACGCCGCCTACTACGATGAGGCGTTGGCCGGGCTGGAGGGCCTGACCCTGCCCTCGCCAGGCCCCGGCCATCAGCCGGTGCATAACCAGTACGTCGTGCGGGTCGCCGATCGGGCGCGCCTGGTCGCGCACCTCCAGCAGCGAGGCGTGGGCAGCGCCGTCTACTACCCGGAGGCGCTCCATACTCAGCCGGCGCTGAAGGCGCTGGGTTATCAGCGCGGCGACTTCCCCCGGGCCGAAAAAGCCTGTGAAGAAGTGCTGGCCCTGCCGATTTTTCCCGAGCTGCGGGTCGAGGAACGCGAGCAGGTGGCCCGGGCGGTGCGGGAAGGACTGCAGCCTGGCGCGCCCGCTACTTAAAACGCATGACGCCCGCGACCTGAGCAAGGTCGCGGGCGTCGGATAGACTCGCTCGCTGCGTTGGCACAGGCTCAGCTCGCCATCTTTCCGCCCTTCTTCGACGGGGCGTCGCCGGGCTCGTCGTAGCGGTAGCGATAATAATAGGCGTAGCCGTAGCCCGCGTTCTCATCGATATCGTTAAGCACCGTGCCGCCAAAGGGAGCCCCGATCGACTCGAGCTGCTCAATGGAGCGACGCAAGAGTTCCTGACGGGTCTGACCAAACTTCAGAATCAGCAGCACCACATCGGCCGAGTGGCTGAGCACCAGCGCGTCGGAGACCGCGGCCAGGGGCGGCGAGTCGAAGATAACACGGTCGTAATTGTCGCGAAGATCGCGCACCAACTTGCGGAAGCGCTCGGTCTGCAAGAGCTCCGAGGGGTTCGGCGGTACCGGTCCGCAAGTCATGACCTCCAGGTTTTCGATGCCCGTGGGCCGCACGCACTCGGTGAAGGGTCGCTCCCCGGCGATGGCCTCCGAGAGCCCCACCTTGTTGTCCATCCCCAGGGCCTTGTGGACGCGGGGGCGACGCATATCGCTGTCGATCACCAGGGTGCGCTGCCCCGACTGCGCCAGCGCAATCGCCATGTTCACCGAGGTCAGGGTTTTGCCCTCGCCGGGGCCCGGGCTGGTCATCAGGAGCACGTGCGGAGGGTTATCCGGCGCCATGAACATCAGGTTGGTGCGCAGGGTCTTGATCGCCTCGGCAAAGGAGCTGCGGGGAGCCGTGTGGGTCAGGGTATCAAGGGCCGAAACCCCGAACTTCTCCACCCCTTTGACCGCGCTGGCGTTGACCGCGGGGAGCATCCCCAGGATCGGGCGGCTGGTGTACTTGGTGACGTGATCTTCGGTCTTCACCGTGGTGTCGAGCGCGTCGATGAGCACCATGATCGAGCCGCCCACAAAGAGCCCCAGGAGCAGCCCCACCGCCAGGTTCAAGGGCACCTGCGGGCTGATCGGCGAGGAGGGCACGTCGGCGTTTTCCAACACCTGAATGATTTCGCTCTCGTAGAGGGCGTTGAGATCGAGTTCGTTGGTGCGGCCCAGCACCGACTCGTAGTGCAGGCGCAGCGTCTCGGTGCTGTCGCGCATCTCGGTGTACCGAAAACCGATCTGATTGAGCTCGGCGATCTCGGCTTTGTGACGCTCGATCTCATCTTGAAGGCTCTCGGTGTTGCGACGCGTGACGGCGGCGCGGTTGGCCACCGCGGAGCGGATGCGCCCGATCTCTTCGTCGATCGACTGACGAACCACGGCCAGCTGCTCATCCACCGCCCGCACCTCGGGATACTCGTCCAGGTAGCGGGTGGTGAGCTCCGCGCGACGCTCCAGCAGCTCGCTCTCGCGATCGAGCCCCCGCTTAAGCGCCGGGCTGTCGACCAGATCGCCCAGGGCCCGCAGGTCTTCGCCACTGGACTCCATATTCTCGAGCTGATTGAGCAGGGCCTCCTCAGCAAAGAGACGCGCCTGCACCTCGCGGTGCTGCTCGCTCACCGAGGCCAGCCCCTCGGCGGCCATCTCGCGGCGATCCTCGAAGCTATGCGAGAGGATGTTATTGTCGCGCTGATACTTCTGAAGCTCGGAGCTGGCCTGATCGAGCTCCTCGCGTTTGGTGGAGACGTAATCATCAAACCAGTTCGCCAGCTGGCGCAGCCCACCGGTCTGGAACTCGCGGATGTACTCGACATAGGTCTCGGAGATGCCGTCGGCGATCCGCGCGGCCAGCTCCGGATCTTCGTAGCGCACCTGGATCAGACCCACGCGGCTGTCGCGCTGCAGCGAATACACCGCCACGCTCTGGAGCGTGTTGACGGCGCGCTTCATGCGCTCATCCTCATCTAACTGCTGGGCGGATGCAGGCAGAAAGCCCGGCGCGTCCAGCAGCCCCTCGCGCTCCACCACACGGCGCGCGAACCATTTCGAGCCGAGCACCTCTTTCTGCGTGTTCCAGAACTGCTCAAACTGCCAGCGACCGCCGGGATCGACCAGTTCCACCCGCTCAAACTGCTTGCCAAAAACATTGGGGCGCGATTCATGAAAGATCAGCTTACTGGTAGCCTGATAGATGCGCGGTTGGCGGTCGGTCCAGAAATACGCCGCCGCCACGCACGCGATCGAGGTCAGGATCAGCACCCAGTAGAAGCGCCGAAAGAGCACCCAGTAGCGCCCGATCAACGCGCCAAGCGACTCACCGCGCTCTTCGGGCGCGCTCTGGGAGCGCGGCTCCTGAAATCCGTACTGGTCCGACATAGTGCTCTCTGGTCATTGGGGGCCGAAGTGGCCTTTTGACGACGCGGCGCGCGATCGTAGAGACTCAAGGGGGCGGCGTCAACGTCGCCCGTAACCCGGCAATGCCCCACCCCGAGGCGCCTGATGGCCCAGCGAACATCCCGCCCAGTCTGGCTAAAGGTCTCCACGATCTTGATCGCCATTTTGCTGCTGGCAAGCCCGATGTTGATCGGCGGCGTGCATGCGCTGAGTGCGCTGGTGCTGGTGTTATTGGCCCTTGTAGCCGCCGTGATCAGTGACCGGGGCCGAGGTGTGCGGCCAACGTCTATCCGGCTGCTCTCTATTCCGGCGGCGGTCTTCGGGCTCTTCGGGGTGACGGCGCTGGTGCAGGCGCTGCCGCTGCCGGCCGGGCTGGTGGGGCTTTTGAGCCCGAACTCCGCCCGGGCGCTGGAGTTGACCTGGGAGGCGGCCTACGGCTCCTCGCCGCAGGTGGGCTTTCGCTCGCTTTCGCTGGATGCGCGAGCCAGCACCGCTCATGCGCTGAAATGGTTTGCGCTGTGCGCCGCGGCGCTGGCGGCGAGCAACCTGGGACGCTGGCGAGGGCTGCGGCGCCAGGGCATCTGGGTGGCGGTGGCCGCCGCGGCTCTCGTCGCGCTGGCCGGCGTGTTGCAAGCGCTCAGCGGCACCGAAAAGATGCTGGGCGTCTACCAGGCCAGCCTTTCGCCCCGAGCCTGGGCGCCCTTTGTGAGCACCAACCACGCGGCGACCTACTACGGGCTGGCCGCGCTGATGGCCGGGGGGGGAGCGCTGGTGTGGGCGCGGCGTCATCGCCCGCTGGCCGCCGCGCTGATGGTGAGCGCGGCGATCTTCGGAAGTCTGGCCATCGCGCATCGCAGCCAGGGAGCGCTGCTGGCGCTGGGGGCCGGAGCGCTGGCCGCCGGGGCGATGATTGCGGCCCACGCCACGCGCCAGCGCTCCCAACCGATGGTCGGCCCCAAAATGCTGCTGGTGCTCGGGGTGCTGGCCGCCGCGTTGACCGCCGCAGCCCTCCTGTTGCCCGAACACCTGAGCCTGGCCGAGCCGATGGGGCAAACAAGCCTGGCGGTGCGCCTGCATTTAAGTAAAGCCGCGCTCTCGGCCGCCGGTGACTTCTGGTTGACCGGCGCCGGGGCCGGGGCCGTCAGTCAAGCGCTGCCCGCCTACCTGGATCCGCACCTGGTGGGCATGCACAGCGTCCCCACGATTGAAAACGAGCCGGTGGAGTGGCTCTTCGGGTTCGGGCTTCTGGTCGGGCCGGCCGGCCTGCTTCTGCTGGCGATGAGCATCTTTTATCTGGTGCGCAGCACGCTGCGGGCCAGCAACCCGCTGCTGGGAGCGCTAAGCGTGGGGCTGGCCGCAGCGCTGGCGATGTCCTCGGTGTTTCACTTCCCCTTCTTTACGCTGGGGATTTCGCTCCCGGTGGTGATGCTCATTGAACTCTGCACTTCGCGCCATGGCGAGCAAGAAGATGGCTACCACCGGCGCCTCACGCCGCGGGCCTACCGCCTGGTGCTGGCGGGGCTGGGGACGGCCACGCTGCTGACCGCCGCGCTGCACTGGGGGCTCTATGCCGAGGACTCCCCGGAGAGCGGGGAACCGGACTACCAGCACATTCTGGCGCGCTATCCCACCGACGTGGCCACGCTGACCGATCTCAGCGTCGAGGCCCGGCAGGCCGGCGAATACGAACGAGCGCTGGCGCTGGCCGAGCGGGCCCTGGCGCTGAATCCCTTTCCTCAGCAGGGGCTGGTGGTGGCCCGAGCGCTGGCGGCCAACGATCGTCACCAAGAGGCCGCCGAGCGCTGGCGCGCGCTCTACGCCGAGCCTCACCTGGCGCCGGCGAGCTGGCTGGAGTCGTTTTTGTTACGCGATCTGCGCGCGCCTGAACTCCGGGCCCGGGCCCTGGGCCGGGCCAGCGAGATGTTCCTGGCCTACGCGCTCGATCGCTGTGCCAAGGTCGACAGCCCCCAGGCCGCCGCCGAGCTGGGGCTGGCGCTCCTTGGCGAACGCCCGACCAGCCCGGCCGTGCACCTGGGACTGACCCGGATCTACCGTGAGCTTAAGCTCTGGGAACTGAGCGAGCTCTGGGCCAGCCAGCTCCTGGCGCAGGATCTGCGAGAGGCCCCGCAGAGCCAGCAGGAAGCGCTGCGCGAGCTGCTGCAGATCTACCACCGCCTGGAGCGCCCCGAAGAAGCCGAGAGGCTGGCCCGGCGCGCGCTGAGTCGGGGCTGGCTCGGAGCCGACGCCGCGCGCGATCTGATGGCCACCCTTCCGCCGGCCACCGATCCCGAGGACGCCACCACACCGCGTCAGGCCCTGCTTCTACGCGCCTACGAGATCGGCTGCGCCCCTCCCCTGCGTCCGCGCGATCAGCGGATCTGCTGGCGCAATGCCGCGGCCTTCGCCGAGGCCGCCGGCGAGCTGCGCCGCGCCCAGATGTTTTTGGAGCGCGTCAGCCGAAAGCACCACGATCCGCGCGATCTGGGACGCTTTCTGGTGCGCCAGAAAAACTGCGTCGAGCTGGCCACGCTGGTGCGTCAGTACGGCCAGGGGCCGCATCGCGATACGCTGCGCCGGCTGCAGGGTCAGTGCGCCCGCTGAGGCCCGTGATGGCGAGGCGGGGAGGCGGCGTGCGGCGTTGACGCGGCAGCCGGGGAGGTTAGCTTTTGCGTCATACCTGTTGAATGGGGTGCGCCACTGGATGGGCGCGCCCGCGTCGGCCTGCCGACGCTCATCACACCCACCGAGCAACGAGTGTGGGGGGAGCCCAAACCCGCGTCGTACTCGCCGCCTGGCAAGTTTACGACGCCTCAGCGCGCCTCGGTGCCAGGTTGTTTCTCGGCCAGCGCATGGGAGCATCGCTTATGGCGATGAACATGCTGTCGCGATGGATGGACCCTCTAAGTCGTCTGCCCGCCGGCTGGCGCAGCGCAATCCTGGCGCTGGCCCACCTGGCTTTCTTCTCGGCGGCGTACCTGGGGGCCTTTCTCTTTCGTTTCGATCTGAGCATTCCGCCCGCCTACTACGACCCCGTACTCAAGGGGCTGGCCGCGCTGCTGGTCATCAAGACGGTGGTCTTTGCCTACCTGAAGATGTTTCAGGGCTGGTGGAAGTACGTCAGCCTCTACGACATCATCTCGCTGGCCTATGCCCTGGCGATCTCGGCGCTGGCCTTTATGGCGTTCAACACCCTGGTGCTGCGCCCGGAGAGCTTTCCGCGCTCGATCTACCTGCTGGACTTTACCCTGAGCCTGGTCCTCTTAAGCGGGGTGCGCGGCGCGCTGCGGCTGGTCCGCGAGGCGGTGGCCTTGAGCGGCGCGGGCTCCGGCGCGCGCAACCTGATGATCGTGGGGGCGGGCGACGCCGGCGACCTCCTGGTGCGCGAGATCAACCGCACCCGCAGCCTGCGCCTGCGCCCGATCGTCTTCGTCGACGATGACCCCTACAAACGGGGGTTGCGCCTGCACGGCATCCCGGTGGAGGGCCCCATCGATCGGCTCGGCCAGCTGGTGGCGCGCCATGATATTGAAGAGATCATCATCGCCCTGCCCCCCGAGGAGCAGGCCCAGGTGCGCCGGGTGATCGAGCGAGCCGGCCCCCTGGGGGTGCACACCCGGATTCTGCCGGCAGTGGAGGCTATGCTCGAGCAGGAGGTCTCGCTCCACCAGCTGCGCGAGGTCTCCATTGCCGACTTGTTGCGCCGTGACCCGGTCGACCTCGATCTGGACCGCCTGGCGAGCTTCCTTAAAGATCGTCGGGTCCTGGTCACCGGCGCCGGCGGCTCCATCGGTAGCGAACTCTGCCGCCAGATCGCCCGCTTTGCCCCCGCTCGCCTGATCCTCGTGGAACAGGGCGAGACTCCCCTCTTTGAGATCCACCGCGAGCTTATCTCGCAGGGGCCCGAGAACATCGTCCCCTGTGTGGCCAATGTGGCCGACCTCACGCGCATGCGGGCGATCTTTGAAGAGCATCGCCCCGAGGTGGTTCTGCACGCCGCGGCCTACAAGCACGTGCCCTTGATGGAGGCCAGCCCGGCCGAGGCGGTCAAAAACAACGTTCGCGGCACCGCCGTGGTCGCCAGCCTCAGCGCCGAATTGGGAGTGGGCACCTTTGTGCTCATTTCCACCGACAAGGCCGTCAATCCCACCAGCGTGATGGGAGCGACCAAGCGCATCACCGAGTGGCTCATCGCCCGCCAGGGCCAGCGCTCGCCAGAGACCCGTTTCTGCGCGGTGCGCTTTGGCAACGTGCTGGGCTCCAACGGCTCGGTGGTGCCGATCTTCCGCGACCAGATCCGCCACGGGGGGCCGGTCACCGTGACGCACCCGGAGATGACCCGCTACTTCATGACCATCCCCGAAGCCGTGCAGCTGGTGCTCCAGGCGGCGAGTTTCGAGAGCCAGTCCCGACTCTTCATCCTGGATATGGGACGCCCGGTGAAGATCGCCGATCTGGCCCGCGATATGATCCGCCTCTCCGGCGCCAGCGAAGACACCATCCCCATCGTGTTCACCGGCATCCGCCCCGGAGAGAAACTCTTTGAAGAACTCACCCTGGATGAAGAAGACGTCGACCGCACCGCGCATGCGCAGATCTTTGTGGGCCGCAAATCCAGCGACGCCCCCCCGAGCTTCGACGTGCTTTATCCCCAACTTCTCGACGCCGCCGATCGCGGCGATCACGAGGGGGTGCGCGCGCTGCTGAGCGCCCTCATCCCCGACTATCAAGCACCGCATACCGACGACACGATCATCGAACTTCCGCCACGGCGCGCCGCGCGCTGAGCGCCACAAGCTAACGCCCTGAGGGCTCGCGCTCTACGCCTTGGCGGCTGATTCCTCTGGCGCCCGGGGCTTCCCGGCCCCGGCCCGCGCCACGCACCCCACAAGGAGCTGTGATGAATCTGACGATCATCGGCACCGGCTACGTCGGCCTGGTCACCGGAACCTGCTTTGCCGAGATGGGCAACCAGGTGACCTGTGTCGACGTCGACGCGCAAAAAGTCGCCCTGCTTCGCCAGGCGCGAAGCCCGATCTTTGAGCCGGGCCTGGAGGAGATGCTCGCGCGCAACATCGAAGCCAAACGCCTGCGATTTACCACCTCCCTTAAAGAGGCCTGCCAGCAGAGCGACCTCTTCTTTATCGCCGTGGGCACTCCTCCCGATCAGGACGGCTCGGCCGATCTTCAGCACGTGCTCCAGGTCGCCCGCCAGCTCGGCGAGTTTCTGGAACGCGACGCCGTGGTGGTCGACAAATCGACGGTGCCGGTGGGCACGGCCCAGATGGTCAAGGAAACCATCGAACATCACCTTGAACATCGCGGTGCCGACCTGACCATTGAGGTCGTCTCCAACCCGGAGTTTCTCAAAGAGGGCGCGGCGATCCAGGACTTTATGAAGCCCAACCGCGTGATCATCGGCACCGAGAGCCCCGGCGCCCGCGAGCGCCTGGCCGAGCTCTACGCTCCCTTTAACCGCAACCACCAGCGCCTGCTCTTTATGGGGACCCGCGATGCCGAGATGACCAAGTACGCGGCCAACGCCATGCTGGCGACCAAGATCTCGTTTATGAACGAGATCGCCCACCTCTGTGAGGAGCTCGGCGTGGATGTCGAACACGTGCGCCAGGGCATCGGCAGCGATGAGCGCATCGGCTACCACTTTATCTACCCGGGGTGCGGCTACGGCGGCTCCTGCTTCCCCAAAGACGTGCGCGCGCTCTCTCAGATGGCCCGCCAGCGCGGTCTGGAACCAAAGATCCTCGACGCAGTCGAAGCGCGAAACCGGGCCCAGAAAGAGCGTCTGGCTCAGAAGATCGTCGCCCGCTACGGTGAGGACTTACGCCAGCTGAGCTTCGGGCTCTGGGGGCTGGCGTTTAAACCGGGCACCGACGACTTGCGTGAGGCCCCCTCGCGCGCCCTGCTGGAGCAGCTCATCGCTCGAGGCGCCCGCATTCAGGCCTACGACCCGGTGGCCATGGAGGCGGCCCGCGCGCAATTTCCGCCGAGCTGGTTTGACGACCAGCATCTTATGCTGGCCGAACACCAGTATGCCGCGTTAGAAGGAGTCGACGCATTGATTCTGGTCACCGAGTGGAAACCTTTCCGCCATCCCGACCTCGCCGCCATGGGCCGGCTGATGCGCCACAGAGTTGTGTTTGACGGCCGCAACCAGTACGACCCGCATCAGCTGGCGGCGGCCGGCTTTGAGTACGACGCCATCGGCCGCGGCACCTACGTGACCGACGCCGCGTTGATGATTCCCGCGGGCTCCGGCCCCGAACAACCTCGCTAACCTTCGCCTTCGCAGGAGACCTCATGGGCACCCCCACCCTGAATTCAGCTCAGATCGCCATCGTCGGGCTCGGCTACGTCGGGCTGCCGCTGGCCGTGGAGTTCGGGCGTCGCTTTGACACCGTCGGCTTCGACATCAACCCGCGCCGCGTGGCGGAACTTCGCGAAGGCCGCGACAGCACCCGGGAGGTGGAGCCCGACGAGTTGGTCAGCGCCCAGAAGCTGCGCTACACCACCGAACTCAACGACATCGCCGATTGCAACGTCTACGTGGTAACCGTGCCCACGCCGATCGACGAGCATAAGCGCCCCGACCTCTCCCCCCTGGAGAGCGCCAGCCGCTCGGTCGGCGCGGTGCTCAACAAGGGCGATGTGGTCATCTACGAGTCCACCGTCTATCCCGGCGCCACCGAAGAGGTCTGCGTGCCGATTCTGGAGGAGACCAGCGGACTGCGCTTTAACCAGGACTTCTTCGTGGGCTACAGCCCCGAGCGCATCAACCCCGGCGACAAGAAGCATCGCCTGACGACCATCGTCAAAGTCACCTCCGGCTCCACCCCGGAGGCCGCCGAATTTGTCGACGCCCTTTACCGCTCGGTGATCACCGCCGGCACCCACAAGGCCAGCTCGGTGAAGGTGGCCGAAGCCGCCAAGGTCATCGAAAACACCCAGCGCGACGTCAACATCGCCCTGATCAACGAACTGGCGCTGATCTTTAACCGCCTGGGCATTGATACCGAAGAGGTGCTTCTGGCCGCCGGCACCAAGTGGAACTTTTTGCCCTTTCGCCCCGGCCTGGTCGGCGGACACTGCATCGGCGTCGACCCCTACTACCTCACCCACAAGGCCCAGGCCATCGGCTACAACCCGGAGATGATCCTGGCCGGACGCCGCCTCAACGACTCCATGGGCAGCCATATCGCCCACCAGGTGGCCAAACTCATGACCCAGCGCCGCCTTCAGGTCGTCGACAGCAACGTCCTGGTCATGGGGCTGACCTTCAAAGAGAACTGCCCCGATCTGCGCAACACCCGGGTCATCGACATCATCCGCGAGCTGGAGACGTACCACGCCCGCGTGCATGTCTACGATCCCTGGGTCGACGCCGACGAAGCGCGCCACGAATACGGCATCGACCCCATTGCCGCCCCCACCCCCGGGCACTACGACGCGATCATCCTGGCGGTGTCCCATGACGAGTTCAAAGAGATGGGCGTCGAAAAGATTCGCGCGCTGGGCAAGGAGGGCGCCGTGGTCTACGACATCAAGTACGTCCTTCCTCCCGGCGACTCCGACGCGCGCCTCTAATTCACTCTCCTTCGGCCCGACGAGCTCTTTATGAAGATCCTGGTCACCGGCGCCGCCGGTTTCATCGGCTCCCATCTCTCCCACCGCCTCCTGGAGCGCGGTGACACCGTGGTGGGCGTCGATAACATCAACGACTACTACGACCCGAACCTCAAGCTCGCTCGCCTGGAGCGCCTGCAGACGCAGGAGAACTTCTCGTTTGAGAAGCTCGAGCTGGCCGATCGCCAGGGCGTGGAAGCGCTCTTCAAAAAGCATGACTTCGATCGCGTCGTGCACCTGGCCGCCCAGGCCGGCGTGCGCTACTCGCTGGAGAACCCCCACGCCTATATCGACTCCAACATCGTGGCGTTTACCAACATCCTGGAGGGCTGCCGCCACCAGGAGACTCCGCACCTGGTCTACGCCTCCTCGAGTTCGGTCTACGGCGCCAACACCTCGCTGCCCTTCTCCATCCACGACAACATCGACCACCCCGTCAGCCTCTACGCCGCCACCAAGAAGGCCAACGAGCTGATGGCCCACACCTACAGTCACCTCTACGGGCTGCCGACCACCGGGTTGCGTTTCTTCACGGTCTACGGCCCCTGGGGACGCCCCGATATGGCGCTCTTCCTCTTCACCGATGCCATCCTGAAAGGGCGCCCCATCAAAGTGTTCAACCACGGTGATATGCAGCGCGACTTCACCTACATCGATGACATCATCGAGGGCGTGGTCCGGGTCACCGATCGCGTGGCCGAGCCCAACGCCAGCTGGTCGGGCGACGCTCCCGATCCGGGGACCAGCGCGGCGCCCTACCGCATCTACAACATTGGCAACAACAACCCGGTGCAACTCATGGACATGATCGGGGCGCTCGAAGAATGCCTGGGTCAGGAGGCCCAGAAAGACTTCCTGCCCATGCAACCCGGTGATGTGCAGGCCACCTACGCCGATGTCGATGATCTGATCGCCGATGTGGGATTCAAACCCGACACGCCGATCCAGGAAGGGATCGCCAACTTCGTGGCCTGGTACCGCGAGTACTACACGCGCTGAACGATTGAATCAGCGCTCGGCGCCGCCCCCTCCAGAGAAGCCGGACCATAAAAAAACCGACCGCATCGCGGTCGGTTTTTTGTTTAAATTCACCCAGCTGCACACCAACACCGACACAAAAAACACCATCAACAGCCAACTCAGCGCACCCCGTAGCTCCGTCCTCTCAAATACGAAACCACCGTGGGATGGGACCACAGCCGGCTCCCCCTGGCGCGCACCTCCCAGCCCGGGGTTTCGCCGCCGAGCAGCGCTTCAACCGCCTGCCCGACCATCGGCACACCGTGGGCGAACTGCAGATAGGGGTAGGTCGCGAAGTTATCGTCCTTGGAGGGCTGAATCACCCGCTGCGCCAGGATCTCCCCGGTATCAATGCCCGGGTCGACCAGATGAACCGTCACCCCGAAGCGCTCCGGTTCCCGCTGACGCAGCGCCCAGTACCCCCCGTGCACACCGCGATAAAAGGGCGTGATGCCGGTATGCAGATTGATAAAGGGGGCGTCCACACACGCCAGGGTGGCTTTGCTCACAATACGGGTGGCGCTGATCACCACCACCTCCGGGTTAAAACGTTGTAACGCCTGGCGCGCCTCCTCGGAGTTCACCGAAGGCACCGCCGAGATCTGCCCCGGAGGAATTGGCTCCCGACGCAGGTCATAGGCCCGCTGAATCTCGTGAATGCGACGGCGCCCCTCCAGGCGCAGCGCCGGGGCCACCACCGCCTGAAAGAGCGTCTGGTGCCCGACCTTCACCCAGCCCAGCTTTCGAGCGCGCCGACGCATAAAGTCGACGCGGGACATCGGTGCTTCCATAATCACCTGCACCGGCCCGAAACGCCCTGCCAGCTCGTGATAGAGCATCGGCGTAACAGCTCCCGGGCCTGCCAACATCACCACGCGGCGCTCGCCCATGGTCCCTCCTGATCTGAGATGCCCTGACGCGCGGCCTCGGCCATCGTCGCCGTCACCAGCTGGCCGGCGTCCCGCCAGCGCGCCATATGTTCGAGAATGTACTGCAGCTCGGAGAGATGCGCCTCCAGTCCCACCCCGAAGTTATGCGGGTGCCACCACAGGTGGTAGATGCCCCCGCGCCGCACCGCCTCATCGATCTCGCGGCAGATCCGCACGCGCTGACGACGCGCCAGCCACGCGCTCCGGGTGGCCAGCGGCCGAAAGAAGCGCGTGGCCGGCACATCCACCGGCTGGCGCGCCAGCGGAGAGCCCTCCGAGACACAGCGCGCGCCGGTCAGCGGAGCCACGCTGTCGATCAGACGCGCGACCCGGCGCATGCCCGTATTCTGCGCCCGATCATGAGCCCGATAGAGCCAGCCCGGCGGATTTCCCCGATACACCTCCAGCCCCAGGCGCCGGCAGATCTCCAGGTAGTCGCGCCGCATCTGATTGCGCGGAAACACCAGGCTCCGCAGCCGCAGTCCGCGCCTCCCGGCGACGGCCACCGCCGCCTCCAGGTCCGCCTCAAACTCCGCCGGCCCCTGCCCCGGCTCACAGCAGTAGTAATGCGAGAAGGTATGCGAGGCGATCTCCTGGCCCGGACTCGCTTCGATGAGGCGCACCAGCGAGAGCCCGAAATGAAAGGGATCCTCGACCTCATCGCGTCCAATCGACGCGATATGCGGGTAGGGCGAGAGCGACGCATCGCGGTAGGCCGGAATGCGCCGCGGGAGGCTGGCCAGCAGCTCGTCGCGACTCTCACAGAAAAGCATCCCGACGGTGGCCCAGGTGGCCATCACCCCGTACTCCTCAAAGAGCTTGAGCATCGCCGGAACCGCCCGGCGTACCCCCAGCAGCTCCACCCGATAGTCTTCCAGACGGCGGTGATCGCGCACCCCCCAGAAGAGTTCCAGATCCAGTGAGATCACAAAGCGTGCTGCCCGCATCCTTCCCCCTTGCTGTGGTTGCCGGCTCCTTCGACTTATGCGCCGGGGCGCCGAAACGCCGGACTCTCGCCCCACGCCCCGGCTCACTCCCCGGCGCATCATTGACAGGTTGCGCGCGCTCCCCCCGGCGCGCGCGCCCCCCTAAAGCGCCTGATGCTAGCGCGCTCTCCCGAGCTGAAAGGGGGATTGAGGATCGTCTTCATGACGAATCTCATCGACCTCTTCAGCATAACCCTCGCCGCGATAGAGGCGGTTGGGGCAGTTGATCACCCACCCGGGCCCGCGGCTGATATTTTGATAGGCGTGCACCACCCCGGCCGGAATGATCACCGCCGCGGGCTGCTCCTCGCCAAGCTCAAAGACCTCGTAGCGCTCATAACTGGTCGAGGGCGGGCGATTGTCCCACAGATGCAACCGAAAGGTGCCCGGCCCCAGAAAACAGAAGTAGTCGGCCTGATCGACATGCTCATGGGGCCCGCGCGCAACCCCCGGGGCGGTCTGTGAGATGTAGGTCATCTGCGGCCAGAAATCCTGCGGGAGCTGATCCTGTCGCCACAGCTCCATCAACCACCCCCGCGGATCGCTGTGGCGGGTCAGCGAGCGCACCACCACACCCACGATCTTGGAGAGGGACTCCTGCTCTTCGATCCGGCTCATACATCCTCCCGGTTGGCGTCCATCACCCAGCGGTTGGCCTGATGATAGGAGGTGAAGGTGCCGGCATCGGTCCACCAGCCCCGCAGCCTCCCCCAGCTCAGCTCTTCGCGCTCGATGTAGGCGTTGTTGACGTCGGTGATCTCGTACTCCCCGCGGGCCGAGGGGCGCTGACGGCGGATGATCTCGTAGACCTGGGCATCAAAGAAATACATCCCGGTCACGGCCAGATTGCTCGGCGGTCGTTGCGGTTTTTCGAGAATTTCGACCACCCGATCCCCCTCCACCCGGGCCACCCCGTAGCGCTCCGGATCGGGCACCTCTTTGAGCAAAATGCGCGCCCCGCCGCCCTGCTCCCGGTAGCGCCGCGCTTCATCGGCGATGCTGTCCTCAAAGATGTTATCGCCCAGCACCACGCAGACCGGCTCCCCGCTGGAGAAGTTCTCGGCCAGCGAGAGCGCCTGGGCGATGCCGCCGGCCTCGTCCTGAACGCGGTAGGTGAACTGGCAGCCAAAATCTCGACCGCTGCCCAGCAGGCCCACCACATCGCCCATATGCTCGGTGCCCGTGACGATGAGAATCTGCGAGATGCCGGCCTCCCGAAGTTTGAAGATCGGGTGGATCAGCATCGGCTGACGTCCCACCGGAAGAAGATGCTTGTTCGTGACCTTGGTAAGCGGAAAGAGCCGGCTGCCCGTGCCCCCCGCCAGAACCACACCCCTCATGATGCCCCCTCATGTCTGCGCGTTGCAGGCGCCGGGCCACACGCGGCCCCGACACCCGAATCGTAGAAGTTACGCCCATCGCCCCGGCGACACCGGCCCCGGCGCCCAGATCCTGTCCATATGCGTGAGATACCAGTCCACCGTATGCTCCAGGGCCGCCTCAAAGCTCCAGGCCGGCTCCCACCCCAGATCTTTGCGAATACGCCCGGCGTCGATGGCGTAGCGCCGGTCATGGCCGGGCCGATCGGCCACAAAGCGCACCAGACTCCGAGCGGTCCCCTCGGCGCGGCCCAACCGGCGGTCGACAAGCTCCCCCAGGGTGTGGACCAGCTCCAGATTGGTCCACTCGTTATGCGCCCCCACGTTGTAGCTCTGGCCGCTCTCGCCCTGCTCAAAGACCAGCCCCAGCGCGCGGCAATGATCCTCCACATAGAGCCAGTCACGTACATGGCGCCCGTCGCCGTACACCGGCACCTCCAGCCCCTGGCTTAACCGTCGAATGATCACCGGGATGAGCTTCTCCGGATACTGATAGGGCCCGAAGTTGTTGGAGCAATTGGTGATCACCACATCCATCCCGTAGGTGCGATGGTAGGCCCGGGCCAAATGATCGCTGGAGGCCTTGGTCGCCGAGTAGGGGCTGCTCGGATCGTAGGGCGAACGCTCACTGAACGCGCCGCGCGGCCCCAGGCTGCCGTAGACCTCATCGGTGGAGACATGCAGAAAGCGCCCTTCAATCCCGCGCTTCTCCCAGGCCTGGCGGGCCGCCTCCAGCAGCACAAAGGAGCCCACCACGTTGGTCTGAATAAACGCCGCCGGCCCCGAAATGGAGCGATCGACATGGCTCTCCGCCGCCAGATGAATCACCCCGTCAAAATCCGACCGGGCAAAGAGGCCCTCCATGGCCTCCCGGTCGGCGATGTCGGCGACGATCAGCGGCACCTCCCGGCGAGCAATCAGCTCTTCCAGGTAACGCCGATTCCCGGCGTAGGTCAGCTTATCAACCACGCTCACCCGCACCCCGGGGTGTTCCCGGCGCAACCAGTGCACCAGATTGGCACCGATAAACCCCGCCCCTCCCGTCACCAACAGGTGGCTCGCATCCATGCTCCCCTCCGCTCGCTACTGCCAACGTGTCAGAATCGTCCGCGGGCCGCTTCTTAAGCCCGGTCGATGTCGCATATGTTTTGGGGCGCGGCACCGGCTCCCTCTCCCGGCTCCTGCTGCCCCGGTATCCGACGGCACTCCCAAATCTTTTCTTAGCGCCCCCCTCTTCCCGGGCGCCGCCGGTGCCCGACCTCCTCCCCCCATACTCCCCCCGCTCTTGCTCGGCACCCCGTATGACGCGTGTCTCCGACAACGCCCCCCGGCCAGAGACACGCGTCACCCCCCGGCCGCCCGCAGCGGCGCGTCCACCGGGCGGACCCGCGGCGCGCGCTCAGCGACCTCCTCTAAAATGGCCACATAGCGATCGATGACCGCCTCCACCGAGTAGCGCTCCTCCACCAGCCGGCGCCCCCGGCGCCCCATCCGCACCCGCAGGGCCGGCTGGTCGATGAGCTCGCGCAGCCCGCGCTCAAACTCCGCCATATCCCCGGCCAAAATCCCGGCCCGACTCCCCTCCAGAATCGTGCGGTTGGCCCCCACCGCCGAGGCCACCACCGGCAGCCCGGCCGACATGTAGAGCAGCAGCTTAAAGCCGCATTTACCCCGGGTGGCAGCGTTCTCCACCAGGGGCATGATCCCCACATCAAACCCCTGCAACTCGGCCACCTCCCGCTCCGCCGACCAGGCCCGCTGCTCCACCCGCGCCACCCCCTTCAGCGGCTCAAACTCGCCATTGGAGATCAGCCGGACGATCACATCGTCGCGCTCCTCCACCAGCCGGCGCAACAGGGGCAGCGCGCACTCCAGGCTCCCGAAGTTCGAGCGGGTCCCCATCCACCCGATCACCACCGGCCCCGCCGGGCGATTGGCCGGCGGCCGGTAACGCCGGGTATCGACCACCGTGGGAATCACCGAGGTCGGCACCCCCGAGGGCACATGCGCCCCGATGTACTCATTGCCACAGATCACATGCGCCACCGCCTCGCAGGCCTGCTCAAAGGCCCGGGCCCCCCGGCGATCCTCGTTGCCATCGGGCCCGCGAAAGATCGCGTCATCCACATCGAAGATCGCCCGCGGGTTGCGCGCCGCGGCCAGCGCCTCCGGCGCCCCGCTAAAGGGAAGCGCCAGGCGCTGCAAAAAGACCACGTCGTACCCCTCGGCCTGCAGCCCCCAGGGCACCCGCTTTAAGCTGCACCCCAGCTTGTAGAGCTTGCCCAGGGCTCCGTCGCCCAGGCGGTTGTATCCCTTCCCGTAGGCCGCTTTCACCTCGCAGGCGATGCCCCGCTCCTGCAGATGGGGCACCAGCTGCTCGACCCGGTAGCGGGAGGCCGGCACGGTCTGGCCCTCGGTCAAAAACAACACCTTCAGACGCTCTCGGCTCCCCAGCAATCGCTCATAGAGCGCCCCGTAGCGGCGTACCCCTTCGGTCAGATCGAAATGCGCCTGGGTCAACCACCGCGCCTTCAACGCCGTATGCATGCAGCGCTCCGAGGCGGCGATCTCCCCGGCGGCCCGGCGCAACTCCGACTCGCTCAAATCCTCGAGCACCACCCCGCTCTGGGCTTTTTCCACCCACCGCCGCACCTCCCGATTGCATCCCCACTGAATCGGGCGCACCCCGCTGGCAAAAAACTCCGCCAGCTTGGTCGGCATCGCCGCCCGATGCGAGGGCTCGGCCTTGCGCAGCAAGAGCCCCCAGTCCATCAATCCCAGCCAGCTGGCCATCTGATCGTGGGGCGCGCTGGCCAGCGTGTAGGTAGAGGGATCCAGGCGCGCCTTCTGTAAAATTGCCAGCAACGCCGAGGCCTGCCGTGTCAGACACAGCAGATGGGCATCGGGGCGCCGGGCCAGCACCTGCTCAAAGAGGCGTACCGATGCCTCCACGCAGTACGCCTGACTGACCGCCCCGACCATGCCCACCACCAGCGCCCCGCGCAGACGTTCGCGCACCGACTCTGGCACTGCCCCGGCGTCGCCGGGCCCCCCCAGGCCAAACTCGCCATAGTCCACGCAGGTCGGGATCACCTCCACCTCCCGGCCCGCCGGCCATGGCCCAAACTTGCCTTCGCGAATCTCCTCGGCGGCCTCCCGGGTCAGGCTCACCACCGCCCGGGCCCCCTGATACAGCCCCCGCTCCCAGCGCCGGGCCAGCCCCAGGCGCACCGGACCATCAAACCAGCGGCCCTGCTCCCGGCGCTCATCCACCCAGTAGCCGCGAATATCAAAGAGGTACTCCAGCCCCAGCCCCCTCACCACCGAGGCCGCCACGTAGCTGCGGGCGTGCACCAGATCGATGCGCCCCTGGGCCATCACCTCCCGCACCAGCGCCCGTAACCGGCTGATGTTGCGGGCCACCGCCGCCGGCCCGCCCCCCTCGTCGTAATCGGCCCGCTCCCAGCCGATCCCGGCCGCCGCCAGCTCCCGGGCCAGCGCCGCCTCCCGCGCCCCCTGCCCCTCGGCCCGGTCGCGCTCCCGCTCCAGACTCACCAGCGTAAAGCGCCACTCCCCCCGCTCGGCCAGCGCCCGCACGTAGCGCAGCACCTGGGAGGTGCCCAGAGGCTCCATCATCCCATCCAGACTCACGTAAACAATGTGGCTGCGTCGACTCAATGAAGACCCCCGCGCTCGCAGTAAAGACCTGCTGACGATAAGCTCAATAATTCCACCCGTTCATCCCCCGCGCCCGCTCTGCAGGCCCCCAAAAAAGGGAGCCTTTCGCCCCCCTGACCCCCGAGCCCAAACCGAACCTAACCCCTGATACTTAAACCACTTTCCAAACCCCCGAGCCCCACTCCCGGCCCGGCCGACGTCACACAGAAAATTGAACACCACCGCCTCCCCCTCAAGCCTTCCCCCTTAAAAAATTCGCCCCCTCCCCCCGGCCCGCCTCCCCCCCTTCTCGCCCCGGCGCCGGGTGCCTAGCTTTCTGTGCATCGCCTGCTCACAGGCTCCTCGGGGGGACCGATGACCTTATTTCGACAGATTGGCTCGCTCTTTGATCGCCGACAGCGCCGACAGCTCGGCGGCCTCTTCGCCCTGATGCTCGTCGGCGCCGGCTTTGAAGCCCTGGGCGTGGGCATCGTCATGCCCTTTATCTCGCTGCTCAACGACCCCACCCAGGCCTACCAGATGCCCGGCGCTCAGACCCTGCTGAGCTCCCTGGGCATCTCCTCGGCCAACGGCATCGTGATGGCCGCCGGGCTGACCCTGCTCTTGACCTTCGTGATCAAAAACGCCGTCCTCGGCCTGATGTATCACCTGAAATTTCGCTTCGTCTTCGACAACCAGGTCCGCCTCTCCCGACGCCTCTTCGGTGCCTACCTGTACAGCCCCTACGCCTTTCACCTCCATCGCAACAGCGCCCAGCTCCTGCGAAACGTCAACGAAGAGGTGCGCTTAAGCTTTGTCCACGTAGTCATCCCCCTGCTCACCCTGGCCGTGGAGCTGATGGTGGTCTGCGTGATCGCGCTCCTGCTGGCGGCCGTCGAACCCCTGATCGCCCCGGTGGCCATGCTCAGCTTCGGGCTGGTCAGCTACGGCTTCTACCGCTCGGTACGCCAGAAATCGACGCGCCTGGGCAAGGCCCAGCAACACCACTCCGGGCAGATGATCCAGTGGGTCAACCAGGGCCTGGGCGGCGTCAAAGAAGCCCAGCTTTTGGGCGTGCAGGACTTCTTCCTGGACACCTACACCGCCCACAGCACCCGCTACGCCCGCGCCATGCGCTTTCACTCGTTTATCAAAGAGATCCCGCGCCATGTGATCGAGACCCTGGGCCTGGCCGGCATGATCCTGGTGGTGCTGATGCTCATCGCCCGCGGCCAGCCCCTGACCCAGATCCTGCCGGTGCTGGGCCTCTTTGCCATGGCCGCCGTGCGCATGATGCCCTCGTTAACCCGCATCATCGCCGCGCTGACCAGCATCCGCCACTTTCGCCCCAGCGTCGACGTGATCGCCGGCGACCTGGCGGCCCTCAACGCCTCGGCGTTCGACGCCACCGACACCGACACAGCCCCGCCCCACGGCCCCCGCGACAACCCTCGCCCCCTCACCCGGGAGCTGCGTCTGCACCAGGTCAACTACACCTACCCCGAGAGCGGAGAGCCGGCGTTGCGCGAGATCGACCTCCGCATTGAACGGGGGCAATCCGTGGCCTTCGTCGGCCCTTCCGGCGCCGGCAAAACCACCTGTGTGGACCTGATCCTGGGCCTGCTCCCTCCCGACCAGGGCCAGGTCCTGGTCGACGGACAAAACATTCACGCCGAATTGGAACGCTGGCAGGCCAACCTGGGCTACATCGCCCAGCCGGTCTACCTGATGGACGATACCATCCGGCGCAACATCGCCTTTGGCCTGCCCGACGCCCACATCGACGATGACGAGGTCTGGCGCGCCCTCCACGACGCCCAGCTCGCCAGCTACATCTCTGCACTTCCCGAGGCCCTGGACACCACCATCGGCGAAGGCGGCGTGCGCCTCTCCGGCGGCCAGCGCCAGCGCTTAGGCATCGCCCGCGCGCTCTACCGCCGCCCCGATCTCCTGGTGCTCGACGAGGCCACCAGCGCGCTGGACAACACCACCGAGCGCGAGATCACCCGCGCCATCGATCGCCTCTCCGGCCAGATGACCCTGATCATCATCGCCCACCGCCTGAGCACCGTACGCCACTGCGATCGCCTCTTTGTCCTGGACCAGGGCCGCCTCATCGATCAGGGCACCTACGACGAGCTGGCCGCCCGCTGTCCCACCTTCCAGCAAATGGTCCAGGCCGCCCACCAGCCGCCCACCGCCCTGCCCGGCGCCCGCCAGCTGAGGTTAAAATGAGCGCCCCGATCCCCATCCTCTTCCCCGTCGAGACGATCAACCGCGAGCTCGACTTTCGCCTGGTCATGGCCGCCCTGAGCGCCCGGGCCCACAACCGCATCTACATCGGCCTGCACGAAACGCTGATGCGCCTGTGCCGCCACCTCGACCACGGGGTCTACCTGGGTAAAAACGCCATCCGGCCCCACTTCCCCGACCGCCTCGACGACTATCACCTCCTAAAGTCCCGCCAGTTCTGCTTCGTGCACCTGGACACCGAGGGGGCCGTCTACCCGGGCACCGAAGAGCGCTGGCGCCAGGTGCTCCACAGCCGCCTCCACCCCGACCACCTGGCCGGCGATGACTACGTGCTCACCTGGGGCGACTTTCAGCGCGACACCTACCGGATGCGCGCGCCAAACCTGGCCGACCACATCCTGACCACCGGCCACCCCGGCTTTGACCTCTACCGTCCCGACTGGCGCCCCTACTTCGAGGCCGACGCCCGAAAACAGCGCCAGCGCTACGGCGACTTCATCCTGGTCAACACCAACCTGGCCCGCACCAACAACCGCATGGGTCGCGACTTCGTCTTCAGCTCCTACAACGGCTTTGACCCCGACTCCCCGGCCAGCCGCCGCCACACCATCGAGAGCTGGGCCCGCCAGACCGAGCAGCTCAGCCGCTTTGTGCGCCTGGTCCACGAACTCAGCCAGCGCTTTGGCCACCAGTCCATCGTGCTCCGCCCCCACCCCTCCGAAGATCCGGCCCTCTATGAGCGCATCTTCGCCGGCCTGCCCCACCTGCATGTGCTCCACCAGGGGCCGGTGGCGCCCTGGCTGCTGGCCTGCCGCTGCCTGATCCACGATGGCTGCACCACCGGGCTGGAGGCCCACCTGGCCGGACGCCCGGTGATCAACTTCCACCCCGACGACTCCCGCGGCCCCGACGCCCTCTTTTTACCCAACCTCTTCGGCCAGCACTGCACCTCGATCGAGGAGGTGCTCGACGCGGTGGCCTCCCTCACGCGGCGCCCCCGCCGGGAGCTGCCTCCGCGGCCGGCCACTCCTCCCTCCGATCCCCGCGCGCTGGCGCTGCTGCACAACTTCCGCGGCGAAGCCCTGCCCCTGATCCTGGAGGTGCTCCAGCAGGCCCAGCGCTCGCTCTCCCCTCAAGGGGCTCCCTCCGACGCGCTCCTCTATGCCGAGGAGCTCGCCGGCCAGGTGGTCGAGCGCACCAAAGCCCTGGCGCGCCCCCTCTCCCACCGCCACCGGGTGGCCAACGCCTACGCCCGGGGCAAGTTCCCCGGCTTCGATCCCCGCGACATCGCTCGCCGACTGGCCCGGGTCCAGGCGCTGATCGGGCGCTCGGTACGCCACCGGGTGTTCAGCCCGGGCCTGCTTGTGGTGGAGGCCCCTTAAACGCGATCCTCGGAGGCGCGCCGCCCCGACTCAATGGCCTGGCGCAGATCGTGGAGCAGCTGCTTCTTCACAAAGCCGCCCTTCTTGAGGATCCGCGTCACATCCCGGCTTAAACGCTCCCGATCGCGGGCGTCGAGATCGGCGGCCGAAAACACGATCACCGGGATGTCGGCGGCCTCCGGGCGACGACGCAAACGCTCCAAAAGCCCGAACCCGTCGAGACGCGGCATCATCAGATCGAGCAGGATCGCGCTGGGCGCGGCGCCCCCGTCGATGAAGTCCAGCGCCTCCAGCCCGTCGCAGGCCCCCAGCGTCTTCCAGCCCCCGCCGCGGATCGTGCGTATCAGAAGCTCGCGGGTGGCATCGTCATCTTCCACCACCAGCACCGGCCCCACCCCCGGTGAGGCCACATGAGCGTGCAGCACCCGGGAGAGTTCGTGGCGATCGACGGGCTTGGTCAGGTAATCGGCCGCCCCCAGGGAGAGGCCCACGTTCTTCTCGCTGACAATCGTGACCATCACCACCGGGATCGCGCTCAGCTCCCGATCTTCTTTGAGCCGGCGGAGCACATCCCAGCCGTCGACCTCGGGCATGAGCACATCCAGGGTGATCACATCGGGGCGCACCGACCGCACCACCTCCAGGGTGTCTTCTCCCCCCAGGCAGGTGTGCACGCAGAAGCCCTGGCGGGGCAGGTAGCGCTTCATCAGCTGATGCACCGTGGGATCGTCGTCGATCACCAGCACCCGCGGTCCCCCCTCCGCCGCCGGGCTCTCCTCGACCAGCTCCTCGTCCAGCTCCGGGCCCTCCTCCCGGGCCTCTTCGGTGGCACGCTCCTCGTGCGGGGCCTCCGCGGAAACCACCACCTGCTCCTCGTCGTCGAAGTCCAGCGGCAGGATCACGCGAAAGGTCGAGCCCTCCCCAACCTGGCTCTCCACCTCGATGTCGCCCCGCATCAGCTGCGCAAAATGCTGGCTGATCGTCAGCCCCAGCCCGGTGCCCCCGTACTCCCGGGTGGTGGAGTCGTCGGCCTGGCGAAACGCCTCAAAGAGCGCCTGGAGCTTCTCCGGCGGGATGCCGATGCCGCTGTCGATCACCTCAAACACGCAGCGCTGCTCCGGATGCTCGACCACCCGCACCTCGATGGTGCCCTCTTCGGTGAACTTGGAGGCGTTCGACAAGAGATTGATCAGCACCTGGCGCAACTTCATGCGATCGGCACGCACGACGTCTGGAGCCTGGTTCAGGCTCACCTGAAGCGTGTTCTTATTTTTGGTGACCACCGGCATGATCGTGTCGGTGACCTCCTCCAGAAGCTCCCGCACATCGATGGTTTCCACGTACACGTCCATCTTGCCGGCTTCGACCTTGGCCAGGTCCAGCACCTGGTTGATCAACCCGAGCAGGTGGCGCCCGGCCTTGCCGATCTTGGTGATGTCGGGGCGCAACCCCTCGGCGTCGACGCGCTCAAACTCCTCGAGGTCATCCAGGATCAGCTCGCTGTAGCCGATGATCGCGTTGAGCGGCGTGCGCAGCTCGTGGCTGATGTTGGCCAGAAAGCGACTCTTGGCGTGATTGGCCTCCACGGCCTGATCCCGGGCGATCTTAAGGCTCTCCTGAAACTCCCGACGCTCGGTGATGTCGCGCAGAATCGCCACAAAGCGCTCCTCCTCACCGATCCGCGTCAACGAGAGCTCGGCCGGAAAAGACGCGCCCTCGCGCCGCCGGGCCACCGTCTCGTGACCGCGCCCCAGCCAGGCGCTGAGCCCCTCGCCATGCTCCCGCGCCTCCTGAAAGAGCCCCTGCTCCGGCGTCTCCTCCTGCGCGGCCTCCTCAAAGCCACAGGCCGGCAACGAGGTCTTCACCCGGGGCAGCAACGACCAGAAATTCACCCGCCGCAGCTCCGTCGAATCGTAGCCCAGCAGCTGGAGCGCCGCGGCGTTCACCCGCCCCACCCGGCCCTCTTCGCTCAGCGTGAGGATGCCGTCAGGCGCCGCATCAAAGATCGCCCGGGTCTGCGCCTCGCTGCGACGCACCTCGGCCACCGCCCACTCCTTGATCGTCTCGTAGGTCAGGGTGAGCACCATCACGGCGGCAAACATCCCGATGACCAGGCTCATCTCCCAGATCAGCTGCGTGGTGTTAAGCCAGATCCCCTGAGCCGGCGCCCCGCGGATCAGATCCACATAAAAATACGCCGTCGTCGCCGACATGATCACCAGCCAGGCCAGCGCCGAGCGCTTACCGGCGATCAGCGCGGCAAACATCGCAAAGACCACCTGCCAGATCAGCACCGCCAGCCCCAGCTCCCGCGAGGCCACAAAGGCAAAGAGCGCAAACCCGCAAAAGGTCAGCCAGTTGCCCACCACCACCAGGGGCACCCGCGCCTTCATCAGGAAGGGCCCGGCCACCACCCCCAGCGTGGCAAAGATCGTGGCGATCGACTCCGCCGTGGAGCCCGTCACCAGGTAGAGGATACTCGCGTACACCGGGCCAAAGACCGCCAGCGCAAAGGAGAGCGCCACGACCACCCGCGCCCGAAAGAGCTTGGTCGAGTCTTCCAGCGCCTCTGCCGGCATAAAGCGCCGCACCGCGCGCTCCAGCCATCCTACCGAGTCCGCGTCCATCATCTAAAACACCTCATACTGCACACTCACCAGGGAGCGGCGGCTCAACAACATCGGTCCCTCCCCGGGCCAGGATCTCCGGGGCGGCGGCTCGACCGCGGGGTCGAGCACCAGAAATTCAGGGAAAAAACGCGCCGGCCCGCCCATACGGGGATCAACCGGGGCGACGCACGCTCCTTAGAGATACTCCAGCTGCGGGAGTCCCATCTTAAAGCGCAGCGCATCCAGGGCCCGGGCCGGCTTAAAGATCACCGGCTCCTCCAACTCGTAGAGCCGGCACAACCCCAGCCGCCAGCCCTCTCGCCCCAGAATGCCATTGACCGCCCGGCGCGCCGCCTCGTTGGCCGACTCCATCGTGGCCAGATCCGTGGTGGTCCGCACGTAGTCGCTGGCCAGAAAGAGGTTCTCAATCTGGGTGGAAGCCTCCGGCCGATAGCGCAGCGAGCCCACCGTATTGAGCAAGAGCGGCTCGGTATTACGGGTCGGCTCTCCGGCGTTGATCTCGATGGTCGGTGAGAGGAACCAGGTGATGATGTCGGCCGGGTCCAAAAAGATGGTGCCGGTATCGTTGAGGCGAGCGGTGATCTGCGCCCAGACCTCCTCCTTGATCTCCTCGGCCGTGCACTCCTTCGCCGGCTTTCCGTAGAGCACCCCGGGGGTGTTCCAGTCCGAGATGCACAGCGAGAGGATCCCCTGCACATCGCCCTCCCCGTACTCCGAGAGGTCGACATCCTCCCAGAAGTTCTGCGAAAAGATCGACGTCAGCGCCCAGGGGCTATCCACATAGAGGATATGCCCGTGGTTGATATCGAGGTCCTTGCGCAAAAAGAAGAGGATACCGTTCATCCACCCGGTCTGGAGCTGGTCGAGGGTGGCCAGCATCGGATCTCTGGCGGCCATCTCGGCGCTGACCTTCCCGGCCATCGCCTCCACCGGCAGCGCGCTCACAAAGTAGTCGGCCTCCACCCGGTAGCTGGCGCCCCCCTGAGCGATCTGCACCCCGGTGATGCGCCCGGCGCCCGGGTCGTAATCAAAGGACTCCAGGCTGGCCCCGCGGTGGAAGGTCACCCCGAGCTGGGTGAGGTAGGCCTCCCAGGGGTCGATCCAGGCCTCGGTGGTGGGTCGGTTGAGGATGGAATCCACGTGAAGCCAGGGCTGCAGGATGCCCAGCATCAGCTGCACATAGATGCGGGCGACGGTGCGCGAGCTGCTGATCTCGGCCTGCATCGCCACCAGGTCGCGGGTGAGCCCCACCGCCAGAAAGTCGACGTATTCTTTGGACTTGCCATCGGCCTCGACAAAATCCCACCACGTGATGTTCTCGTACTCCTCGTCGCGCCGCGCCTGCGAGGCCGTCAGAAACTTGAGGACCTTGCGGGCAAAAAAGAGCATCTCGTCGCGCGGGATGTTGGCCTCGTTTTTGACGAGCAGCCGGTAGAGCATCTCCCAGTCTTCCAGACGCTCGGGCACGTAGAGCGGGAAGGAGATCTCGGTCATCCCCTCGCGCGCGGCCATCACGTGGGTGGTCTCGACCAGGTTGTCGTAGACCCCGCGGCGGTTGGTCCCAAAGGGAATGCGCTTCATCGTGTGGAAGATGTGGCGATAAAAGCTCGGGAAAAACCGAAACCCGTGCTCCCCGGGCAGGGGCTTTCGCCCGCCGGTGGCCGAGTCCGGCACCGGGATGCTGCGGGCCTTGCCGCCGAGCACCTCCAGACGCTCATACACGTCGACATCAAACCCGCGCTCGGCCAACTCCTGAGCCGCGCTCATCCCACCGACGCCACCGCCCAGAATCACGACTTTTTTCGACATCACTTACCCACTGCTCAGACTACGATGACCACTGCGCGGGCGCACATTATGCGCGCGCTGCACACATCACTGAATGAAGGGAGCGAAGCTTAACCCTGTCCCCCGAGCGGAGCAATAAAGGTTTTTGAATGCCTGGAAGGGGAGCCCGCAGGCTGTCGGCGCTTGCCGTCCGCACACCTTTTTACCGGGGCGGATCGTACTCCGCGCTCAGCCACATCCCGAGTTCGAGTCGCGAGTAGCCCTCAAACTGAACCAAATAACGCCCGGCTTCCAGCCGGCTCCAGAAGCGCTCTCCTCCGAAACCCTGCTTACTCCGCAGGGGCGCACTCGGGTCGTCGATGTCATACAGGTACACATCCACATCCGCGGCGCTGGCGTACTCAAGTTCCCCCCCCGCCCCGCTGGCCGAGATCGTCACCCCGGTGGGTTCCCGTACGTTGAGCAGAACGTACTCGCTGCGACGTGCGCCGAGCCTCTCTTTATACTCTATTTGGACGCCCTGGGCTCCGGGATAGGCCTCCCAGATGGCCAGGGGTTCCTTGACCTCGACGTGCACCTCGGCCTCATAAAGCGGCGTCCCTGCGGCCGGGGTAAGCCGGGCCTCCACCGAGTCCCCTTCCTCCAGGTACAGGGCGTACTCCACCGCCCCCTTCGTATACGACTGCTCTCCCACCCCGGGGACGTCATCATCGGTGATTACCGGCGTCCCCCCTTTACGAATCTCCAGCTGGGCGGGAGCTCCCGCCCAGTTTCGGTGATAGGCCACCATAATCTGACCGGGCGCCCCCTCCTCCTCGGCGCGCAACTGCGCCTCGGGCGCCATCGCCTCAAGCGCGCGGGCGCTGACCCGATACCACCCGTAGTTGTTGGTATGGTTATTCAGATCCACGTGAACCTGAGGCTCCTCCTCGAGATTCACCACCCGGCGCAGCACCGGATTGCGGCGTATCGGGATGCTCCGAATACGCAGATCGGAGCTCGCCAGGGGAGCGATATCCCCGAGGGTCATCGTCAGGGCAAAGTAGGGGTGTCCATCGTCATGAAACGCCTCGACCTGCAGCCCCACAGGCCCTCCCTGCCCCTCTTCAAGCTGATAGAGCGAGCGCTGCACGTTAAGAAAACGCTCCTCTCGAACCGGCCCATCCACCGGCAGCGCACGCGGCGCCGGGGGAGCAAGGGTCTCGATCACCCCCACAAAATGAGCGTCCTCCCCACCACTGGTCAACCTGTCTGCCGCCACATCACTCTTGACCCCGCTGTACACACGCAGGGAATACGTCCCCTCACGAGGCAGCAACATCACCCGGCGAGCGACCCCATATTCCTCCCGATTCGTGAGGCTCCAGCGGGTGTACCCGTGGCCCTCCCCCACTCGAAAGGTCGGCCAGGCCATCCCGCGCGAGTACACCGTAATCGCCACCCACTGCCCTGGCTCTCCCTCAAACGTAAAGGTGGGCGGAGGGCTCTCGTTGAGCATCGTGCCCCCAAAAATCACCTGCTCTCTGGGCGCAGGCAGCACGATCTCTGCGTCCGACTCGCCAGTCCATTCCACCTCCACCCGGTCGGCCAGATCGTCGGTGATCGCACGCATGGAGGGACACTCGCCCCGGGCGCACTCCGAACCAAAGCCCCCTTCGCCGCCACAGCCCGACACCACCACGGCAGCGAGCATCAGCATCCCCAGAGCCCGGACCACCCGTTTCCGCTTCATGTCCACGTATCGCATCGCGCTCCCCTTAGACGTCAGGGGCCTCTTTCGGGCCCGCTTTTCCTGTGAGTGAGCGCCTGGCATTACCCCTTTCGGGTGGTTTTGCCAGTCTCCTGCCCCTGCGGGCATTCACCTGACGCCTCTCCGGGGGGCTCACCTCCCCCCTCTTCCACCCCACTCCCGCC